>JAKAIZ010000182.1 GCA_021814065.1 Nitrospirota bacterium | reverse complement strand
GCCGTAAATCTTGCCATTTCCGGCCACTGCCTGCGGACTCCGGCAGAGGGTATTCCCGATGAGCCAGCACCGGTCATCGGTATTGAAGAAGGCGGGGCAGTTTTCGTAGGTGCAGCGGTTGATCTCCCTGCATTTTTTCCTCTGGTGAGAGAGTATCGGCACGATGGCGACGTTGGCGGGAGAGGACGGGGCCCCCAGGTCTGCAGCTCTTCTGATCGACGGCAGGGCCTCCCTGATCGTTTTTGTGAGAGGATGCTCGCTTGCCAGCGAGATCTCTATAGCGCAGAAGCCGTCACCGATGCCTTTTTTGAATTCCTGCGAGAGGCGGCCCGTTTCCCGGTCGACAAGGCAGAGCGAACAGTAGTCGAAGCCAAGCTGTTCCGTTATGGCGCAAAGAAATCGCTCGATTATGTCCGATAGGGTGAGGTCACCTTTAAACACTTCGGAGGAAAGTTCGGCGATCACGCGCAATTCGTTTGTCCTCTCCCCCACCGCATTTTCCAGGTTCGCATGGGAGCTCTCGATGCTTTCCGCCATCTCGTTAAAGCAGGAAGCCAGCGCGCCGATTTCATCATCAGTTTTCAGTTCTATCCTGTGGTCGAGCCTCCCGGATTTCAAGAGTTGCGCGCCCTGGTTCAGGACCCCCAGCGGGTTAATTATTTTTTCCCTCAAGGCAAGCAGCAGAAACGCCTCGCTCGCGAGTCCCAGAATGAAGGCAAATATCACAAGGCGGCGTGCGGTTTCGGAGATTTCTGCCTCAGCCTCGGCCAGGGAAGTTTTTATCACAATCATTCCCCTCTTTTTATCTTCTGCCGGGTGGCAGTGGTGGCATCTGGCATCATTCGCTATCGGCCGGTAAAAGGTGAGCTCTTTTGGCGATGTAACATAGTAATCGTTCTGCCCGCGAAAGATCTCCTCAGTTACCCGGAGGTCTGTGCCGAAGGCAGGGGTCCCCTGCGGGCCGACTACGCCCACTCTCACCGTGTGCGAATTGTTCAGGGTCTTTAAATGGTCCCTGACTTCGTCAGGATTGGAATTCAGCATCATGTGCGTGATATCCTGTGCAATTACGCTTACCTCACGAAGGGACTGTTCCTTGTACATGGAAAAGATGATAGTCTTCTCCCTCTGGAGGATGAGATAGGTGAGCAAGCCGAAGAAGAAAATGACGCCGAGGAATAGAATCCAGAAGAATTTTCTGCTGAGGCTTTTGATGTTACCTTCTCCCTAAATAATAACGGTATCTATCTTATGTTTATATTTATCTTGTGCGTTATTCCTGACAGGATAACGTTTGCAGTCAACAAAAATCAATCCGCAAACAGGTACTCTCCGCGAGTTGACCGGCCACACACGGGACATGAGGTGCCGTCCGCCCGGTCACGAAAGCTTTCGGGACTGAGGAGGACTGGGTAAGGACTTTTTTCACTGCATCCGCCTTCTTTGTTGTGCTTATTTGGGCGGCTGCAAGGTTTACAAGGGAGCCTGTTTTGTGGTTTAATTATATTTCCGGATTGCGCTTGGGGAGTCGTCCAATGGCAGGACGGCAGACTCTGGATCTGCTTATAGGGGTTCGAATCCTCTCTCCCCAGCCATAACGACAGTAATTAGTAAACAGTGAACAGTAATCAGTAAAAGGAGCGGTTCTCATGTCGTTGTTCTTTTACTATTTACCATTCACTTTTCACTATTCACTTTTTATAGGTCCCATCGTCTAGTGGCCTAGGACGTGGCCCTCTCAAGGCTAAAACACGGGTTCGACTCCCGTTGGGACCGCCAAACTATGAGGTCAGTAAAGCATCCCCTGCCCCCTGATCTCTTTCCTCTCCGCCTTCTCGAAGACCCGTATCTTTCCGTATTCGCCGTCGTATCCGGGGGAGATCGAGACGTCTCCCGCACGCATCCTGCCTATGGCGTCGGCCAAGAGGGTAAAACCGGCCCGCTTGATCGTCTCAGGCGGCAGGTCCATCAAAATAGAGAACTCATTCCCTAGGTTATTGATCAGGGTGAGATACTCGTTCTGTACGGCCTTGCTGTTGACGCCGACCTTCTTCGTCTCGGCGATAATCTCGATCAGCGGGATCAGCGAATGAAAGGGGAGGGCCTCCTTCGGCCGGATGCCCTCTTTTCTGTCCGCCAGTTCTTCCACCCTGTGCATGACGCCGATGGTCAGCCGCTTGCCGCATACCGGACAGAGGCCGTTGCGCGTTATTGTCTCTGCGGGCGCCAGGCAGACATCGCATGCCCTATGGCCGTCGTAATGGTATTTCCCTTCCTCCGGGAAGAACTCTATCGTACCTGCGAAGCCCTCTCCCGACTTGATGGAATTCATCATTGAGTGGAAGGAGATCTCCGTGTCGAAGATATTCGCCTCGCGGCCGATTTTCGCGGGTGAATGGGCGTCCGAGTTCGAGATGAGCGTGATGTCGTCGAGCCGCGAAAGCCGTCTGTTCATAAGAGGGTCGGACGACAGGCCGGTCTCTATCGCATAGATATTCTGTGTCAGGTCCTCGAAACACTCCTCAAGCGCGTCGAAGCCCGAGGCAGCGCCGAAGACCGAGAAATGGGGGGTCCAGGCGTGGGCCGGCACTAGAATGCCCGAAGGAGACGCGTCGAGGGCAATCGCGAGCAGGTCCTTCGCGTCGAGCCCCAGGATCGGCCTTCCGTCCGCCGAGAGGTTCCCTATCTTCGAAAGCGCGGAATTGATGCGTTCTGCGTCCGAGAAGTCCGGCACAAAGAGAAGACAATGTATCTTCCGTGTCTTTCCGTGCTTGCGATAGATGCAGCTTATCTCGGCCGACAGGAGAAAGTGGACACCTGCTCTACAGGAAGCCGGCACATCGGCATGGAACTCTTTTTTCAGGCAAAAGAGCCCGTTGCCGGTGTGCTCGGTCTTCTCCCGGAGTTCGCCGAGCCATCCGGGATGGGTAAAGTCCCCGGTGCCTATTACCGAGATGCCTTTCAACTGCGCCGAGCGCCAGATGCCTTCGGGCGACATGTCCCTGCTTGTTGCTCTCGAGTACCGCGAGTGGATATGGAGGTCCGCGATGAACCGCATGCCGGATTATACCACGAAAGCACTGCGGGATTCGTCGCCTCAGAGACCTGCGAGCGCCTTATAAAGCCCTGTTATCAATTCGGCCATTTTTTTGTAATCGAGTGTCTCGGGGGTATCTCCCGACGAGTGATAGTTCGGGTTCCGGTAGAAGGCGGTATCGGTTATCATGAACGCCGGATAGCCGAATTTCCAGAAACTCCGGTGGTCCGAAAAATCGACGCCGGGTATGAGGGAGGGGGCATTCAGCGATTCGACACGCATTGAACAGCACTCCCTGAATGCCTTTGTGACCGCAACGGTAAACGCCCGTGAAGACAGGTTTCCAACGAAAGAAATGAAGTCTCCCCGGTCCGGGTAAAAGAGCCTGAAGAGAGAAGACGGATACAATTGGGAACCTTTTTCGCTCCGGTAATAGCCGAGCATCTCGAGTGAGATCATCCCGAACAAGACCGTTCCCTCATCCCTAAGGCCCTTTGCGTGGACGTGGCTCCCCATGCGGCTTGACATGAATACCGGCGGTTCTTCAAGACTGAACGCCACGAAACGGACCGTCCGTTTCAGGGGCCTTTCCGAGGCAAGCCGCACAAGTTCAAGCAGACCTGCAACCCCGCTTGCATTGTCGTCGGCGCCAGGAGAACCCGCAACCGTATCGTAGTGTGCGCCGATGACGAGTAGGCCGTCTTCGCGGGCGGTCCCGGTGCCTCTCACCTCGGCGAATACGTTATAGTATGTGTTTCCTCCGTAGGTGAACGTCTGCCTCATCGGTCCGCAGCCGCATGAAGAGAACCTCTGTTCGATATATTCCGCCGAACGAAGGAGGTTCTCCGTCAGCCGGTAGCTCCTTTCGCCGATGACGCCGGAGAGGTACATGACTGTTTCTCTGAGGTTGGATTCGACCTGATCCATGTACAAGTCTAAGACGGGGCGGCAAAAGAATCAATGGTCTGGGCCGAGTAGTCCCCTTTTGTGCTGTTTTGTTATAATTGGAAAGGTTTAAACGCCATGTTCGCAGGAAGAGGTGCGCGAGACAAAATGAAAAGAACTCCAGCGGACCGTTCGGGGGACCGGCGGAAGAACAAGAATGTCTCCGGCCGGCATGCGAAAGTTTCTGCCAACAGAGAAGAACCTGGGAAGTCGGAAAGGTTTCTCGGTACCATCTTCGACAGCATCAAAGACCCCTTCAGCATTGTCGACTGTGAATTCAGGATAATCAGAGTGAACGAGGCGTACGCACAGATGAGGAACAAGGAGGTGAAAGACCTTGTCGGCAGGATATGCTACGAGGTCTTATGGAGAAGGTCCTCGATATGTGATGATTGTGTGGTAAAAAAGACGCTCGAATCGGCCGATCCCTGCGCGAAGGACAAGCGTCTCAGCTTTCCGGACGGTACCGAGGTCTGGGTGGAGATTTACACCTATCCGATCCTTGCCGACGACGGAAGTGTTTCGCATGTTATCGAGTACACGAGAGACATTACGGGGAGGAAGAAGGCGGAGGACGAGAGAAAGCGCCTCATAGAAAAGCTCGAATTGCTGTCTAACACCGATGTGCTCACCGGTTTGCTCAACAGACGGGCTCTTATCGCCAGGCTGGAATATGAAATAGACAGGGCTCAGAGGTATGGGACTGAGTTGTCCCTGATACTGTGCGACCTCGACCGCTTCAAGGAGATCAACGACTCCTTCGGCCATGCCGAGGGCGACAGGGCGCTCCGTATCATCTCGGAGATACTGAAATGCTGCCTGAGGAAGTCGGACATCGTCGGCCGGTATGGCGGGGACGAATTCATGATCGTATTGCCCGGCACCTCGGCAAAAGGCGCAGAGGAGTTTGCCGAGAGGCTCCGGCATGCGGTCGAACACACTGGCTTCCAGACCATCAACGGGAAGTCGGTCATGATGTCGATAAGCCTGGGTGTTACCGGGCTGCAGATGCATGAACAGGACGCCGGGCACGATGCGCTCGTTAGGCGGGCCGACGCCGCGTTGTACAATTCAAAGAAGAAGGGCAGAAATACGGTCTGCGTCGTCGGGGCATAAGGCGCTGCGGCAGAGCTGGGATATCAGCGCAAAAGAGTTGCCAAAAAAGGCTGAAATCCTGTAAAATTATATATCTAATTTCAGGAGGAAGAAATTGAAGGCAGGAATTCATCCGGAATACAAAGAAGTGAATGTCAGCTGCGCATGCGGCGAGACCTTTACTACGAGATCGACGAGGTCGGAGATCCATCTTGACATCTGTTCGAAGTGTCATCCTTTTTTCACAGGCAAGCAGAAGATCGTTGACGCAGAAGGCAGGGTGGAGAAGTTCAAGAAGAAATACGCAAAGAAGTAGATAGGCATAGCGGCATGAAACGGACAGGAAACCTTCGCGGTTTCCTGTTTTTTTCTGCCCTGAGGGGTCATTACGCAACTGGACAACCATAAAGAGGTAAAGGAATTGAAGAATATCGGCGGACAGGCGGTAATCGAAGGGGTCATGATGAAGTCCCCGGGTAACTGGACGGTCGCGGTGCGCGACCAGGGCGGCACGATCCATCTCAGGAAGGAAAGGCTAAGGCCGGTCCCGCGCTTTCTCAGGCTTCCGGTGATGAGGGGTGTGATCGCGCTTTTTCAGGCTCTTGCGCTCGGCATCAAGGCGATAGAGTTTTCGGCTGGAAAGGCATACGACGAAGAGGCCGAAAAGCCGCTCAGTAAGTTGTCGATCGCCCTGACGATCATGGTTTCGGTCGTCCTCGGCATAGGCCTTTTTATCCTCCTGCCCCTGTACGCAACTAAGCTCCTGGGGCTGGTTTTCCACGGCATTTCGAAGCACTCCCTGCTCTTCAATCTCACGGACGGGATTGTCAGGGTGCTGATCTTTTTGCTTTACGTTGTCCTGATAGGGATATGGAAGGAGATGGCCAGGATCTTTATGTACCACGGCGCCGAACACAAGGTCATCCACGCCTACGAAGAGGGAAGGGAATTGACTGTCGAGAATGCGAGGCAGTACAGCCCGCTGCATCCGCGCTGCGGAACGAGTTTTCTTATGATCGTGATGGTCGTCAGCATCCTCGTCTTTTCGTTCATCCCGCAGGACTGGCAGTTCCTCTATAAGTTCTTCTCCAGGATCGTGCTTATCCCTCTCATCGCCGGCTCTTCCTTCGAACTGCTGAGGCTCTCTGCGAAGATGAAAGATAACAGCATCATGAACCTGATGATCCAGCCGGGGCTGCTCCTTCAGCGGCTGACCACGCGGGAGCCCGACGACGCTCAGCTC
>JAKAIZ010000018.1:11696-28670 GCA_021814065.1 Nitrospirota bacterium | reverse complement strand
TTTATCTATAATATCGACAACGGCAGCCTGACGAGAATCACGTCTTCTTACGGCATCGACGTCTCGCCGGCGGTTTCCCCTGACGGGAAATTTATCGCGTTCGTTTCCGACCGGGGCGGAAGCCCGCAGATTTATGTCATGCGGTCCGACGGCAGCGAGGCCAGGAGAGTGACATTCGAAGGCAACTACAATACCTCGCCGGTATGGTCGCCGGGCGGAGACAGGATCGCCTTTTCAGGACGCCGTGGAGGCAAAAACCAGATATGTATCGTAAAACCCGACGGGTCGGGACTGACGCAGCTTACTGAAAGCGGTAACAATGAAGACCCTTCTTTTTCTCCTGACGGAAGGTACCTCGTCTTCACCTCCGACAGGAACCGTACGAAGGGCGTGTATATAATGAGAGCAAACGGGGAATCACAGATGAGAGTGACCCCGAAAGACCTGAAGGCCTTTGGCCCGAGATGGTCGCCTAATTAATTTCTATCATAATTTTTTTTATTGGGAGGAGGAACAGGATGAAAAGGTTACTGGTTTTATTTGCATTGGTTGCTCTTGTATCGGCAGGGTGCGCGAAAAAAGAGGTGACAAGGCCGGAGGCCGAGAAACCGGCGGAGAAAAAAGAGGCCGCTGAGAAGGCGCCTGAGAAGGTCACCGAGCAGAAGTTGGCTTCAGGCAAGGAGTCCGTCAAGTCAATGGAGAAAGAGACTGCCGGCGTGGAAGAGAAAGAGGGTCTGTTCAAGGACATCAACTTCGAATTCGATAAATATGACGTAAAAGACGAATACAAGTCTGAGCTGAAATCCATTGCCGAATGGATGACAAAAAATTCCGGCGTAAAACTGTCGATCGAAGGCCACTGCGATGACCGTGGAACAAACGAGTACAACCTTGCACTGGGTGACAGGAGGGCAAAAGCGGTAAAGGATTATCTCGTGTCCCTCGGCGTCCCTGCGGCGAGACTCCAGACGATCAGTTACGGCGAAGAAAAGCCCCTCTGCACCGAGCAGACCGAGGAATGCTGGGCGAAAAACAGGCGGGCGCACTTCGTAGTGCTCGGAAAGGCGGGCAAGTAGTGAGGAGGCTGTTCTTTTTACTGCTTTTGTGCCTTGTCGCATCCGCATGCGCTTCTTCGAGTGACTTTGATGCGCTTCAGCAGGATATAAACGACGTCAGGCAGCAGACCGTCGATACCCGGAGGGAAGTGGATTCGCTGAAAGAAAAGACCACCGGCGTCGTGAAGGAAGATTCATTATCGGCGATGAGAGACAGCCAGGTCCAGATAAATTCGAGGCTTTCCGAGATCTCAAACAGCCTGCAGGAACTGCGGGGCAGGTTTGAAGAGTACAAATACAATACAGAAAAAGCCCTCAGGGACATGGTCGCGGAGAGGGACCTTGCAAGGGCCCAAATCGCAGCCGTGGAGTCCCAAGTCAAGACACTGAAGGACAAGCTTGCAGCCATCGAGGCACCGGCCCAGCCTGCGGAAACCCCGCAGGCGGCCGCTGCGCCTACGACCGGCGCTGAAAAAGAGAAGGTCGAAGCGCCGGGGGAGGAACCCCATAAAGAACCCGCGGCAGAAAAGGCAACAGACTACGACGCGGCATACCAGTTGTTCAAGGACAGGAAATACAAGGAGGCGAGGGAAAAATTCGAGGCCTTCCTGAAGGATTTCCCAAAAGACAGGCTGGCCGGAAACGCCCAGTTCTGGATCGCCGAGACCTATTACGCAGGAAAGGACTACGAAAGCGCCATCCTCTCGTATGAGACGCTGCTCAAGAAATATCCCGGAAACGAAAAGGCACCGACAGCTTCTTACAAACAGGGGCTTGCGTTTCTCGAGATAGGAGACAAAAAGACAGGCACGACGATCCTCAAGAAGCTCGTCGATAAGTATCCCGCCTCGAAAGATGCGGCACTTGCGAAGAAAAAACTGGCAGAGCTCAACAAAAAGCCTTCCGGCAAAAAGCGATGAGCGGGCTGAAGGACGATTTCCAGCGGGAGATAGATTACCTGAGGCTGTCGATCACCGACCGCTGCAACCTGCGCTGTGTCTATTGTATGCCTGCCGACGGGATCGTCCCTTCTACGCACAAAGAGATACTCAGGTATGAAGAGATTATCAGAATAGTCGGGATAGGGGCCGGGCTGGGAGTGAAGAAGGTCCGGCTCACCGGCGGCGAGCCGCTTACCAGGAAAAACGTTTCCTTCCTGGTATCCTCCCTGAAGAAGATCCGCGGCATCGAAGACCTGAGCATGACGACAAACGGCACACTACTTGAGCTACATGCGCAGGAATTGGCGGATGCCGGCCTGGACAGGGTCAATATAAGTATTGATTCCTTCAAACCCGATCGGTATCGTGAGATTACCAGAGGCGGTTCGCTCGAAAGCGTCATGCGGGGGATCGCCGCTGCGGAGAAGGCCGGGCTCACGCCGATCAAGATCAACGTGGTGCCTGTCCGCGGAGTCAACGACGATGAGGTAGGCGACTTTGCTCGGCTTACCCTCACCACGGACTATCATGTGCGTTTTATCGAGTTCATGCCCTCCGGCGATAACGACTACTGGAGCCCGGAGAAGTATATTTCGACTGAAGAGTTGAAAAGACAGATAGAGACAATCGCCCCACTGGTCCCGGTCCATATCAGGAAAAACGGGCCTTCCAGGTATTTCAGACTCGGAGATGCCAGAGGCGTGGTCGGTTTTATTAGCGCAATTACGCACCATTTCTGCGCGGACTGCAACCGCCTGCGGCTGACGTCGGACGGAAAGCTCCGGCCCTGCCTCTTTTCCGAAACCGAGATCGACCTGAAGACCGCCCTCAGAAACGGCGCGCCCGATTCCGAACTGGAACGACTGCTCAGGCTGGCGATCAAGACTAAGCCGGAAGGCCATAACATGGGCGAGACGCTCGCCCGCAAGGGACCTTTGGCCCTGAGCGGCCGCCAGAGGAGACCAATGGCGAAGATCGGCGGATGAAGAGACTCACCCATTTCGACAGGCAGGGACAGGCACGCATGGTCGATGTCTCGGCAAAATCCGAGACAGAAAGAGAGGCGGTCGCCAGCGGCGCCGTTTCGATGAATAAAGAGACTTTTGAAATGATTCGGAAAGGCGGCACAGCCAAGGGAGACGTTCTCGGCGTGGCACGCGTTGCGGGGATCATGGCCGCAAAGAAGACTTCTGAAATCATCCCGATGTGCCATCCCCTGAGCATATCCTCAGTCACTGTAGAATTCGAATTCGACGAAGCGCGCCGCAGGATCGCGATCGAGGCGAAGGTAAAGAACACCGGCCGGACAGGGGTCGAGATGGAGGCACTGACCGCGGTGGCAGCAACAGCCCTTACGATCTATGATATGTGCAAGGCCGTGGACAAAAGGATGGTGATCTCCGACATCCTCCTTCGCGAAAAACGCGGCGGCAAGAGCGGCACCTTCCGGAGATGACGGCCCTTCCCTGCGATCACACCTTCTGACAACATGACAGAAAGAGACATCGAAAACTTCAGGACCTTTTTTGCGGACTATGTCCGGTCCTTCTATTCGCATGTCCCCGAAGATCAGAAGAACATCGCGCTGAAGGAAGAGCATTCCCTCCTGGTGTGCCGGATAATCCGCATTCTTGCCCGGGAGCAGGGTTTGGCCCCTGACAAAGTCCTGATCGCCGAAACCATCGGACTCTTTCACGACATCGGAAGATTCCCCCAGTACGCACGGTATAAAACGTTCAGGGACAGCCTTTCGGTAAACCACGGGAATCTCGGGGTGGAGATACTGACTGAAAAAAATGTCCTCGCTCCCCTGCCCGGTGAGGAACAGCGTATTGTCCTCAATGCAGTCAGGTTCCACAATGCCTTTGCCGTCCCGCACCTGCCGGATCCGGAAGATGTTTTCTTCCTTCGTTTGATCCGTGACGCGGATAAACTCGATATATGGCGCATCTTTCTCGGGTTCTTCGAGGGCAAAAACGCCAAGGCCTCAGCGGTAGGATTAGGTCTGCCCGAAACGCCGGGATATTCGAAGAAAGCTATCGCCTGCCTAAGGGACCGGAAATCCGTCGCGCTTTCACTCCTTAAGAACATGAATGATTTCAAGCTCACGCAGCTCTCATGGGTGTATGATCTGAACTTCTCATCGTCGTTCGCATTGCTCGCGGAGAACGACTTCATCCGCAGGCTTGTCGCGCTCCTGCCTGATACCGAAGAGATCAAAGAAGTGGAGGCATTATTGAACGATTATGTGTCCCGTATGCGAAAGCCTTTGCCTGAAGAGCACGGATATGCGGCCGGGAGGCAGGGGACATGATCATCCTGCCCATATTGCCGGCGCTCTTCTATATTTTCGGATACTCCAGGACCGTTTTTGTTTACGCGGGCTTCGCGGTCCAGGCTGCCTATATGTTTTACCGGGGCGTACAACTCGGCAGGCTGCCGATCATAGGACCGCACGACACACTCTATTTCCTTTCATTCGCGACGGTGCTCTTTGCGCTGCCGATTACCTTCGGGATGAGAAACAGGCGCAGGCATCTTTTCCCGATGCTGGGCCTGTCGGCCGTCTTCATCCTACTGTCGCTTTTCTTCCCGCCGCACAGCGCCCCGCTCCCCCCCGTACTGAAGACATTCTGGTTCGAGTCTCACGTTGCCCTGTCTTTTTTCTCATATGCGCTCTTCGGAATAGCTGCGGTTTTGGGTACCACATTCCTTTTCGTCAGAGAAGAGGACAAAGACAGAGGAGCGGCCGGTACAAGTCTCCCCAGCGAGACCGCCGAAGTCCTCCAGTACAAGGCAATCCTCGTGGGCTACTGCTTCTTTTCCGCAGCCATGGTCTTCGGTGGGATATGGGCGTATTTCGCATGGGGCACTTACTGGCTCTGGACACCGAAGGAACTATGGACAGTAATTCTCTGGCTCTTCTACAGCCTCTACCTGCACGCCAGGCTGAGACAGTGGTGGTCGGGCCGGCCTTCGGCGATACTCGGGATAATCGGCTTCGGGATCGTGATGTTCACGTATCTCGGGGTGAGCCTATTTATGAAGAGCTCGCATACGTTTTGATATGGGCATGATACGGAAGATAGTCAGGCTTCTTGCATCATTGAGGACCGCCATATGGCTGCTTCTTGCGCTGCTATGCATACTCCTGTACGGTTCCATCATCATGCCGTTGCGGGAAGAGTTTCAGGGCCTGCATATGGCGCCGCTCTTCCAATGGCTTGAGGAGAGCCCTGCCGGCGTGACATGGTGGCTCTGGGCCGCGATAGGGGTCCTGTCGCTTCTCACCGCCAACACGCTCGTCTGCAGCGTTGAATCAATAATTAAAAAGAGCGGAACAAGAAATATGCTCCTTGTGCTGTCACCCCAGGTGATCCATATAGGCTTCCTCTTCGTGCTGCTCGGTCATCTCCTGAGTTCCTATGGAAGCTTCAAAGGCATGGCATACGTGACGCAGGGCACGGTCCTGCCGCTGCCGAACAACGAATCGGTAGTCTTCGGTGAAATCCATGCCGACGCAGGACCTTCGGGGTATATCACCGACTGGTCGGCGGACATACGGTATCTGAAGGGCGGCAGCCTTTCCAGGATGGACGTGATCGGGCCGAACAGCCCGTCGTTCCATGGCGGCTTCGGGATCTATGTCAAAACAGTCGAGTTCCGGCCCTTTCCGGTTGCGCTCGTCGAGTTGAGCAGGGACCCGGGAGCGATATGGGCGCTGGTCGGCGGTGTCCTTTTTCTCATCGGGATGACGGCACTTCTTGTTCTGAAGATAAAGAGAGAACGGCCGTCGGGGTGATCATCGTAGATGTTGCCATATTTTTCATGTCCTCACATAGTAGAGAAGACGAGGGCAGACGGGCTGAAAACGCCATACAATCGGCAGCGGGCCTGATACGAGGGCACCGGATCGCCTTTTCTTGACAAAGTTCTGCCTTCCCCATATAGTAAATAAGTATGACTGCAAACTTGCATGAACTCTACGAACTCGGCACGAAGCTTTACAACGAAGGCAAACTGAGCGAGGCAGAACCTCTCCTGAGGGAAGTGATCGCCAGGAACCCGCAATATGCCGACGTCCACAATAAGATGGGGATCATCTGCAATATGAAAGGTGAAATGAGGAAGGCAGCGGAGCACTTTGAGAAGGCCCTCGAACTGAACCCGCGGTATACCGAGGCCTCTCTCAACCTCGCTGTGACCTACAACGATCTCGGCGAATACAAGAAGGCCCAGGAAGTTTTTTCGATGGCGGCCCAGATTGCGCACCCGGACCCGAATGCCATTGACCCTTATATAGCCGGAAAGCTCGCCAACGAGCATTACCGGTTGGGCAACATGTACCTCGAGTTCAATATGAACGACGAGGCAGCCGAAGAGTACCGGAAGGCAATAAAACTCCATCCGAGACTGGCCGACGTCCATACCAAACTCGGCATCGCACTGAGAAACAAGGGCCTCGTCGAGGAGGCGATTATCCATTTCTCGAAGGCGAAAGAGGTCAATCCGGGTTACGGACCTGCATGGGTGCAGTTAGGGCTGAGCTACTATATGCAGGGCCTCTCCGGCCTGGCTTTCCAGGAATGGGAAAAGGCCCTCGAAATCAATCCCGGGCTGAAAGAAGCCGAAAACTACCTGAGGCTCCTGAAAAAAGAGGACAAGCAATAGAAAGTGTCCCTGCTTGATGTAAGGGATTTACGCGTCTACTTCAGGACAGAGGGCGCACCCGTCCCGGTCGTATCCGGCCTTAATTTCTCCATAGAAGAATCCGAGATCTTCGGCCTTGCCGGCGAGAGCGGATGCGGCAAGAGCATCACCGCACTGTCGATCATGGGGCTTCTCCCCCGGAACGCATACGCTACGGGGAGGACCGACTTCAGGGGGAAAGACCTCCTGAAGATGGACGAAGAATCCAAGAGACGGCTCAGGGGCAATGAGATATCCATGATTTTCCAGGAACCGATGACCTCCCTCAACCCCGTGCTCACGATCGGCTACCAGATCGCCGAGGTTCTCGTGACTCACCGGAACATGACCAAGAAAGAAGCGATGGAGCGGGCGGTCGAACTCCTCGCTTCGGTCAGGATCCCCTCCCCCGAGATACGGGTAAGGGAGTATCCTCATCAGATGTCCGGGGGGATGAGGCAGAGGGTCATGATCGCGATGTCGATCGCCTGCAACCCGGCACTCCTGATCGCCGACGAACCTACGACCGCGCTCGATGTGACGATCCAGGCCCAGATACTCGAGCTCATCCAGAGGCTTAGGGAAGAGCGCCGGATGTCGATCCTTTTCATCACCCATGACCTCGGCGTGATCGCCGAGAACGCATCGAGGGTCGCGGTGATGTACGCCGGAAAGCTTGTGGAACTCGCCGACACCGGCGAGATATTCAATAACCCGCAGCATCCCTATACGATCGGCCTTCTCGAATCCATTCCAAAGGGAAGGGGGATCCCCCTGAAGCCGATCCGGGGCACTGTCCCGCGACCTGAAGATTTTCCGGAAGGTTGCAGGTATGCGGACAGGTGCGGGAAACAGCCTTCCGCCGAATGCAGGGAAAAAGAGCCGCCCCTTATCGAGGTCTCAAAAGGCCATTTCGTAAGGTGCGGACTGATCTGAGGAGAGACGATGGAACTTCTCAGGGCTGAATCGCTAAGAAAATTTTTTGAAGTCAGCAAGACGTTCAGGTCCGGCCGCCGTGTCCTGAAGGCGGTCGACGGGATTGACTTCGCCCTCCGCGAGGACAGCGTCCTTGCGCTGGTCGGGGAAAGCGGATGCGGCAAATCCACCGTCGCCAGGCTGGCGCTGAAGCTGATGGAGCCGACCTCCGGGTCTGTGCTCTTTAAGGGAAAAAACATCTTCTCGATGGACCGCACCGAAATTAAGGCCTTCAGAAAATCGGTCCAGATCATCTTTCAGGACCCCTTCGCCTCGCTGAACCCGAGGAGGACCGTATACGATACGGTATCGGAGCCCCTGCTCATCCATAAACTCGCCGGCCGTACGGGGATGAAGGACGCGGTAGTCGGCGTCCTTGAGAAAGTGGGGCTCGGCGCAGAAACTCTGAACCGCTATCCCCACGAATTCAGCGGCGGACAGAGACAGAGGATATGCATCGCGCGCGCACTGGCCGTGTCCCCTGAGCTGATCGTGGCGGACGAGCCGCTTTCGGCGCTGGACGTGTCGATACAGGCGCAGATCATCAACCTGCTCACCGACCTGAAAAAGCAGACAAGGATATCTTTCCTCTTCATAAGCCACGACCTGAGGGTCGTACAGTATTTCAGCGATGCGGTCGGAGTCATGTATCTTGGGAAGATCGTCGAATACGCGGGTACCGACGGTCTCTTCGAAAAACCTTTTCACCCCTATACCGAAGTGCTTCTCGCTTCTGCGCCGAAGATCAGGCCCGAGGGGTGGAAGAAGATCAGGTCCGCGCCACTGCAGGGCGAGGTACCGAGCCCTATCAACATCCCTCCGGGCTGTCCTTTCCATCCGAGATGCCCCAGGAGGTTCGAGCCCTGCGACAGGGTCATTCCCGAGTTGAAGGAGAGCCATGGCCGGCTCGTGTCGTGTCACCTATGGAACCCGTATTGACCCCATATTGAATAGAAGGCTAGGGCAGACATGCTGGAAAACACCATACAATCGGCGGAATTTGATTGTTATTCACGTAAACGCAAAACCAGCTTATGTTGGGTTTTCTGGAATGATGGTCTGGCACGGTCATCGTTTTCATCTGTGCCTCGACTATGGCTTTTTCTCCGCACGCCTGCCCTCTCTCAGATATTTTTTCGCTGCAACTGTTTGGTTGATATAATTGAGTAACGGGCATGCTATGATCGAATGGACCGGATACATAAAGATTTTTACGACCCTGCTTGCGATCGTGAACCCGCTCGGCGTGATCCCCATCTTCGTAAGCCTCACAGGCGGGATGGACGAGACCGAGAGGCGGCATATCGCCAGGACGACAAGCTTGGCCGTCGCAATAGTGCTGGTTGTCGCAACTCTGCTCGGGAAGCCCCTTCTTAACTTCTTCGGCGTCAGCATCGCTTCCTTCAGGGTCGGCGGCGGCATCCTCCTGCTTCTGATGTCGATCGCAATGATGCAGGCCCAATACGCCGAGAGCAAGCAGACGCCGGAAGAGGCCGAAGAGGCCGAAGAGAAAGAGAGCATCGCGGTCGTGCCGATAGCTATGCCGCTTCTGGCCGGCCCAGGCGCAATATCTACAGTCATTATATATGCGGACCAGTCGTTTCAACCGCTCCATGTCGGCCTGATCATCGGCAGCAGCCTTATCGTGGCGCTCCTCACGTGGTTTGCGCTCAAGGCCGCGATTCCCGTAAGCAGAATGCTGAGTAAAACCGGTATCAATATCGCTACACGGCTGATGGGACTTCTTCTGGCCGCAATCGCGGTTGAGTTCGTTGCAGGCGGGCTGGCGCAGTTGCTTCCCGGGTTAGCGCGATAGCGGGATTGATATGAGACACGGGCGTCACAATAGACCTCTCCACGGGAAAGACAGCGGGAAATCAGTCGAAGAAATAGTGAGGGAACTGAGGCAGGCCGGCAAACCAGCGGAGGATTACCGGGAGCAGTCCCTCAAAATACACGGCCTCGTCTGCGCGAAGTGCGGGAGGGAGTTCGAATACAAGGACCGGCATCTCCTGACGGTGCATCACAAAGACGGCAACCACCGCAATAACCCGCCTGACGGATCAAACTGGGAGAACCTCTGCATCCACTGCCACGACGACGAGCACAGCCGGGGGATGCTGGGGGATTACCTGGGAGACAGGGACAAGAAATAGCACCGGGGAAGCAACTGCAGCGCTCTTAAGTTTCAACGAAGTTTTCAAGGTAGCCATCTGAAGGCCAAGCCCCAGAGATGAGGGTGATATGCTTCCGGATGCAGAAACTACGTCTTTGATCCGGCCGCATGACGCAGCCTCCGGATATCCTGATCAGTATCTCTCGAGTCTCATGGTCCCCGAACCTTTCACCATTTTCAGAACAGTCGCGTCGCCGGCGATCCTCCCGAACGTTTGACCCTACTGGGCCTCACTGGTTACTGGCGAGCGCAGTGGCAATACTGGTTTAGGCCGTCTCATTAGCAGTCATTTGGCGCAAATTCGTGATATCCCGCTACAATGAGATCATCAGCGGGCAGCAAAGAGATTTGAGAAGATTTCGCGGAATAGTCCGTTTATAGACAGGTGAAAGGAGACACAATGAATAAGCGTAAATTAGGGAAAAGCGGGCTGGAAGTCTCGGCTCTCGGGCTCGGCTGCATGGGAATGAGCATAGCCTATGGGCAACCCGGAGACAAGCAGGAGATGATCGCTCTTATACGGAAAGCCGTGGAACGGGGCGTCACGTTCTTCGACACCGCCGAGATCTACGGACCCTATACCAATGAAGAACTCGTAGGCGAAGCCTTGGCGCCGTTTCGAAGAAAGGTTGCGATAGCCACAAAATTCGGGATCAAGGTGGGCCCCGACGGGCAGCAGGTCCAGGACAGCCGGCCCGAGGGCATCAGGCAGAGCCTCGAAGGCTCGCTTAAACGGCTCAGAGTCGATGCTATTGATCTTTACTACCAACACCGTGTAGATATAAACGTCCCGATCGAGGATGTGGCGGGTACGGTGAAGGATCTGATACGGGAAGGAAAGGTCAAACACTTCGGCCTTTCTGAACCTGGAGTGAAGACAATCCGCCGAGCGCACGCGGTCCAGCCGGTCACCGCCATCCAGAGCGAATACTCGCTGTGGTGGAGGCGACCTGAAGAGGAACTACTTCCGATGCTCGATGAACTCGGAATCGGGCTCGTTCCCTTCAGTCCTTTGGGTAAAGGCTTCCTGACGGGAAAGATCGACGAGAAGACGACCTTCGATAAGTCCGACTTCCGGAACATCGTTCCGCGCTTTACACCCGAGGCCCGTAAGGCGAATCTGGCATTGGTCGAACTGTTACGCATGATCGCGGATCGGAAGAAGGCTACCCCTGCTCAGATCGCGCTCGCCTGGCTTCTTGCCCAGAAGTCGTGGATCGTTCCGATCCCCGGCACCAAGAAGCTGGAGCGCTTGGAAGAGAACATTGGGGCAGTTGCTGTCGAACTCACGCCGGACGACCTCCGCGAGATTGAGAACGCCGCCTCAAAGATCACGATCCGGGGGGACCGGTATCCCGAAGCCCTTGAAAAGAGGACCGGGCTCTGAATTGGAAAAGTAATGTGTTGCCCAAAGACTGATAAAATGTGAAGAGGATGGTGCATATGGCAAAAAAGGTATTGATACTGTCTGCAAGCCCGAGAAAGGGTGGAAATTCCGATCTGTTATGCAACCAGTTTCTGCGTGGGGCCAAAGAAGCGGGCAATCAGGCGGAGAAGATATTTTTGCGAGACAAAGAAATCAATTATTGCCGCGGATGCGGCGCCTTTCAGGGCAATGGAGGCAAGTGTATTCAGAAAGATGATATGGCCGAGATCCTCGATAAGATGATATCCGCCGATGTAATTGTGATGGCGACCCCTGTATATTTCTACACCATGAACGCTCAGATGAAGACGCTTATCGATAGGACCTGCGCCCGTTATACCGAGATCAGGGATAAGGATTTCTATTTCATCGTGGCAGCTGCCGACACCAGCAAACACGCAATGGAGAGAACGCTGGAAGGATTCAGAGCATTCACATCCTGCTTGAGCCGACCCAAAGAAAAAGGGATCATTTATGGAACCGGCGCCTGGAAGGCGGGAGATATCAAAGGGAGTAAAGCAATGACACAGGCATACGAAATAGGAAGACAGGTATAGGTATTGGCAACTGTTCTGGCCGACAGGCGGGCAGAGCAGTCCACGCCGCATGTGAGCACACATGCGGCAAAAAAGGAGGAAGATAATATGAAGACGATCAGCATCTCACGAAGCGGCTCTCAGCCATCAGTCAAAGGACCGGCCGACTGGTTTACCGGAACAGTACGTATCGATCCGCTGTTCAAGGAGAATGATCCCTTGCGCGCCTCCGGTGGCCGCGTCACGTTCGAGCCCGGCGCACGGACGGCATGGCACACCCACCCCTACGGGCAGATACTGATCGTTACGGCGGGTTCGGGCTGGGTCCAGCAATGGGAAGGTCCGATCGAGGAAATCAGGGAGGGTGACGTTGTGCGAATCCCGCCGGGTATAAAACACTGGCACGGGGCCACGGCAACGACCGCTCTGACGCATATCGCAATTCAGGAGCCGCTCGAGGATAAGGCTGCCGAGTGGATGGAACACGTCAGCGATGAACAGTACCAAGCAGGAAATTAAACCGGAGGATTGGGCAGAGAAGGTCTATAAACCAGATATTCTTAACAATCCGGAGAAGCCCTATAAGAAACCAGGCTATAACCCATTTGAATGATCTGGGACAGGGTTGATGGGTGGTAAGCTCGGAACGATCTTTGCGCGAGCGGGACAGCGTCTTGGCCAATAAAAGGCACTGAATCCCCGGAAGAAAAAATTACAGCAGCTTTTCTATCTTCTTCATCATATCGGTGTCGGCCCATTCGTAGTCGCCGAAGAACTTCTCTATGATGATGCCGTTTTTGTCGATGAGGAAGGTGGTCGGCATCGAAAAGACCTTGTAGGACCGCGTAACTGTCCGGTTTTCATCGTAGAGCACAGTGAAGTCGATCCCGTTCTTGCTCACAAACTCCCTGGGATACCCGATCGAATTGTCGGTGGAGACCGCAACGACATGGAGTCCGCGAGGACCCAACTTCTTGTACAGTTTATTCAGCTGAGGCATCTCCGCGACACATGGCGGGCACCAGGTCGCCCAGAAGTTGAGCAGGACTACCTTCCCCTTCAGCCCGGAAAGCCTGACGGTATTCCCCCTGAGGTCTTTCAGCGCAAAATCAGGGGCTTTCTGCCTGTCGAGCTTGTCGATTTCCTTCGGCGAATAAGGGCCCCCCGACTGCGAGTTTGGCGCCATCGCGGTCAGCCATAAAAAAGCCGCGGCAACCACAAAAGCTGTTCCTATCTTTGTCATCCTTTGTGTTTCCCTCGTTGTGTTCTATTTTACTTCTTCGGTACCGAATTCACAACACCCCGCATCACCCGGTGAATATCTTTCCGGGATTCAGGATGTTCTTCGGGTCGAAGACCTGCTTTATTCTTTTCATAAGGTCCAGTTCGGCAGGGGGGATTTCCATCGATATATACGGGGCCTTCGTGAGTCCTATGCCGTGCTCTCCGGAGATGGTGCCCCCGAGATCCAGCGTCGCCCTGAATATCTCTGCGACGAGTCTCTGAGCCTTCCCGTACTCTTCCCTGTCGTTTCTGTCGATCATGAGATTCACATGGATATTGCCGTCACCGGCATGGCCGAAATTGATGATAGTGATCCCTGACTCGTTCCCGAGCCTTTTCAGTATCCCGAGCATCTCGGTGATCCTGTTCCTCGGCACGACGATATCCTCGCTTATCTTGGCCGGCTTCAGGTTATAGAGCGCAGGGGAGACCGCCCGCCTCGACTTCCATATCTTCTCCCTCGCCACCTCGTCCTCGGCCATGATCACCTCTCCCTGTAGCTTCCGGCATACCTCAGTCACCCGCTCCGCTTCTTTAGCGATCCCCTGCGGATGTCCGTCGAGTTCGATCAGGAGCAGGGCGGCGACATCCTGAGGAAAACCAACGGGGCTGTATTTTTCGACCGCATGCACCGCCCCGCTGTCGAGAAACTCGAGAGTCCTTGGGATTATCCCCTGGCCGAGTATCAGCCTTACGGCATCGCCAGCCTTCTCAACCTCCGTGAATAGCGCCAGAAGCGTCACGATCTCGTCCGGCATGGGCAGTACTTTGAGTCTGATTTTCGTGATCACTGCCAGCGTCCCCTCCGAGCCCACCAGAAGGCGCGTAAGATCGTAGCCGACCACGCCCTTTGCGGTCTTCACCCCGGTATGAATGATGCGTCCGTCAGGCAGCACAGCCTCGAGGCCCATCACGTAATCCCTTGTGACACCATATTTCAGCGCACGGGGGCCTCCCGAGTTCTCGGCGACGTTTCCGCCGATTGTGCAAAAGTGCAGGCTAGCCGGATCAGGGGGGTAGAAGAGTTTATGCCGCTCAAGCTCCCGCTGAAACTTTCCGTTTATGACCCCCGGCTCCACCAGAGCGGTCATGTTCTCGCGGTCGACCTCGAGTATCCTGTTCATTCGCTCCAGACTCAGTATAATCGCCCCCTTCGACGGTACAGTCCCCCCGGTCATACCGCTGCCAGCGCCCCGGGGGATTATGGGGACATCACCGGCAAAGGCGAATTTGACGACCTTCACCACATCATCCACGTTCTGGGGCCAGACAACGGCAGAGGGTGCCGCCTCAAGACCGGAAGCGTCGAATCCGTAACAGAGAAGGTCTTCCGGCTGGGTCGACATCCTGCCGGGGAGCAGTTCAGCCAGTCTTTTCATCGGTACGAATTATCAGAAAGGTGAAACATTCGCTCTATGCCGCCGGGATCTCGGAAAGCTGCATCGAGATCACTTTCGAGACGCCGGCCTCTTCCATGGTGATACCGTACAAATGCTGGGCGACGCTCATCGCGGTCCTGTTGTGAGTCACGACTATGAACTGTGTATGCGAGGAGAGGTCTTCGAGCATCTTCGAGTACCGCTCGGTATTGGATTCGTCAAGTGGGGCGTCCGCCTCGTCCAGGATGCAGAGGGGGGTGGGTTTGATCAGAAAACTCGCGAACTGGATCGAGAGGGCCGTAAGCGCCTTCTCCCCGCCTGACAGTAGATGGATGTTCTGGAGTTTCTTGCCGGGCGGCTGGGCGATGATCTCGATGCCGGATTCGAGGATGTTGTGCTCGTCGGTCAGGATGAGCTCGGCCCTGCCTCCGCCGAAGAGGGTCGTAAAGACCTCGCCGAATTTTGCATTCAGCATCTCATAGGCCTCCCTGAGTTTCCTCCTCGTGGTGCTGTTGATTTTCGATATCGCCTCTTCGAGCTCGGCGATCGACCTGGTGAGGTCCTCATGCTGTTTCGTCATGAACTCGTATCTCGTGCTGAGCTCCTCGTATTCCTCGAGCGTCCCGAGGTTCACCGGCCCCATCTCCTGGATCTTGTTCCTCAGTTCGCCGAGCCGCTCCTGCTCCTCCGGCGTGACTTCAGCGATTTCGATCTCGCCGATCTCCTTACCGTAGTTGTTCAGCACGTTCCCGGCCAGGTTTTCGAGCCGGAGCTTATGCTCGGCCCTTGCCACGTCTAGGTCGGATATCCTGTGCGCGATTGCGGCGGTCTGCTGCCTGAGCGCCTTCAGCCCCTGCTCGACGCTGAAGAGGTCCTGGTTCTCCCGCTCGATCTCTTCCTTCTTCTGGGAGATCTCCATCCGGACCGCGTCCGCGTCCGCGACGAGTTTCCTGAGCCTCCCCTCCTGTTCCAGTATCTCGGACTCGCGCTGAGAGATGCGGGCGAATACGGACTCCTTCTCAGACTGGAGGTCCGCCTTTTTCTGCCTGAGCTCTTCGATCGTCCTGACCGACGACTCGATCTCGTTTCTGACCGCCTCCAGCTTTTCCCTGTTCGAGGTGATAAGAAGCCTGAGATCGGTCACCTCGCCGCGTGAATCCTCGATCTCGGACTTTCTGTGGGAGATGCCTTCCTGGATCGCAAGGCTTTCGCCCTCCAGTTCAGCCTTCTTCGCCTCAACTTCTCGGATCTGCGCATCCTGCAGCGCCATCGTCGCGCGGATAGCCTCTTTTTCCCGACCGATCTCCTCTATCTCGAGAGTGAGATAGGAGAGCTTCCGGTTTATCCTTTCCCTCTCTTCGGAGTAATTCTCGACCGTCAGCCGCGAAAGCGATATCGCCTTTTCGATATTGTGGAGGGACGTCTCGGCCTCCCTGACCGACACCTCTTTTTCGAGGATGACGTTCTGCGCCGTCTGGACTTCATTGTACATTCCCTCGATAAGGCCCTTCTTCGTAACGATCATCTCCTGCAGTTCCCTGATCTCCCGCTTCCTCCGGAATATGCCCTTCTCACCCCCGATCACAACCGCGCCGGAGGGTTCGATCACCTCGCCTTCCTCCGTGACGAAGGTGTGGACCGTGTCCTTCTCTCTCAGCGCAAAGGCGGCAGGGATGTCCCTGACGATCAGGACACCGTCGAGGAGGTTCTCCGCGACCCTTTCATATCCTTCCTTCACCTTAACGAAGTCGAGTGCCTTACCGACTATGCCTTCGGGGAGCTCTCCGTGCGCCGGGTTCTTCACCGGATCCACCGCGATGAAACACGTCTTGCCTACGTCCCTGCCCTTCAATGAAGAGACCGCCTTCAGGATATCGTCGGGGGAGCCGGTGATCAGCGAATCGGACTTTTCTGCGAGGGCGATTTCGATCGCCCGTTCGTATATTGCGTCGACCTCTATGACATCGGACATCGATGCGAGGAGCGTGATGTCCGTTTCCGAGGACAAGAGTTCCCGTGTCGGCGTATCGAAGACGATCTCCCTGAGCGAATCGAGACGGGATATGCACGACGCGAGTTCCTCGCGCGCATCCGCAAGCGACCTGGTCAGGAGTTCGACCCTGCCTTTGGCAGACAGGAGTTCGGCAGCCAGCACCTCCTTTTTTTCCTTCAGTAGGAGCGCCTCGTTGTTGCTGCCGTGGATGCCGGACTCGACTTCACTGATCGACGCCTCGATCCCGGTGAGTATCTTACCTGAATCCTCCGATTCCCTCTTTGCAGATGCCTCGCGCCGTTCGAGCGATTCGAAGGACGACTGCTGCCGCCCGAGTTCGTTCCGGAGGCCGCTCAGTTTTTCGGAGACCCTGAAGATCTCTCTTCTCTTGTCCTCGATCTGTTCTTCCTTTTCGGCGAGTTCCTCTTCTATGACCCTGAAGGCTTCGGTCTTTTCCTTCAGGGTGGCGGTCAGGGCCCCGATCTCGTTGCCGATCCGCTCCTCGCCGGCTCTAAGCTCG
>JAKAIZ010000018.1:0-11686 GCA_021814065.1 Nitrospirota bacterium | reverse complement strand
CTCGTCGCACCTGGCGTTGATCTCTATCGTTCTGGAGTCTACCTCGCCTTCCTGGACGGTCAGCTTGGTCCGGTACTCGGCTAGGTTGGTGATATCGTTCCTGCCGACCGCAACCCCCCGCTCGATCTCGGATATCTCCCGCTCCATCTCCTGGAATTGCTTCTGGACCACCTCAAGCGCCTTTTCCTTTTCGAGAAGCACAAGCCTCCGCGATTCGGTCTTCGTCTCGGCCTCTGATATCTCGGCATTCATGAAAGCCTCTTTTTCCCTGAGGCCGTTATATTCTTCGAGTATCGCCGCAAGCGCGTCGCTGATCTGCTGGAATTCATTCCTCGCGATCTTCAGCTCGATGGAGTGCATCTCGGCAGAGAGCTTCTTGTACCGCTCAGCCTTCTTGGCGAGTCTGTCGAGGATGTTGATCTGCTTCTTCACCTCGGCGATGATGTCGTTTATCCTCAGGAGGTTTGCCCGGGAGGATTCCAGTTTCGAGAGCGCCTCTGCCTTTCTGATCTTGTACTTCATCACCCCGGCCACTTCCTCGATGATGAACCTCCTTTCGAGCGGCTTCGAGTTGAGGATCTCCCCGATCCTGCCCTGCTCAAGGATCGAATAGCTCCTGAAATCAAGCCCGGTGTCGAGGAAGATGTCTTTGATGTCCTTCAGCCTGCAGGGGGTTTTGTTGACCATGTACTCACTCTCGCCCGACCGATAGAGCCGCCGCGAGACCGTGACGAGGTCCCCCTGTCCGTCGTTGCCGGAAGCGCCGGCCCCGTTCAGTCCGGAGATTACAATGGATACCTCGGCCATGCCCTTCGGCTTCTTCTGGGCGGAACCGTTGAAGATGACCTCTTCCATCTTCTCGCCCCTCAGGCTCTTGGCAGACTGCTCTCCGAGCACCCACCTGAAGGCGTCTACGATGTTCGACTTGCCGCAGCCGTTGGGCCCAACGATGCCGGTGATGCCGGGATGGAGGGCGAAAGTGGTCTTGTCGGCGAACGACTTGAATCCTATGAGTTCGAGTTTTTCGATGCGCATTATTTACAAAGGGATGAGCTACCCGTTTCTTAAGTAAATTAGTATACCCTAATGCCAAAAATACTGACAAGCGATTTCAAGGGCTAAAAATAAACTCTCCCTTGACAAAAGGTTCTCTTCTTTTTCAAGGGAAGGATCTGAAAAAAGATCCGATGGGGGATTCCGGCCAAATGCCTGCCAGGGCACCCGTTTCGGAGCGTCGACCCGGAGGGCCCTTAATACATTCCCCTGATCACGATTTTTTCGGCCTTAAGTTCGGTCCCCGATTTCTGATATAGATTCAAGAAAAGGCACCCCGGACTGGACAATAATCCCTCAAAATTGCTATGTTTAAGTAGTGGAACGATCTGCCGAAGTCGCCTTCCCTGTCGGGGATAGATCAAAGAGGGAGCCGGTGAAAGTTGTCATCCGATATGCCGATGGCAGGCTCATGAAGGGCTATACAGACGGCTTCTTTCCCGAAAAGGATATGTTTCATGTTCGGCCGGCTGACTCTGCGATTGAGGAAAGAGGGATCGAGGTTTTCGTGAAGGAGCTCAAGGCTGTGTTCCTGGTAAAGGATTTCCTGGGGAGCCCTGCGTACCGCGAGAAAAAACATTTTATCGAACCCCGGCAGGCTACCGGGCGGAAAGTGGAGGTGACATTCATGGATGATAATGAATTGTTGGTCGGGTTAACCATGGATTACGATCCTCATCGCGCCGGGTTTTTCGTAACCCCCGCAGACCCGCAGTCCAACAATTTGAGGGTTTTTGTTGTGGCCGCATCTATGAGCAAATTCCGGTTTCTTTAGGCGTACTTTCAAAATCCTGTCCCGCATTTTACGTTAGTCACCGTCGGAAAGATCCAAATCGGAATTCCCCAATAAATCGTTCACTTTAGCTCTTCTGGTAATTGAAATTACCTAATTGACATCGGTGCGCAGACAAGAGTAAGGTTAAGTTAGGTATAGGGCCGGGCCTCCGATGATGGTAGGTCCGGGAACGAGGAATGATAGACAGGGTGGAAAGAGGCAAATGCCCACCCAAAGGGCAGGGAGCCGGACGCGCAACACCTCCTTGGGAGGGGAGGTCAATGGCCGAACCGGAAACTGCATGACTGCTGGACCGGACTGCGGTGAGACCTCCGCAGTTCGGCTTTTTTTTCCCGGTATAAACCCCTAACGCAGAAGGGAGGAACGATACAATGATCACAGTCAGGAAGATCCTCAGGACAAAGGGCGGCAGTGTGTGGTCTGTGGGCCCGCAGGCTACCGCATACGAGGCGTTGCAGCTGATGGCCGAAAAGGATGTGGGCGCGCTGCTCGTAATGAACTGCGATGAAGTCGTAGGCGTCTTTTCGGAACGGGATTACGCCAGGAAGGTGATCCTGAAAGGGAAGTCATCCAAAAGCACGTTCGTGGCGGAGTTGATGAGCACTCCGGTCTTCTACATCGAACCGGACAAGACGATCGAGGACTGCATGGCGCTGATGACGGCAAAGCGCATGCGGCATCTGCCGGTCATCGAGAAAGGCTCATTGCTTGGGCTTGTGAGCATCGGTGACGTGGTGAACGCCCTGATCACCGCGCAGAAGGTCACGATCAGGGACCTCGAGAATTATATTACGGGCAACGAGTATGCGGCTGAAGCCGGACAGCTAGCAGCGTCCGGCGAGAAGTAGGACAAATAATCCCGGAAAATGCGGCTGCCCGATTCGGGATACTGTCAGGATAACAGGGAAGTAAAACGAAAGAGGGCCCCTTGCAGGGCCCTTCTTATTTATTTACCCGGTGAGAGATCAATCTCTAACGGGGTCTGCATTTCTTTTCGGTCTTACCCGGGACCTTAGGGACCGCTCAGGTCGGTACCCCGAGCTTCGGAAAGACAAACAACTGAAGAACCAGCCAGACTGCGACTACTCCGAAAATCGCAAGGAGGTCGCTCACGCCTTCGACTCCTTCTTCGCGGCTTTCTTATCAGGCTTCTTTTTCTCGGCCTTTTCTTCTTTTGCCGCCTTGCCCTTCGCCTGCTTCACATTCTCATAGTCGATGAATTCAAGAATCGCCATCGGCGCTGAGTCCTTCAGGCGCTGCCTCGTCTGGACGACTCTGAGGTAGCCTCCGTTTCTGCCCTGAAAGCGAGGCGCGATGTCGTTGAAAAGTTTCGAGGCAGCTGCCCTGTCGGTAACATAAGACAGCACCTGGCGCTTCGAATGAAGGTCGCCCTTGATCCCGAAGGTTATCATTCTCTCGGCGATTCGCTTGGCCTCTTTCGCCTTAGGAACAGTCGTCTCGATCCTCTGCTGGTCGAACAGGGCGGTCACGATGCCCCTCAAAAGGGCCTTCCTCTGGTTGGCAGGCCTGCCGAATAATCTTCCATCAACTTTATGACGCATTCTGTTTAATACCTCCGGTCTGTACTGCTTCTTTGCTCAGATTGTCGACATCGATCTTCATGCCGAGATGGAGGCCCATCCTGCCGAGTATCTCTTTGATCTCGTTCAGCGATTTCCTGCCGAAGTTCTTCGTCTTAAGCATCTCCGGCTCTGTCTTCTGGACCAGCTCGATGATCGTCTTGATATTGGCGTTCTTCAGGCAGTTATAAGACCTGACGGAAAGCTCGAGTTCGTCCACGTTCTTGAAGAGGTTGTCGTTCAGCGAGGCGGGGATCGCCTTTCCCTCCAGGTGCATGACCCCGGTATCTTCTGAAACAGGCACCTCTTCGTCTTCATCCTCGAACACGAAAAGGTCCATATGTTCGATGATGATCGATGCTGCCTGCGACACCGCCTTCTCGGGCGTGATGCTCCCGTCGCTCCAGATCTCCATAATCAGCCTGTCGTAGTCAGTCTCCCTGCCGACCCTTGTCTTTTCGACCCAGAAATTGACCTTTTTGAGGGGCGCAAAAACCGCGTCGACGGCGATCATCCCCACCGGCAGGTCTTCCTTGTTCAGGTCGGATGAGACATATCCCTTGCCCTTCCTGATATAGACTTCCGCCTCGAACGTCGCACCCTTGTCAAGTGTCGCAATAGGCAGCTCCGGGTTCAACACCTCAATCGAGGAGTCGACCTGCAGATCTGCCCCGGTCACCTGTCCCGGACCCTTCACATGAAAAGAGCCTATCTTGCTGCCTTCCCCGTAAAACTTCAGTCTCAACTTCTTGAGATTCAGGATTATGTTGATGACGTCTTCCTTTACGCCATTGATCGTCGAAAACTCATGAAGCGCACCGGACAATTTCACGGCTGTGATCCCGGCGCCCTCAAGGGAAGAGAGCAGCACCCTCCTGAGTGAATTCCCCATCGTGGTCCCGAACCCTCGCTCCAGCGGCTCCACAATGAGCTTACCATAGGTACTGCTCAGCGTTTCTTCATCAAACCTGATCTTGTCAGGTAGTTGAAAGCCTTTTTTCTTCAGATTCATAAGGCCTCCCATCTGCCTCAAATTTATATTTTTTCTCGTTCACGAAGTTATCAGGGAAATCCCCGACTCCGGCCCTGCCTTACAGCCCTACTTCGAATAAAGTTCGACGATGAGCTGCTCCTGCGCCGTGAGCTGGATGTCTTCCCTCGTCGGCACCTGGAGGACCTTACCCTTAAAGTTCTGAAAATCCATCTCCACCCAGGAAGGGAGGCCCCTCTGTTCTGCCCTGGCGATGCTGTCTTTTATCATGTCCAGCTCGCGGCTCGGCTGACTCACCTCGACGATGTCTCCGGCCCGGACATGATAGGACGGGATGCTGACATCCTTGCCGTTTACCAGAAAATGGCCGTGTCGCACCAGCTGCCTCGCGCTGTTCCTGTTCGGTGCGAAACCCATCCGGTATACCACATTGTCCATGCGGGTCTCAAGGAGCTGCAGAAGCACCTCGCCGGTGACCCCTTTCTTACTTTCCGCTTTTTCGAAATACTTGCGGAATTGTTTTTCGAGCACGCCGTATGAATTTCTCACCTTCTGTTTTTCCCTCAGCTGTACGCCGTAGTCTGACAGCTTGCCGCGGCGCTGGCCGTGCTGGCCCGGAGGGTACTGCCTCCTCTCGACGGCGCACTTTTCGGTAAAGCACCTGTCGCCCTTGAGAAACAGCTTCTCCGTCTCTCTGCGGCACAATCTGCACTGAGGTCCAGTATATCTTGCCAATTTACACCCTCCTTCTCTTGGGCGGCCTGCAGCCGTTATGGGGCACCGGCGTAACGTCCTTGATCAGATTGATATCAAGGCCGGCCGCCTGAAGGGCGCGTATCGCGGATTCCCTTCCCGCTCCGGGTCCCTTCACATAAACATCGACCTGCCTCATACCGTAATCGATCGCCTTCTTCGCCGCGGCCTCCGCAGCGATCTGGGCGGCATAAGGGGTGCCTTTCCGCGAACCTTTGAACCCGAGGTTCCCTGCGGAAGACCAGGTGACTACGCCACCCGCCGGGTCCGTGATCGTTACGATTGTATTGTTAAAGGTGGCCTGAATATAGGCGGCACCACTCGTTACGTGTTTCTTTTCCTTCTTGACACCCTTTTTCCTCTGGGCCATTCCTTACGCCTCCTTCTTCTTACCGACGACCGCTTTTCTCGGGCCCTTTCGGGTGCGGGCGTTCGTCTTTGTCCGCTGTCCCCGCACCGGCAAGGAGGCCCGGTGTCTGAGTCCTCTGTAGCTGCCTATATCCTGAAGCCTCTTAATGCTCATCCCTATGTCGCGCCTGAGGTCTCCCTCGACCCGGTAGTCACGCTCTATGATCGCCCTGAGCTTGACCGCATCGTCGTCCTTCAGGTCCTTCACCCTTGTATCGGGGTTTACCTGCGCTTCGTCGAGTATTTTCCTCGAGACCGACCTGCCGATCCCGAATATGCGCGTAAGTCCTATTTCGATGCGTTCACTCTTGGGTAAATCAACTCCAGCGATTCTCGCCAACTTAAACCTCCTTGGGTAAATAGTGAAAAGTGAATAGTAAACAGCGAATAGTGATTGATAATTGCCTTCTGCAGCCGAGTCCTTTCCTCTTCACTATTGACTGTTCACCTTCCACTGCCTTCTATCCCTGCCGCTGCTTATGTTTGGGGTTATCGCAAATAACCCTTATCACGCCTTTTCTCTTTATGATCCTGCATTTTGAACAAATCGGTTTCACTGATGAACGAACCTTCATATTTACTCCTCACATTATATCGTCATTTTATAACTATTTGAATCTATACGTAATTCTGCCCTTCGTCAGGTCATAGGGCGACAATTCTATCGTCACTTTATCGCCGGGCAGGATCTTGATGAAATGCATCCTCATCTTGCCCGACACATAGGCCAGTATGACCTGACCGTTTTCAAGCTCGACCCGAAACATTGCGTTCGGCAGAGTCTCGAGGATCGTGCCCTGGACTTCGATATTCTCTTCTTTCGCCATAAGCAAAAATTATAACTTTCTCACTTGTATTTAGTCAATATTATCGGCTCATCAGGCGTCACCACCACCGTATGCTCGAAGTGCGCCGACTTCTTCCCATCAACGGTCACTGCCGTCCATCCGTCATCCAGTATTCTTACTTCGTGACTGCCTGCGTTCACCATAGGCTCGATCGCAAGGGTCATCCCGCTCTTCAGCCTCGGACCCTGCCCGGGCACCCCGTAATTAGGGATCTGCGGCTCTTCGTGAAGTTCCCTGCCGATACCGTGACCGACAAACAGCCTCACTATTGAAAACCCGCTTCGCTCCGCATGCCTCTGGATCGCGGCGGAAATATCATGGAGGCGATTTCCCTCTACGGCGTTCCTTATTCCCAGATAGAGCGCCTCTTCCGTCACCCGCACCAACTCGGCTGTCTCTTTGCCCACTGCTCCCACAGGGACCGTGATCGCCGCGTCCCCGTAAAACCCCTCCAGATATACGCCGAGGTCTATGCTGATTATGTCTCCTTCCCGCAACCTGCGTGAGGAGGGTATCCCGTGCACCACCTGCTCGTTCACCGAGGTGCAGATACTGGAAGGATAGCCCCGGTATCCCTTAAAGGCCGCGATGCCTCCCCGCGCCCTGATCTGGTCGTCCGCAACGCCCTCCAGCTCTTTGGTGGTGACTCCCGCCCGCACCATGCCCCTGAGCAACTCGAGCACCTCCGCCACTATGAGGCCGGCCCTCTCCATTTTCTCGATCTCCTGCGGAGACTTCAGGAAGATCACATCAACTCTCAAATATCAATCTATCTGAATTCACTCTCATCGGCGACATTTGCAAGCACCGCACGGCAGGCATTGGCCGCACGCGGTCTCACTCAGCTCCGCCTGCCCTTTAATCTGCCCTTCTTAAGAAACCCTTCGTAGGAGCGGGTCACCAGGTGCGATTCTACCTGCGACACGGTATCCAGCGCTACTCCGACAGCGATCAGCAGGGAGGTCCCGCCGAAATAGAAGGGGACCCTGAATTTGGTGATCAGGATCTCAGGGATAACGCATACGATAGCAAGGTATATCGCGCCCACGAATGTCAGCCTCGTCAAGACGCGGTAGAGGTATTCGGAAGTCTTCTGGCCGGGCCTTATGCCCGGAACGAACCCGCCGTATTTCTTCAGATTGTCCGCAATGTCAACGGGGTTGAAGACGATGGCCGTATAAAAATAGGCGAAGAAAAAAATCATGCTCACGTACAGCAACGTATACACAATCGTACCCGGGGCGAGTTGTTTCGCGATGGACTGGACCCAGGGAATCGGGATAAAACCCGCCACCGTTGCAGGAAACATGATGATCGACGAGGCAAAAATCGGCGGGATAACGCCGGCCGTATTTATTTTGAGAGGCAGATGCGTAGACTGCCCGCCGTACACCTTCCTGCCGACCACCCTCTTCGCATATTGCACCGGGATCTTCCTCTGTCCCCTTTCCAAAAGCACGATCCCCGCGATGACCCCCACCATCATTACGATCAGGAAGAGGACAAAGAAGAGCGACAACTCGCCTGCCTGCACGAGCCTGACCGTACTCAAAATCGCATTCGGAAAACGTGCGACGATTCCTGCAAAGATGATCAGCGAAATCCCGTTGCCTATCCCCCTTTCGGTGATCTGCTCACCGAGCCACATGATGAAGGCCGTGCCGGAGGTAAGGGTGATCATGGTGATCAGCCGGAACGACCAACCGGGGTTCTGCACAAATGCCCCGTGCGACATGCTTTCGAGGCCTGCGGCGATGCCGAAAGACTGTATGGCGCTGATGACCACCGTACCGTACCGCGTATATTTGGTGATTATCTTCCTTCCATGCTCGCCTTCCTTTGCGAGTTTCCCGATCGCGGGAATGACGACAGTCAGCAGCTGCATAATGATCGAAGCGCTGATGTACGGCATAATGCCGAGGGCAAAGATCGTAACCCGCGACAGAGCGCCTCCGGAGAACATATCGAAGAAATTCATGAAGGAACCGGCCTGCTGAGTAAGAAATTTGCTCAGTTCCTCGCCATTGATCCCCGGCGTGGGGACATGACAGCCAATCCTGTAGACCGTAAGAAGTGCGAGCGTAAAGAATATTCTCTTCTTCAGCTCCTCGACCTTGAATATATTCTGGACGCTAGCGAGCAGGCCCAATTACATCACCTCAGCCTTGCCGCCCGCCGCCGCAATCTTCTCCGCAGCCGAGCTGCTGAAGGCGGCGGCCTTCACCGTCACGGGTCTTTCGATCCTCCCATCGCCGAGGACCTTGAGACCGTCTTTTAAGTCTTTAATAATCCTCTTCTCGAGAAGGACCTCAGGGGTGATCACGTCCATGTCCTTCAGGGCATTTATCCTGTCGAGATTGATCACTGCATATTCGACTCCGAACCTGTTTTTGAATCCTATCTTGGGAAGCCTTCTCTGGAGCGGCATCTGACCGCCCTCAAAACCAAGTCCGGTCGTGCCGCCTGATCTCGCCTTTTGTCCTTTGTGGCCCTTGCAGGAAGTCTTTCCGTGCCCGGAACCGACGCCTCTGCCGACCCTCTTACTCCGTTTTCTGCTGCCCTCAGCAGGCCTTATATCTTCTATCTTCATGGTAACCGTCAATCCTCCAGACTATTTGTTGTCGACCTTCTCGACCGCTATCAAATGGGCCACTTTGCGGATCATCCCCTTCGTGGCTTCGTCATCCTTCTTCAGGACAGAGCTCCCTATCTTCTTGAATCCGAACGACGCCAACACCTTCTTCTGTCTGTCCGGAACACCGATATACCCTCTTTTGAGCGTAATTTTGAGCATCAGGCGCTGACCTCCTGCGCTTCTTCTTCGCCTCTGCCCCTCAACTTGATTACCGCATCAGGGTCCTTGAGGTTCAGCAGCCCGTCAATCGTTGCCTGGACCGTATTGAAAGGATTGTGATTGCCGAGGGACTTCGCCACGATGTCCTGTATCCCGGCAACTTCGAGGACCGCACGGACCGCACCGCCGGCGATGAGCCCCGTACCCTTCTGGGCCGGGTTCATCACGACCGTGCCCGAGCCGAACCTCCCGATGATCCGGTGGGGGATCGTACCCTCTTTAAGAGGGAATTTGAGGAGGGACTTCTTCGCCTGTTCCACTGCCTTGCGTATGGCTTCAGGCACTTCCGAAGCCTTGCCTTTCCCGGTGCCGACCGTTCCCTCGCCGTCGCCGACGACAACGAGTGCGCTGAAAGAAAACCTCCTGCCGCCCTTGACGACCTTGGCAACCCTATTTATGTATACTACCTTGTCTTTTAAGTTCAGTCCTTCCGGGTCAATCCTTCCCACCTTGCCTCCTTAATTCGTAATCTGTGATGAGCGATGAGTGATGAGCAATGAGCAGCATACCGTATACATCTTGCATTTTACCCATTACGCGTCACGCATCACAGCCTTAAAATTCCAGTCCTGCTTCTCTAGCCGCGTCCGCAAGCGCCTTTATCCTGCCGTGATACAGATAGCCGCTCCGGTCGAAGACGACCTTTGTGATGCCTTTTTCGAGCGCCTTCTTCGCAACGAGGGTTCCGACTTCCTTCGCCGTCTTGCAGTTCCCTTTGTGCTGCTTCAGTTCCCTGACAGAATTATCGAGGCTCGATGCGGAAATCAGCGTATTACCGTCAGCGTCGTTGATGACCTGCGCATATATGTGATTCAGGCTGCGGTATACCGAAAGACGAAATCTCTCGCTGGTACCCGCAACTTTCTTTCTCGTCCGTTCATGGCGTCTCTGTCTGCCTTCTTGCTTGCTCTTCGCCAAAATAGCCTCCTACGATTTATATGCGTAGGGACGATTCATGAATCGCCCCTACCAATCTATTTCTTCCCTGTCTTGCCGACCTTCAGCTTCAGTCTCTCGCCGGAATACCTGAGTCCCTTCCCCTTGTATACATCGGGACTCCTCAGCGCCCGCAGGTTCGCAGCGACCTGACCTATCTTCTGCTTGTCCACGCCCGTCAGGGTGATTTGGGTCTGTTTCTGGTCGACGGCGGCGGTAATGCCCTCCGGCAGCTGGAACTCGACCGCATGGGAATACCCCAGCGTAAGCACGATCTTTTTGCCCTGCACCTGCGCCCTGTAGCCGACGCCCGTAATATCGAGGACCCTCTGATATCCCTGAGTCACTCCCTGGACCATATTTGCGATCAGGCTTCTGGTAAGGCCGTGGAGCGCCCGGTTTTTCTTCTGATCGTCGGCCCGTTCGACAATGATCGCCTTGTCCCTGACCGAAACGGAGGTGTTCGCCGGGAAATTCCACTGGAGTTCCCCCTTCGGCCCTTTCACCTTTATCACGCTATCCAGCAGCTTCACATCGACTCCGGAGGGAATCTCTACTGGTTTTTTACCGATTCTCGACATCCCGATTCTCCTTTACCAGATATAGCAGAGCACTTCTCCGCCGACTTTTTCGCGCCGGCATGTCTTGTCTCCGAGTACCCCTCTTGAGGTCGAGAGCACGGAGATGCCGACGCCGCCCATGACGGTCGGAATCGAATCCTTGTCGGCATACACCCTTCTGCCGGGCTTGCTGACCCTCTTGATGCCCGCAATGACCGCCTCATTGTCGGCAGCGTATTTCAGGGTGATTCTCAGTACGCCCTGCTTCTTGTCTTTCAGTATCTTGTACGCCCTGATGAACCCTTCCTCTTTCATGATCTTTGCGATCTCGAGCTTCATCCTCGAGGCGGGGACATCGACCTTCTCGGCCCTGATCATCACGGCGTTCCGTATCCTTGTAAGCATGTCTGCAATTGGATCTGTCAGCATCAATTCACCCCTACCAGCTTGATTTCGTCACTCCGGGGATTTGACCGCGGAGGGCAAGTGTCCGGAAACATATGCGGCACATGCCGAACTGCCTGAGATAGCCCCTCGGCCTGCCGCAGATCTTGCAGCGGTTGTAGGCCCTGACGCCGAACTTCGGAGGCCGTTTCGACTTTTCTATCATACACGTTTTCGCCATTCCATCATTCCTCTCTCTAATTTCTAAAAGGGACGCCAAGATGACGCAGGAGTGCCTTGCTCTCCTTATCGGACTCAGCCGACGTGCAGATGATGACGTCCAGCCCGTGAACCATCTCGACCTTATCGTAATCTATTTCCGGGAAAATGAACTGCTCCCTGATGCCGAGCGCATAGTTGCCCCTGCCGTCGAAGGACTTTCCGGAAACCCCTCTGAAGTCCCTGATCCCCGGAAGCGCGATGCTGATCAGCCTGTCGAGGAACTCATACATGACCGCGCCCC
>JAKAIZ010000017.1 GCA_021814065.1 Nitrospirota bacterium | reverse complement strand
CTGTCTCCCGGATGTATGTTGCCGAATATCCTTTCTTCCGGTAGAAACTTCTCCGGGTATGCCCTCATCAATGCGCCGAGTAATTCAGCTATCTCCATAAAAAAAGTATAGCAAAAAAAGAAGCGCAGAACGAAGCAGGCCGCTTACCGTATCTTTCCCAGCCCCCGCGCCAGTGACTCCGTCTCCCGGAGCAGATGATCCACCTCGGTAAGTCCCCTCTCCCAAAAGACAGCGTCTCCGATGTCGATACCGAGCCTGAGAAAGATGTTCCGGGGCGAGTCAGAAAGACCGGCCGAAAGGAAATCCTTCACCTTAACGATAAAGCGGGGGTCGGCCTTTACCGAATTCTGCAGCGACTTTGATATGAGGAGGCCTCCGGCATAGGAATAGACGTAGAAGAAATACCGTATATGGTTCCAGTAGACCCACCAGTTTTCAGACCCCTTAGACTGTTCGACCGCGTCGCCCATGTAAGCCGCCATATGCCGGCCGAACATTTTCCCGATTTCATCCTTCGAAAGATATCCCTTCTTTCTGAATTCCGCATGAAGTTCGCTCTCGAACATATAGCAGGCGATCTGCCTGAATATCGTCGATACGTCGTCGTCGAGTTTCTTCATCATGATAGCCAGTCTCGATTCATCGTCCGCCTCCCCGATGATCTCCTGCAGCACGAAGTCCTCCATGAAAGTGCTGGCCACCTCTGCCGTGGACGTGGGGGTTCCGAAGTTCAGCGCGTTCTGTCTTTTTCGTATCAACTCGTTGTTGATGCCATGGCCGAGTTCGTGGGCCAACGTAAGCACGTCGCTCAGCTCATCCGTGTGGTTAAGAAGGATATAGGTTGGTTGTGACATAAGATGGTGGGCACAGAACGCCCCACCCGCCTTCCCTTTTCGGGGATAGACATCTATCTGCCCTTTTGCGAGAAAACTCTCGAAGATCGCGGGAAAATCCACGTCCAGATTCCGCAAAACCCTGAGAATCAAATCACCTGACGCGGCAAAGGAATACTTCGCACCGATCTTTCCATAGGGCACATTCCTCTCATGGTATCGCAGCCTTCTCACTCCCATCAGCCTCGCCTTGAGCCGGTAAAAACGCGCCGGGATATCAAATTTGCCGGACACGGTCTCCACGAGGGCATCGACCACTTTACTTTCGACATCGTCCTCAATATGCCGCGACAGATCGGGTCGGGAGACCTTGCGGAGCTCGTCGTCCGTCCTCTTATTGGCGAGGACCGAGTTGATTTCCGCCTCAGCGACATCGGTGTATCCGGCAAGGATGGCGTTGAATGTCCTCGCGGCCGAATCTCTCACCTTCCTCTCCCTGCTGCTCAGGAGGCTCAGTATTTCAGGCAACGTTCTCATCCCGGTGCCGCCTCCTTCGATCAGGACCCTCCTCTGCTCCCTGGAGAGAAAGCCGAAGGTCATCTTTATCCAGTTCGAATACGAGGTCGAAGACTTGAGGTTGAGGATCCTCTCCTCAGGTTCGCTCAGCAGATATTTCGCCTCGGCAAAAATCCGTTCGAGGAAATGCCTGAACGGCGCGAGCCCGCGGTTGGCCAGAAACTCGCTCTGACGCCGACGCGGGATCTTTCCGATCCTCAGCTGAAAAAATTTCATATCGTTTTCTATCCGTCTGCTGAACTCCTCGACCTTGTTGAACCTTGCCTTAAGTTCCGGACTATTCTGGTCCTGCTCTGTCCTCAGCCAGAAATAATATCCGGCGTCTCCGTCAAATCCGCAGGTCCTACTCCACCGCTCGTATTCCCCAAGCGCTTCCCTCAGCACGCGCGGCTCGAAAAGGTAGTCCCTCCGTCCTTTCCATTTACGGATAAAGCGATAACTTTCGGTCTCGACCCGCTGCATCTCTTTTTCGATACGCGGGTCCCCGTCACCGCTGAAAAGCGGCGAAAGGTCCCACTCGTTCCTACCGGTTTTATCTTTTTTCGCCATTGTGCTCTCTATTTCTTTCCTTTCTGGAACCTTCATATAGGTCGTATTGAAGCAGTCTGCACTCTATCGGGCCGTTAAAAAAAACAGTTCTTTTTTGGGCCCGGAGTCCCACCGCTTTGGCAAGCTGGCTGTTGCCGGTGAAGATATACCCAGTATACCCTTTGCATTTTTTTTTGAAAAAATCGCCGATGCCCTTATACAGGGCATGAAGGTCTTTCTCCGTCCCCATTCGTTCACCATATTCAGGGTTCACGATAACCACCCCTCCTCCTTCCGGTACGGTGGTATAGGAATAATCACAAACCGCAAATTCTATCAGGCCCGCCATACCCGCGGCCGCGGCGTTCTTCATTGCCGCCCCAACCGCCCGGGCATCCTTGTCGCTGGCGATGATCCTTCCAGGAACCCTTTCCTGCCGCTCCCCAGCCGCCTCTTCCTGCATTCTCTCCCATGCTGCCTCATCGAAACCTTTGAGGTGGCGAAAAGCGTAGTTATTTCTCAACGATCCGGGGGCGCACCTTGTGGCGATAAGCGCTGCTTCGATAGCCAGGGTACCGCTGCCGCACATCGGGTTGATGAAGTTCTTTCGGTAGTCCCATCCGGCGGCCTGGATCACGCCGGCGGCAAGCGTCTCCTGCATCGGCGCCTTCCAGGGCATCGTTCTGTATCCCCTCTTAGAGAGCGGATCTCCCGACGTGTCGAGATACACGGCGCAGTAAAGGTTCTTCCAGTAAAGAAATATTACCGCGCCCCCTCGTCCCGGCCCCGAATCCGGCCTGCTGCCGTATTTGCTTCTCATGCGATCGACTATCGCGTCTTTGCACTTGAGGTTCGGGTAACGCGAATCTCTCACGCTATCGTTGTCGACGCTCGATTGCACAGTGATGCTGCCGCCGTCGGGGATATAGTCTTCCCAGCCAACCCCGAGCATTTCGCGATAAAGATCATCGCCATTTTGCGCTTCGAATTCGCGCAGGAGAAATAATACCCGATGCCCCGTTCTTATCCGCAGGTTGAGCATCATCGTATCGTCCAGAGTACCCTGCGTAGTCACCCCCGACGAAGTCTCCCCGATGACCTGCAGCCCCAAAGATCGCACTTCGGCCCTGAGATAAGGCATAAGACCTTTCGCGCAGGTGATGACTATGCTGCTCGTCTTTTTCATAATACTACCCGATATTATAAACGAAAGGAGATCCCCCAAGCTAAAACACGGGAAAAAGTGCATATAATTGCTTTATAATAAACTTAACCTCGCATGGTACTTGTGCCGTGCAAAACATAATATATCACGATAAAGGAGTATCCATGAAAAGCCTGAATGCAGTAATTTGTGCAGTTGCAGTGTGTACTTTTTTGCTGAGCGGTGCGGTTTCCGCCATTGCCTCCGGCGAACTCTCGGGTAAAGTGATCGAAACCATGAACAGCGGCGGATATACCTACGCCCTGATTGAGAGCAGCGGCGCAAAGACGTGGGTTGCCGTCCCCCAGACCAAAATAGTGAAGGGACAAAAGATTACGTTCAAGCCCGGCATGGAAATGGAGAACTTCGAGAGCAAAACACTGAAGCGAAAGTTCGACAGGATTGTATTTTCCGACGGCGTGGCCAACGGAAAGGCAGGGAAATCCGACGCCGGCGCAGCGCCGAGCAAAGGGACGATAGTCGTTCCCGCGGAGAAGGTGAAGGTCGAGAAGGCAGCCGGGCCCAACGCCTATACCGTTGCCGGGATCTTCAGTAATTCGAAAAAGCTCAACAAAAAGGTCGTAAGCGTGAGGGGGAAGGTGGTGAAGTTCTCTTCAGGGATCATGGGGATGAACTGGCTCCATATCCAGGACGGTACTGGCAATCAGAAGAAAGGGACCCACGACCTCGTTGTCACCACAAAAGAGACTGCGTCGGTCGGGGACGTCGTGACCGCCTCCGGCAAGATCGCCATGAACAAGGATTTTGGAAGCAACTACAAGTACAAGGTGATTATGGAGAACGCTTCCCTCAAGAAATAATCGCTGCACAGAGAAAGGCCGGCAATATACCGGCCTTTCTCATGTAAGCTACTTCTTGCCGTTGTCCTTTTCCGTCGGCTTTATCGAGAGCAATTCTACTTCGAAGATGAGGGTCGCGTTCGGTCCGATGACGCCGCCGGCGCCTCTCTCCCCGTAGGCGAGCTTAGCCGGGATAAAGAGCTCCCATTTTGATCCCTCTTTCATCATCTGCAGCGCCTCGGTCCATCCCGGGATCACCCCGTTTACCGCAAACGTTGCCGGCTGATTGCGCTTGTAAGAGCTGTCGAACTCTTTTCCGTCGATAAAAGTCCCGCGATAATTCACGGTCACCGTGTCCGTGGCCTTGGGGCTCCCGCCCTTGCCCTCGGTGATCACTTTGTATTGCAGGCCGTCCGGAAGGGTCTTCACTCCTTCTTTTTTCTTGTTTTCGGCGAGGAACGCCTCACCCTCTTTCTTGTTCTTTTCGGCAAGCTTTTTCGTAGCCTCCGCCTGCTTCGTCGCCATTTCCTTGCTAAAGGCGGTCATAGTTTCGCGCAGTTCATCATCCGTGAGCAACTTTTTTCCACCGGACAAGGCGTCTTTTACCCCTTGCATGAATATGTCATTGTTGATCTCGACTGATTGCCTCTTCAGTGCGTTCCCCACATCTAGGCCTAGCGCATAACTCAATCTGTCTTTCTTGTCCTTCAGGGGGGCCTGTTCCTCCCCGTACGCCTGCACCGACACCAGCAAGGCGCATAAGACCACTGCCCACAATACTTTCATGCCTGCTCCTTTCAACACACATTTTTTATAAATTGTTTGCAAACGACCTGAGGTCATTTTACTATTTTAGCACTTTGCTTGCGCCAATGCAACAAAGACAAGGTGAAAGTAAAAGTATAATAATCTCGAATTCACGTGCCAGACAATATGCAATTGCACATCATTTTTCTTCGAAGTCATGACCATCCATAATCGGCCAAGAAAACTTCTGTCCTGAAACCTTCGGCAGTTTCTGTTATAAATAACTATCGATTACTCCCTCCAAGTCAGCAAAAATAGGTATGCTCATTTGACGCTATATCCTCACAGTAAGTCTCGGAAGATTCTATTCGCAACAACTGAGAAGTTTGTCCCCTAACCTGCTCGATCCCACGGCATCGTCGGCATGCATGGAGACTATGGAGATGCCAAAGTTCAAATTTCGTCCGCGTGAATTTCCGAAAAAAACCTTCATCGATAGCAGACCCAAAAGAAGCAGGTGATCATTTTTATCGCTGCACGCCGCCTTCAGATGCACCAGACATTGGCCTGATAGTCGCAAGAATCCATTATTCTCTAAATTGGGCTTGATTCGACTCACACCAGTCTATGGCTACTTGGCGTAATGCCACATCCCTGTATGCGTACCACTCATCGTCCAACTGAAGCCTCTGCAACGCATCCTTGAATCTCCGAAAGACTCCATTTCCCTTTATGGAAGTATATAGTAGTTCCGATGTCTTTTTGTCCTTAAGGGAATGAACGAACTTTTCTATTATTCGATATTCGCTAAGGTCACACTTGGTAGGCAAGGCAAGGTTGTCATCCTCATTCTTTAAGAAGTCCTTGGCGATGCGTATATTGTCCTGCTGCCAATCGGGATAGTCATCCAATGGCTCGCCTTCTTCAGCGGCCTAAACCTCTTCATCAGAACTAGTACTTATCTGACCGGTTCTTGTATTGAGGTACGCAGCCATTTCGTCACTCTGAAATACGAGTGCCTCTATGATTTCCCTTAGCATGAGCGGCGGGTTCATTATCTTATCGGTTCTCCGTTCCCACGTCTGATACCTCTGCTGAGATTGTACCATACAATGGTAGTATACAGCCCTTGGCAAACACCAACCGTTAACAACCTGTAAGGAGGTTTCAGCATGACTATACAAGAAGCCATAGAACTCTTTAAGAAACATCAAAATGTTACCGTTAAGAAAAGCACCCTAAAAAGCTACGGAAAGATTCTGGAACGGTTTAAAACAAGATTCTCGATGCGTGAGGTTGGCTCCATCTCGGCCGATGATATGGGCAAGTTCCTCGAGGAATGCGCCGAAGCTCTGAGCAGTTCCACGCGCCACCTTCGCTACGCTCAGCTGAAGGCGTTTTTCAATTACGTCATTGAGGCATCTGATCTGAACATCAAGAACCCCTGCAATGCCGGTGTGCTATTCAAGACATTCAAGAACGTCTGCCACCGTTCGAGGAAGCTCTTGGAAAGGAAACAGTGGACGAGATCATCTTCAATTCAAGAAGCGTTAGAGATCGGCTGATACTGGAGCTTCAGGCTCGCTGCGGGCCGAGAATCGGGGAGGTCTTCAACCTCCGTGCATCAGATTTTTCTGGCAGGAAGTTTATAATCCAAGAGCCCAAGCCGGGAAGGGATGCCGAGGTGGTAAATGCGGCAAGGTATGCCTGCGTCAGATGGTGATGCTTTCTTGCAGTTGATTCCATTTGCAGTTGTACTCCGCTCAATTATATCAGCGCCAGGGGGTGCGGTGTACAGGAAGAGGTTGCCATGCTGTCTGATTTCTCTTGAAGGCGTGTTTTATCCCGTACTATTGTCCAAAACGATTCTTTGGAAGTACCGAAACATTTTTTCAGATCCTTCCTGTTATCGACACGTGACGCAAATCTTCAACGACGTTTGATTTATTTCTGAAAGAGATAGTCTTTGCGGCCAGGCCCCACGTTACGTTCACCTTTAAACTCCGCAAAGTCAGGTCTTTTTTCTGCTTCTACTTTGCCCATAAATGACACTCCTGAAGCGCGATAAAACATGTATTTGCCATGCGTAGAAGATTATTCGGTTGCTGTTCCAAGCGTTCCGTATCGCGATCGTGGGACTAACAGAGTTGATTCAGGGTGCAGAAGGAAGTAAGATAGAAAATAACGCTTTCGAGAATCTGCTTTACAGAACGTCTCAGTAAGCGCGCGAGTAATGAAAAAAGGCCTCTTCTTTTTTATGATCTTTATCCTAGCCCTTCAAGGCTGTGCTGTCTATCAACCCAGGCCTCTCGATGAGCATGCGGTCTCGCAGACTTTTGCATCGCCTGATCTTGGATCGATCCGCATAAAGGCTGAAGAGATCAAACATCCCATCCTGAAACCCCGCGCTATCGATTTCAAAAAAGGTATATCCGCCCAGGATGCGGCGATTATCGCTGTTATGGCGAACCCGGAACTCCGCGTGGAGCGGGACCGCCGGGGGATGGCAAAAGCTCAGCTCCTGCAGGCAGGCATCCTCCCGAATCCTACGTTCAGTTACAGCCTGGATGAGCCCACCGGAGGAAACACCGCGGGGACGGTCAATGCCTACGGCCTGGGATTGGACTGGAGCATTATAAAATCACTTCTGGCAAGGGGCGCAGAGGTGGATTCTGCGCGTGCTGAGGCAGCCTCGGTGGACCTCGAAGTGGCGTGGAAAGAGTGGCAGGCGGCCGAGTCGGCGAAGCAGCGCGTCTACAGACTTCTCTATTTTGAGAAGCAGCTGGCGGTCGCACGGCAGGAGGAGAACACGCTTGAGAAGAACCTTGAGGCGATGAGGAAGGCTGTCGATATTGGCGATATGACGGTCATCGACCTGGAGGCGGTGGATGCAACCCTGAGAAGGACCCATGCCGCAGTTCTCGATATCGAACAGAAGCTCGAACAAGAAAGACTCGGCCTGAACCGCGTCCTGGGTTTTCCGCCGTCAAGCAAACTTCTCCTTGAAAAAGAGATGATCCTATCGCAGTTCAAGGCACTTCCTTCCCTTGAAGATGTCATGGAAGGGCTTGAAAGGAGGCGGCTCGACCTCCTCGCCCTGAGGCAGGGATATCAAAGCCAGGAAGCCCGTTTAAGGTCCGCCGTGCGCGCACAATTCCCTGACATAAGCATCGGGCTTGCTCATGCCCGGGACACAAGCGATGTTATCACCACCGGATTTTCGGTATCGATAGGTCTTCCTTTCTTCGACCGTAATCAGGGACATATAGCGATTGAGACGGCGAGCAGGAAACAGCTTTATGACGAATACCTGAACAGGGTCTTCCAGGCGAGGGCCGATGTCGCCGGCATATTGGTGGGCATTAAGGCGGTGGAAGAGCAGATCGATGCGGCCGACAAGGCAGTGGAGGCACTGAAGAAGCTCGTCACTACCTCATACGACGGCTTTCTCGAAGGTAATATCGACGCCTTGACCTATTACAATGAAGTGGACAGGCTGACCACAAGGCGGCTCGATGTCCTGAAGCTTCAGCAGAACCTTGCCGATCTACATGTTGCGCTGGAAATAACAGCCGGCGAATTTATGGAGAGTGCAGGGAATGAGAAGGAGGTGCCGGCAAAATGAAACAACCCGCAAGGAGCATCCTGATTGCTATCGTAATCCTTTGTCTGATGACGGGTGTTTACTGGTTTTATCATAAAAGACAGGTGACCCAAACGAAACCGAAAGGTTCTGAAGAGGAGCAGTCCGCTGCGGTTGGAAGCGTCAGCGTCGCACCCCTCAGAATGGCTGAGTTTTCGACCAACATTACGGTATATGGAAATGTTGTCCCCGCGCCCGGAGCGATACAGGTGGTTTCAGTTCCTTATGAAATCAGGGTGCGCAATATCATGGTGAGCGAAAGACAGAAGATTTCCGTAGCCGACGACCTCCTTGAGATCGAGCCAAGCCCGAATTCGCTGCTGGAAGTTGAGCAAGCGCAAAGCGCCCGTGATATAACGAGGCAGAAGCTCGGCCACGTCAGGGAGCTGTTTGCCCTGAAGCTTGCCACCAACGCCCAGATTCTTGAAGCGCAGGAGGCGGACCAGCAAGCCGCGCTGCGGCTTGAAAGCCTCAAAAGGCGCGGGGTGGACGGAAAGCGGATCATACGTTCGGAGGAAACCGGACTCATCGGAAAGATCCATATTCAGGAAGGCGCGATCGTCCCGGCAGGCAATCCTCTTGTGGAAATCATCGCTCAAGACCGTCTCGAGGTGCGTCTCGGGGTCGAACCCGGGGACGCAGGCCGGCTTGTACCCGGCCAATCGGTCCGCCTTAGTTATGTGGATGTGCCGGCCGCACGGGAGACCATCGGCAGTATAAGAAAGATATCCCGTGCTGTAAACCCGGTTACACGCCTCCTGGATGTATTCGTAACACTGCCCCGGTCGGCCAAGTACCTTCTTGGGGAATACATACTTGGCCGGATAAGGACGGCTTCATCTTACGGGCTGGTCATACCGCGAAGCGCCGTCCTGCCCGAGGGCGACGGTCATGTTCTTTTTACCGTTCACAATGGGCGCGCGATCAAACACACTGTGAGGGTCATTCGTGAAAGCGACAAAGAGGTCCAGGTCTCCGGGGCCGGTTTACAGACCGGCGACCAGGCAGTGGTCGAGGGCAATTACGAGCTGAAAGACGGAACGGCGATCCAGATAATGGGGCGGCGATGACATTCTCCGGGTGGATTCAGTATCACCGCCGTTCAATTCTTTTTCTCCTCGCGGTGCTTATGCTCGGGGGCATTGCAAGCAGCGTCAAACTGCCTGTTGCCCTGCTACCGAACGTCAGCTTTCCCAGGGTGGCTGCGGAGCTGGATGCCGGAGACCGCCCTGCCAGCCGGATGGCTATCGAGGTGACCTGGCCTGTGGAGCAGGCCGTAAGGGCGGTCCCCGGGGTCGTTGGTGTCCGTTCAACCACAAGCAGGGGAAGCGCCGAAATAATCATTGACTTCGGTTGGGGCAGGGACATGGTGGCGGCAATGCTTCAGGTCGAATCGGCCATAAACCAGGTGATGCCGTCGCTCCCTGCGGGCACAACCTTCTCCGTAAAACGAATGGACCCCACCATTGACCCCGTGCTGGCTTACAGCCTTACATCCGATACCCGTTCGCTTACGGAGCTTCGCGATTTTGCTTACTACCAGCTCCGCCCCCTTCTTTCCACTGTAGATGGAGTGGCGAAGGTCCAGGTCCAGGGAGGCACCCTGGACGAATATCGTATCACGGTCGATCCGGCGAAGCTCGCCTCCTACGGACTTTCCCTCTCCGACGTGGCCAGTGCCCTTTCGGCGGCAAATGTCATAACCGCTGTCGGGCGGCTTGAAGATCACTACAAGCTTTATCTCGTGATGTCGGATACAAGATTTATGGGGCTTGACCAGATCCAGAACACTGTTCTGCGCTCGGGCGCAAACGGGCCGGTGCTGCTGGAAGACATTGCTGCTGTGACCCGCGCTACTGTGCCGCAATGGACCCGCGTCACCGCCGACGGCCATGATGCCGTATTGCTTAACGTCTATCAACAGCGGGGCGGAAACACCGTCCGGATAGCCCGCGAACTCAAGGCGAAACTGGCGGAGTTTAAAAGCCAGATACCCCCCGGGGTCAGAATCGCCAACTGGTACGACCAGAGCCAGCTGATTGCTGCGTCCGCCGGCAGCGTCAGAGATGCCATACTGATAGGTGTGTTGCTGGCGGCCGTCATACTTTTTGTTTTTCTCCGGAACGTAAAAATAACGCTCATAGCCATTATCACAGTGCCCGGCGTTCTTGCGGCATCCGTACTTCTGCTCTACGTTATGCACCAGAGCTTCAATATGATGACGCTCGGCGGCATGGCTGCTGCCGTGGGGCTCATAATCGACGACACCATTGTCATGCTGGAGCATATTGTCAGGCGGTTGCGCGGCAGCCCCGGCGACCATCGTAAGAAGGTCATGCTTGCGGCGAATGAGTTTACGAGGCCGCTGATGGGCTCATCAGCCTCAACGATCATAATCTTCGCGCCCTTGGCCTTTCTCGCCGGGGTGACAGGGGCGTTTTTCAAGGCCCTGTCTTTGACGATGGCGGCGAGCCTTCTTATCTCCTATTTCGTTGCGTGGCTTGCGGTCCCCCTGCTTGCCGACCACCTGCTCAGCAAAAAAGACGCCGACCAGAAAGAAGGCGGTTTCGCGACGGAAAAGGCACATAAGGGATATGAAAAGATAATGGGCCGCCTGCTCGGTCGCCCGCTGCTTGCGCTGCTGCCGGTTGTCCTGCTTGTTTTTGCCGGATGGATGAGCTACAGGAATCTGGGTTCCGGGTTCATGCCTAAGATGGACGAAGGCGGCTTCATTCTGGACTACCATGCTGCGCCCGGGACATCGCTCACAGAGACGGACCGCCTCCTTAGACAGGTGGAGGACATACTGCGTAAAACACCATGGGTGGAGACGTATTCAAGGCGCACGGGCCTCCAGCTCGGAGGCGGAGTAACGGAGGCGTATGAGGGAGATTTTTTCGTGCGGCTGAAACCCTTTCCCCGCAAGCCGATTGAAGAGGTGATGGACGATGTCCGGAAACACGTAGAAGGCACCGTACCCGGACTGCGCATCGAAATGGCCCAGCTTATGGAAGACATGATCGGGGACTTTACGGGCGTCCCGCAGCCCATCGATATAAAGATATTTTCCGACAACGGCAAGGTCCTCGGGGAACTCGGCCCAAAGGTCGCAGGTCTGATAGGCAAAATCCCCGGAGTGGTGGATGTGAACAACGGGATCGTCCTCGCCGGTGAGGCCTTGGATATCAAGGTCGACCGCGTTAAGGCCGCCTTGGAAGGAGTGGACCCGGAATCGGTCACAAAAGACTTGGATGCCTTTATGAGCGGTCTTGTGACTACCCAAGTGCAGCAGGGGCCCAAGATGGTGGGCGTGAGGGTATGGATACCGGAAGACTTCAGGGCAACTGAAAAGGACGTGGCGCAACTGCGGCTGCGGGCCCCGGACGGTCATCTTTTTCCTCTCGGTAGGATAGCCACTGTAAGCGCAATTGCCGGGCAACCGCAGATAATGCGCGACGACCTCAAGAGGATGGTGGCTGTTACCGGTCGCATAAGCGGCAGGGACATGGGTTCCGTGATACGCGATGTGAAAAACTCTCTCGGGGGTCCGGGACTTTTCCCTAAAGGGGTCTATTACAGTCTTGGAGGACTTTACAGGCAGCAGCAGATCGCCTTTGCCGGACTCATGGCCGTATTTGCCGCCGCCGTTGCACTTGTTTTCCTTCTTCTGCTTTTCCTTTACGAAAGTTTCCGTGTGGCCGGCGCAATAATGGCCACCACCCTTCTTGCCTTAGCGGCGGTTTTTATCGGCCTATTCATTACAGGGAGCGAGCTGAACATTTCATCCATGATGGGCATGACCATGATCGTCGGCATTGCGACGGAAGTGGCTGTGTTTTATGTCTCGGAATACTATGATCTGCCGGAAGACCTGGATGTGAGGGAAGCGTTCATTCTGTCAGGGAAAAACCGGATGAGGCCCATAGCCATGACAACTTTTGCCGCGATATTGGCCCTTCTGCCCCTTGCTCTCGGCATAGGCCAGGGCGCTGCCATGCTAAAGCCTCTGGCTATAGCGATAATCTCCGGCCTCGTGATTCAGCTGCCGCTTGTCCTGATATTCATGCCTATCCTGTTTAATGTTCTACATGTAGAAAAGAAGCAAAAAGCCCGTTAGACAACCAGGCGTGAAAACGGAACTCTGCAGTCCCCGTGTCTGTTACGTTTGCCGACTCGGACTGCTGAGAGTGTAAGAAATAATAACTTGGTCCGCTTCTTGAGCCGCTAGGTGAAGCATAGATCGCACCTTTCAGGGATGACATAATTGTGCTGACTTCAAGAGAAAAAGTTTCATTGTTGTAAGTGATTGAAACCTGCTGTTCGTCGGTTGAGCCAAAATCACGGCATTCGGCGGAATATTCTTCCGTGGGCTCAAAAGATAATGTTGGGTACAGGACAAAACCTGCGTAGCATAGGAAATGAGCCCTTTTCTGTTGAATCCTTGTTGAAACTAACGCGACCGGAGATATTGAGCAGCGACAAGTTCAATGAAGTGATCCCCTAAGGATGCATCGGCATGCTCGCGTGTTTTGGGGCGAACTCTTCCTCAGTTTCGCCGCGGCGAAACTGAGGACTCTCAGTCAAAACAAACTTACACTGACTTTCAGCATGGGTGCCGTCTACCGGATGTACATCGCGTTCCGGGACGCGGCCGTGACAGGCCGGTTATTACCGGTAACTGTTATATCGTCAAAAACGGCGCAAGTATCAGGCAGTCGGTGTTACTGATATGCAACGATTTGAAAAAATCGTTTCTTCCCGAATGAAATAAATAGGCGCCAGGTAAAAATCGCGAAAACAACGGAAGGTTATGTCTCGAGTCTTATGATCCCTTTTTGTATCGCAAACTTTATAAGTTCGGCTTTAGACCGGAGGGCGAGTTTGTCGCATATGTTCGTGTGATGGGCGATGGCGGTCTTTACACTGATTCCGAGAATAGTAGCCATCTCTTTATGCGTATTTCCTTCGGCGATCAGCTTTAGCACCTGTTTTTCACGGTCGGTCAGGGAGTCGTAGGGGTCCGCAACCTCGGCTGCCTTACCGATATAGCCGTCGATTACTTTCGCGGCGATTGATGAATGGAGATACGACTCCCCTTTTGCCACAGCCCTGATGGCGGTGATAAGCTCTCCACCTACCGCCCGTTTCAGAATGTATCCCGATACATTCGCCTTGAGGAACCTGCTCACGTATTCCCTGTCGTCATACTGGCTCAGGACAAGGATCTTGATATCAGGATTCCGCTTCTTGATCTCGATTGTCGCTTCGAGCCCTCCAAGACCCGGCATCGCAATATCCATCAGCATGACGTCGGGGTTGAGCTTCGTAGCGATAGCAATGGCCTCCCTCCCGTCTGCGGCCTCACCGATTACCTCGACGTCCTCGTAAAACTTGAGCAAGGCGGTGATGCCCTCTCTGACCAGGGAATGGTCGTCGACTATCACTACTTTGATTTTAGACATCCTGTACCTCCAGGGAACTCAGCGGTATTATAATGGTTATCCCGGTCCCCTTACCAGGATGTGAAGTTATATCGACCGTCCCTTCGAGAAGGGCCACCCTCTCTTTGAGTCCCACCAGGCCGTAGCCCGCGCTCGTGCCCATGTCCGCTTCCTGGAACACCGTCTGCACATCAAAACCCACCCCGTCATCAGTGATATCCACCTTCACGGCCGGTCCCTCGTAGCTGAGTGACACCCTCACGTTCTTCGCATGCGCGTGCTTTGAGACGTTGATAATCGTCTCCTGGATTATCCTGAAGAGTCTGAAAATCGTTTTATCATCCAGGACCGTCTCGCTGTTGTCGAGAAGTTTCTGGAACTCCTCCGAAGAGTATAATTGATACGTTACCCCTTTGACCGCAAGGTGCCGTTCCAAAAGCCAGCGGACCGCCGACTCGAGGCCCAGATCGTCGAGCACCGGGGGCCGGAGGTCCTGTATCAGCCTGTTGATGCCTTCGATAAGTTGGGAGACCTTCGCCCTGAGCTCGTAAATCTTCTCCGGCGTCAGCGCATTCTCCTTAAGGGCGATCGCGGCAATTTCTATCGACATCCCGAGCGCGGCGATCGACTGGCTTGTTTCGTCATGCAGCTCGCGGGCGATCCTCTTCCTCTCCTCCTCTTGGGCGCGGATCACCTCGTGCAGCAGTTTCGAAAGCCTTTTTCTTGACTGCTGAAGTTCCTTCGTCCGATCAAGGACCCTCTCCTCGAGTTCGGTGTTGTGTCGATGGATTTTGTCGAGAGAATCTGAAAGCCTCTGCCGCATCGTCTCGAAGCTCATGCCGAGGGCGCCTATCTCGTCCCTCGATACCACCCTGACAGGCCCCCTCAGGTTGCCGTCCGCGATTTTCTTTGATGCTATCGTCAGGGACTTGATAGGGTTTACAATGCTCTTGCTGATTCCGACCGCAAAAATAAGAGCGCTGCCTATCGATATGAGGCCGAGTATAAGGAACTTCTTCTTCAGTCGTGAAGAGGGGGCGAATACCTTGTCCTCCCCTTCCCTTACCGTAATCCCCCAGGGCGCCTCAGATAGAGGCGCAAACGCCAGCATGTCGATGGTCTTTGCGCGTTCGGCACCGACCGTTCCCTGTTCCCCTTCGTGGCAGCGGTGGCATTTCATCACCGACTTTTGTTTGGTTGCGATCAGATTGCCGAGTATGCGGTTGCGGTCGCTGCATGCAAATATCCTCACCGGGTTATTCGAGGCGATGACCACACCGAAACTGTCCATGAGCTCGATAATCGTGTCTCCCCGGGTCGGGATCGCCCGTATAAGGTTTGTCAGCACGTAATTGGTCGGGTTGATCTCACCGCCCACGGCACCGATCGTCCTGCCTTCCTTGTCCTTGAGCGGCACGAGGACGTAAATCACCTTCCTGTTCGTCCCCTCCTCGGTGTAGATATTGGAGATGACCGCCTTTTTCTCCTCAATGGTTGTTTTCACATACGGAATGCCCATAAGGTTCCGCTTCATCAGGCCGGGAGGATAGGAATGAACTATGTTTCCCTTGAGGTCGAGCAGAAAGATGCCGTCGGTGAAGATCGAATACTGGTAAGCGGTTTTCAGGGCATTGTCCTCGGCCTCCCAGTCGTTGTCGTTCAGATCGATAGCGCCCGAAAGAGAAATGTCATAAAGCCTCGTGAGGTTGTTCTGGAGCCGGTAATCGGTGTAACTGGCCAGGATGCCGGCAAGCTGCGTCCTTTCGGTGAGTGAATGCCGGATACTTTCATTAATGCTTAAGGTGCTGATAATCCCGAGGCTCAGGAGTATAATGATTACGCTCAGTAACGTCGAGATGATAATCTTTTTTTGCATCGCCCCTACGTTATTATATCAGCGGGGTCCCGGGATTGACAACTTACCCCCGCAGGGAAAAAAGACACGCACGGATTTAAGGCGCACTCGATATTTCTTCCGGGCCGTGTTCTTCTTTGCCCTCTTCGCCGTGGGCATCGTCAAGCTTCTCGCCGGTCAGCCGTTCATACTCGAGGGGATGCTCATGGATCATGCGCTCCTTCGAAATCTTTCCCGTAAAAATTGCGGTGTCCAGCGGGAACACATCGGGACTGAAGACCGAATTATAGATATGCCATATCACGATCACCAGCAAAGCGAGCATAGCCTCGTTCGTATGGGCGGCCTTTGCAGCAGGTATTATCTGTCCGGGAAGGAACGGAATGAGGTGGAAGACCTTCGTCGGAAACCAGAGGGTCAGTCCGGTAAAGATCATCAGTATACCACCTATGACCACCCCCCAGTATTCGAATTTCTGTTTATAATCGTACCTGTCGCACCTCGCCGGCCTGTCGGTTATCCCGAAGTAGTATTTCAGGTTGTCGATTGCGTCGGTGAAGTCCTTCAGGTTGATCACCATTGACGGCATCCATTTCTTCAAGATTACCCCATAGGAGCCTGTCAGGATGTGCTGGAGGGTGAGGACAGTAAAGATAAGTCCTGTGGTCCTGTGGATGACCCTCGCGTTGTCAATCCCCCCGAGGTTCATGATGATCCATTCGGCCCACGAGGAATTATGGAACTTCTGAGAGATACCGGTAACGACCAGCACGATGAAAGTAATGGCGTTCGCCTGGTGCTCGATGATGCGCAGGGGATGAAATCTTCTGATGAACTCCCCGTTTTTCTTTTCTATTTCAATCATTTAAGGCCTCCTTTCATCTGTTGACGGCGTAGCGCCATATGTGCAGGATTATCTGCAGGACTAGTCCCACTATCATGAACGGGATAAAGATGGAGTATATTAGGTTGATAGTGTAGACGAGCGGGGCCCTCTTGAAGTTCGGTTCATAGTGGGATATCCACGTGTCAGGAAAATTGTCGGACGCCCCGGGGTGGCATTTCCTGCATCGTCTGACGAGATTTGCTTTTACGATGGAGGCATCCGGACCCTTCGTCCTTGTAATATCGTGAATACCATGGCAGTCGGTACATACGGCGATATGTCTGATGGCATTTTTCTGCTTCTTGTAGTAAGAGACCGTAACCCCGTGGAAGTCCTCGAGGTATGACTGCAGGACCGCAGTAGAGAGCCCGTACTTCTTCATAAGCTCTTCGTTGGCGTGGCAGTTGCTGCACATCTGAGGGATGTTGTTGCGGAAATCGGCCATCCTCGGGTCTGAGATATCGTGCGCCCTGTGGCAGTCCGAACATACCGGTACGTCCTGGTTATGCATCGAAATGAGGGACTTGCCGTGAACACTCATGGCATAGGTCTGGTATATATCTTCATGACAGGACTTGCATCTCCTGGCGCTCTCGATCTTCTCGGTCCGTCCCGTCTTGATTCCATGGGCGCCGTGGCAGTCCACACAGACCGGGGCCTTGAGGTTCCCCTTCAGGAGCACGTTGAAGTGCATGCTTTCGAGCGTCTTCGTGTACTTGTCGAAATGGCATCTCCTGCAGGTCTCCGACGTGATAATCGTGAAGTTCCTCTTGTCCTTGAAGTCCCGCTCCGGGTGCTCTTTGGAAGAAAAGCCGAAGTGGCAGTCTGCGCATCTCAGTTTATTGTGGACGGAATCCTTGAGGGCGTCTTCGTCGATCTCAAGCGAATGTCTGCTGCCGTCTTTGAACGGGATAGACAATCCGTACTTGTGACATCCGAAACAGGCATCGCCGGACTCCTTCACCGGCTGTATCGCATGAGAGCCGTGGCAGTCCACGCAGACGACCTCCCTGAGGGCCCCAAGCATCCGGAGGTGGATGCCCTTTTTGAAGGTATGGCACTGCCTGCATGCATCCGAGGCCCAGACCGTCAGACTTCTCCTGTTCTTGAACTGACGCTTCGAGTGGTCGCCCAGCGAAAAACCTTTGTGGCACCCCGAGCAACTCACATTTTTGTGGGCTGATGTCATGAGCGAACGGTCATCCACGAAAAGCGACAGCTTCTCCCCGTTTTTGAAGGTGAGGGACATCTCCTTGTTGCCATGACAGCCGAGACACAGTGCGCCCTCCTCTCCGGGCGGATAGGACGCGATACTTATACTTTGTGCTACGAAGAAAAAAGACAGGATAAGAGTGATGTGCAATACAATGCGGTTCAGCATTTCGCCTCCAGACACCCGGTGACAGGGACCGCTATCCTTCCCGATAACAATCCCTTCAGCGGGTTCATTCCTTCTTCTCCTCTTCCTTTTTAGAGATAGTCCTCCTGGACCTTCCCTTCTTGCCGGCCAGATAGGCCTCGCTCGGCTTCCAGCTGAAGGCAGCACCCCTGTAAGTGCTCTGCAAAAGCCCCCCGAAGAGTCTGTGAGCTGCCAAAGAAAGAAGCATCGCGATGCCGATAAAAGGGAGGAAGACCGCATACACGAGACCTATTACCGGCCCCGCCACAAGGACAACTGCCGGGGTGACCATATGGTAAGACTCATCGGCCCTTCCAGGAAGAACGCCCCCTGCGCTGAAATGGACCCTTTCGCCGTCTGCAAAATTCCAGTAATCCCCCGTGCCTACAGTTTCGCCGCCTGTTTTTCTTATTGCCAGCATCTCACACTCTCCTTTCTCGGGCCCTGTTGTTTCCGTCACCCGTTGTTTCTGTTTCCTGAATTTAGGATAACAGACGGAGCCCCGGGAAACAATCGGGAATAGTTCCTATTTTCCCGGATTAAATACCCTATCTCCGGAAAACGGCCGACCCTCCATCATGCTGTCAGCGATCTTAAGCAGTTCCTTGACCGAATCCTTGGCGATAATTTCGACGTCATAGCCATCTTCCCGCCACGTAACGGAATTGCACGGTTCTCCGCCGGGGCAAAGGGCTATCGAAAGCAGTCCATCTCTGCCTTTGATAAGTACCTTCTCCCTCTGTTTGATCGTCACCGGCTCTATCCTCGACACCAGCGGGGCAGGGTCCGAAGGCTCCACCTGCCTGATCGAAAGGACTATGTCTTTCCTCTCATAATTGGTAAAGTGCATCAGGACCATCTTATAAGGCTTCCTTTGGGCGTAAATCTCGGCGGGCGGCCAGATAAGGTACTGAGGGAAGTACGCGGGAAGAAATATCTTTTTTATCTTCAGCTGGGTCTCCACGTCCTCGATGCTCTTGTATCTTCGTATCCCTTCTTTCTGGACCGCCGATGGGAGCCAGTTCAGAAGAGCAAGCATGATCACCGTAACGGACATGATCGCGCCGAAGAGGAGATATTTTCTTATCGGCATCCTTTCTCCCGTCCTTTAGACGACAAAATAGCTTACTCCCACGATCGCGGCCAGGCTGGCTGCGTACCTTACCCATCCATATGGATGATACTCGATTGAGCCATGATTCTCAAGCCGCTCGATCCGCTCATTCAGTAGCAGGTTGTGGCTGGAGCTCTCGATCGCCTCCTTTACAAACGACAGCCTGAACGTCTCGCTATGCGGGACATCAAGGGAAAATACCCTCAGCGCCGAGGCGAGTGCTTCGGAGTCCCGAGTCACCGATACGGTAATGTCGTCGCAAATCTGCTCATCGTCCTGCACGAGTTTCCTGAACTCAAGAAGGCTGATCGGGTTGTAGAACATGCATATCCTGACAAGAAAAACGAGCAACGTCGTGATGTTGCTCCTCCTCACGATATGGGCCGCCCCATGAGCAAGCGCACCTCTGAGTTCCCTGTCGCTGAAGACCGACAACAGGGGTTCGGACATAATGATCGCATGCTCTTTAGTCCCCGTTGTATAGATAACAGGGTTCGCGTCGTCGATAATAAAGACCGAAGGCTTCTTTATTCTCAGGACGGCACTTATCTCGCCGACCATCCCGTCGATTGCCGGCCCCGCAGGAGTCCCCTCACCTTCCTGTTCCTGCGGCTTGCTAAGCCAGTCACGCATGATAGGAACCACTTCCTGCAGCAGCACGACGCACGAGACCGCCCCGGTCACGAAAAAAAAGAGGTAGAAAAGAGGCTTTATCCCGAAGACCGCCACATTGATCCATCTGAGGCTGCTGAACAACGCCGTGTCCTCCACGAAATAGAATGAGCCCCTGTCCGGATTCACGAACTGGAAGACCGGGAACATGACAAAGGGGAGAATAAGCACCAGAAGTCTGTACCTGAACCTTTCACGGGCCTCGCCCACCTGCCATATGCGCAGCGACATCTCTACAATGAACAACGTCAGAACAGAATGTGTAATCGACTGCACCGCGTACATGCCTATGTAAGAGCCGAAAAAACTCATTTTCTCTATTTTAACAATTTCCCCACTATTGTTTTCCCGAAAAAAAGACCGCGGCCGGTGCCCTGGTGTACAATACCTACCAGGGATGACAACGGATGTTACGATCATAGGCGCAGGGGCATCGGGCCTGATGTGTGCGATTGAGGCGGGCAAGAGGGGGCGCAACGTCGTTGTTCTCGATCATGCCGCCCGGGCCGGCGCGAAGATACTCGCCTCCGGGGGCGGCCGCTGTAATTTCACCAACCTTCGAATCGGGCCGTCCGATTATCTTTCTGAAAACCCCCACTTCTGCAAATCGGCGCTCGCCCGCTTCACCCCCGGCGATTTTACAGCTCTCCTTAAGAAACACGGCATCACTTACCATGAAAAGGAACAGGGCCGGCTGTTCTGCAGAAGAAGTTCGCAGCTGGTCGTGGAAATGCTCGAACGCGAATGCGCAGCCTCGGGAGTCGAAGTGCGCCTGAACTCCCGTATCCTCAATATAGCGAAGAAAGACCGTTTCCTGATAACGACGGAGCGGGATGAGCTCAATGCGGGATCGCTCGTCGTCGCCACCGGCGGCCTGTCCTTTCGGTCACTGGGAGCTACAGGCCTGGGATACAGGACCGCGAGTCAATTCGGATTGCGGGTGACCCCTCTGAACCCGGCCCTCGTTCCGTTTATATTCCATGCCGAAGATGCGGCATTTTTTAAAGGGCTGAGCGGGGCCTCCCTGGTAGCGTCCCTGCGGTGCAACAAGTCGCGTTTCCGCGGAGAAATCCTGTTTACCCACCAGGGACTGAGCGGGCCGGCCATCCTTCAAATCTCCTCATATTGGGAAAAAGGAGATGAGATCATAGTCGACCTGCTGCCCGATACCGACATTTTAGACCTTTTTAAACTTGAGATGCGGAGCAAGGTGGAGATGCAGACACTCTTGTCAAGACACCTCCCGAAAAGATTCAGCAAGGCCTTTTGCTATCGTTATGCCGTCTCCAGGCCTCTCCATGATTATACGCAGAAGGAGCTGAGAGAGTTGGCGAATCTGCTTCATGGATGGAGACTGAAGCCTTCAGAAACCGCCGGATATGAAAAAGCGGAGGTGACGCGGGGCGGCGTGGATACCAGGGAACTCTCTTCAAAGACAATGGAATCGACTAAGGTCCCGGGCCTTTACTTTGTTGGTGAGTTGGTCGACGTCACCGGGCAGCTTGGCGGCTACAATCTTCACTGGGCATGGGCGTCCGGATACGCAGCGGGACAGCATGTTTGACAGAAGGAAAATCGTACTGGCCTCTTCGTCTCCCAGGAGGAGAGAACTCCTCGCTTTGACCGGGCTCAATTTCCAGGTGGATGCGGGCAATTACGAGGAAAGAATGACTTCGCACTTGCCTCCCAGGGCCCTTGCCCGCAGGCTCTCCCGGGGGAAAGCGGTAGCGGTAGCCCGAAAATATGCAGATGCCCTCATTATTGCAGCCGACACGTTCATCGTGTACCGGCGGGAGTTCCTTGGGAAGCCTCATACCCCGAAAGAAGCCGTACGGATGCTACGGATTCTTAACGGCGGGAAACACTCGGTAATCACCGGCTTTACGATACTCGACACCGCGAGCGGGAAAATGACATCGAGATCTGTCGAAACCAGGGTGTACTTCCGGAAATTGAACTCCCGGGAAATTCTTGCTTACGTGAAATCCAAAGAACCCCTCGATAAAGCCGGCGGCTATGCGGTCCAGGGGCTCGGCTCGCTCCTGATACGAAGGATAGAAGGCGATTATTTTAATGTGATCGGGCTGCCCCTGGCCGCTGTCGCAGAGACGTTGAAGGATTTTGGCGTCTTTATCCTCTGATTTTTGTTCGGGACCAGCAGCGGATTAGCATTGAAAAAATAGTCCCATATCCTTACTATATACCATGCACGGCAGACAGAAACAGAGGGTCCTTCTACAAAAGCCTGTCAAGATCAACGGTAGCATGGATGCGATCTGCTTCGATCTCAACGAGGAGGGGATGTATATCCAGACAGAAGCCAAGTTCGCGACGAGCAGTGTGGTGAATGTCGACTTCGAGATCGATGGCAGGCCGATCAAGGTGAAGGCGTCGGTCCGCCACCTCGATGAGGGGTTCGGCTTCGGCGTGAAGTTTATCAACCTGCAGCTGCAGGACAAGATTGCCATAAAAGAAGCGCTTCACCTCAACGGGCAACTCTCCCAGGACCTGCCGATGGTCCTTATCGTGGACGGCAACGATCAGTCCCGGGCGATATATAATTACACTTTCCAGCAGGAAGGCTTCAGGGTAGTCGAAACGCGGAACGGCAACGACGCTTTCAGGATACTTCAGCAGACAAGACCGGATTTCGTCGTCATCGATAATAAAATAGAGGGTATCAACGCCTTCAAGATCCTTCAGTTCATGCAGACCCGGGATGATCTGAAGGAGGTCCCCGCAATCATGCTTACCACAAGGTTTGTGGCCAACGAGGCCGACAAGGCGCTATCGCTTGGGGTAAAAGAGTATCTCGTGAAGTCATCTACTTCGCCGAAGGTACTGATCGAGAAAGTCCGGAGTATCCTGGGCACATAAGTCCCCCTGCGGTTCATCCACCTTTGTCTCCAGCAGGGTAATTCTGAAAAAATGTGCCCTATTTCGACAGATGTCCGGCGTTTTCGACCATAAGCTTTGTCACTGCCTGTACAAGGCGCGACGGGTCTTCCGGCTTCGATCCCTCCAATAAGACAGCCTCACCATAAAGAAGTTCGATGTATTCCTTCAGGATCGGGAGTCCGCGCTCCCTTTCGACGATCGACCTCATCGCCTCAATCAACGGATGTGCAGGATTAATTTCCAGAATCCTCTGCGTCCGGGGCACCTCCTGGCCCATCGCCTGGAGGATCTTCTCCATCTTGGGATCGAGCCCCCCCTCCTCCCCCACAAGACAGCAGGCCGAATCTTTCAGCCTTCCCGAAAGTCTCACCTCTTTCACCCTGTCGCCCAGTTCTTCCCTGATAAGCCTCAGGAGCCCCTCGAACTTTTCCCTGGCTTCTTCCTTGCCTGAGGCGCCGGTCTTATCGAGGCTCACGTCGCCTTTCGTGACAGACTTCACTTTCTTTCCTTTATACTCGGAGAGTCCGCCCATGATAATGTCATCGATTTCGTCGAGCATGATAAGTACCTCATATCCTTTGTCCCTGAATGCCTCTATGTAAGGAGATTTCAGCGCCTCCTCATAGGTCGTCGCCATAAGGTAGTAGATGTCTTCCTGGCCGGCCGGCATCCCGCCCAGATAATCCTGAAATGTCGTAAACGTACCGGCGCCCGCTTTCGTCGACGGGAAGAGGAGGAGGTCGGCGATCTGTTCCCTCCTCGAAAAATCGTAGTGGATACCCTCTTTCAGAACCCTTCCGAACTCCTTGTAAAATGCGAGGTATTTCTCAAATTCGTTCTTTTTCATGTCCGCGAGTGTGTCGAGCACCTTCCTGACGATGTTCTTCCTGATTATTTCTATCTGCCGGTTGTTCTGCAGCATTTCTCTCGACACGTTAAGGGGCAGGTCGGACGAATCTACGACCCCTTTGATAAACCGCAGGTACTCAGGGATCAACTGCTCGCAGTGGTCCATGATCTGCACCCTCTTGACGTAGAGCGCAGGCCCGACCTTGAAATCTCTGTTGAGTATCCCAAGGGGTGACTTGGCCGGGACGAAAAGCAAGGCTACAAATTCAGAGGTGCCCTCGGCGCGGTAATGGATCACTTCTGCCGGCTCCCCGAAGTCATGCGAGACGTGCCGGTAGAACTCGTGGTAGTCGCTTTCAGACACCGCGGTCTTGTCCTTCAGCCAGATGGCCTTCCCCGAGTTTACAGTCTCCTCTTCCCGTACCTTTGCCTGTCCCTCTTTTTCGTCCTTCCGCTCGCGCTCGACTTCCATGACGATCGGATATTCGATATAATCCGAGTATTTCTTTATGATCGAGCGCAGTTCCCATTCCTCGAGATATTTATTTTCCTCATCTTTGATATGCAAGACTACGTCAGTACCCACCGTTTCCTTTTCTGTTTCTTCCACCGTAAACGAGCCGTCCGCGGTCGATTCCCATGCCACGGCCTTTGACCCGCGGCCCGCTTTTTTAGAACGGACCGTCACCTTTTCAGCCACCATAAAAGAAGCATAAAATCCCACACCGAACTGGCCGATCAGTTCAGGCCTGTCCATCACATCCTTTTCCCGGAGCGCCTTCATGAACTCACTCGTACCCGAGTGCGCGATCATGCCGAGGGCCTTCACAATCTCTTCCGTCGTCATTCCTACGCCATTGTCCGAAACGGTCAGCGTCCCCGCCTCTTTGTCCGCGGCAATCTTGATCTTCCACGGGCCGGCAGCGTCGATAATACGGCTATCGGTGAGGGACTCGTACCGCGCCTTGTCTATGGCATCGGAGGCATTTGATATGAGTTCCCTCAGGAATATCTCCTTGTGCGAGTAGAGGGAATGGATCATAACATTGAGGAGTTCTTTTACTTCGGCCTTGAAATCATACTTCTGCACCGTCATGCGTCACCTCGTATCGTTATTGTCGTGATTGCTTCGGGAGAGCGTGAATAACACTCATTCACAATTTTATATATTACAAACGAAGGGAAAAAGTCAACGGTCTACCCTCCCCTCCGGCGCAAAAAAAATCCCCCTCGGGAAGGGGGATTTTTTGTTTTATCCGGTCAATTATAATTTGACTACATTGACCGCCTTGGGACCCTTCGGTCCCTTTTCGATGTCGAAGCTTACTGCGTCACCCTCGGCAAGCGACTTGAAGCCGTTGCTCTGGATGGCGGAGTAGTGGACAAATACATCGCCGCTGTCTTCAGTCGTGATGAAGCCAAACCCCTTCGACTCGTTGAACCATTTCACGGTTCCGTTTGCCATCTCGGTTACCTCCTTACATAATAAACTAAAGTCTCGGGATGTGACTGCACCGCATCAACGAAAAAAGCCACAAAGCTAAAAGTCTTTGTGGCCTCGTCAGAAACAAAAACTCCTAAAACTTCAAAACCAATGATACCTGTTCGAAACGAAAATGTCAAAAGAAATTTACAATGAAATTTATCGCTTATGCATCTCCGCCCGGGTCTCCCCTTTCGCTTTCTTCATAAAGAGCACAAGAGGGAGAATACAGGCCATAAAAACGCTGAGCAGCGCGAAGGCATCGTTAAATGACATCATCGATGCCTGCCGTATCAACTGACTGTAAATCGCTCCCGCCCCGGCGCTGCCTGAAACGGAAGGTGCAAAACCGGCCTGCTGCATCGCCTGTGTTGACTGGTGGAGCGCAATCTGAAGCCCCCTGTCGAACTGGCTCAGCTGGGAGGTGAGGTACGTCTGATGTACCTGGGCCCTTCTGGCTATTATCGTCGTCACAAAGGCAACTCCGAAGCTTCCCCCGAGGTTTCTCAGAAGATTGTAGATCGCCGAGGCATTCCCCATGTCCTCTTTTTTTACGCTCGACATTGTCATCGTGGTAAGGGGGATGAACAGAAAACCCATGCCTATGCCGAGTACCAGCCTTGGCCAGATGATCGTCGTAAAATCTGCAAGGAGGTTAAACTGCGCCATCAGGTGTGTAGCATAGGCAGAAACGACAATGCCGAAGGCGAGCAGGAACTTCGGGTTGGTCTTGGTCACGAGCCTGCCGGCGACCGGCATCGCAATCAGCGTCGCCACCCCCCCCGGGCCGAGTACCATTCCTGCAAGGGTGGCGTTATACCCCATGAGGGTCTGAAGGTAAATGGGAAGCAATACGATACTTCCGAAGAGATTGAAAAAGGCGAAGAACATCACGATATTTCCCGTGCTGAAGGAGAGGTTTTTGAATGTCTTGAGGTTCATGATGGGATGCTCGGCGAAAAAATGCTCCACGATCAGGAAGAGGAGAATGGATATTCCGGCAACGAGCGCCAATACCGTGATGAACCCCGAAGCAAACCAGTCTTCCCGCTGTCCCTTGTCCAGGACTATCTGGAGGCATCCGAGACCGACGGTGAGAAACGCAAGGCCCCAGTAATCGATCTTCATCTTCATCCGCTGCATGTAATGGGGGTCCTCTATGAAAAATAACGCCATGAGTACAGAGATCACGCCGATAGGGATGTTGATGAAAAATATCCAGTGCCATGACCAGTTGTCGGTGATCCAGCCGCCAAGAAGGGGTCCGATGATCGGCCCGAACATGATGCCGACTCCGAACAAAGCCATCGCCATGCCGTGCTGTTTTCTCGGGAAAGTCTCAAGAAGTATCGCCTGCGAGATCGGCTGCATCGCCCCTCCCCCCATTCCCTGGAGTATTCTAAAGACGATGAGGCTCTGCAGGTTCCACGACATCCCGCAGAAAAAAGAGCTGAGCGTAAAGAGGGCTATCGAAAAAATAAGATATCTTTTTCGGCCGAACAACCTGCTCAGCCAGCCGGTCATGGGAATGATAATAGCGTTCGAAACAAGATAGGAGGTAATCGTCCATGTGGCCTCGTCTATGCCCGCGGAAAGGCTGCCCCTGATATGGTCCAGCGACACGTTCACCACGGACGTGTCGATGATCTCGATCAGCGTGGGTAGCATGACCGTGAGGGCGATGAGCCACTTATTTATCTTCCCGTTGCTCACCGGACAAGTGCGCCGGTCATACTGCTATCCGAGCCGTCACGGAGGAATAGGACACAGTAAGTCTAGTCCCCGATAACCACCGTCGGCTCGACCGACATCCCCATCCGTAGCACATGCTGAGGGTCGGTGTCCCGATCGAAGACGATCTTGACCGGGATCCTCTGGACGACCTTGACATAATTCCCGGTCGCGTTTTCCGGCGGGAAGAGCGAAAACACCGATCCCGTACCCGCCATGATACTGTCCACCTTACCCTTAAAGACCTTGCCGGGATAGGTATCAACCGTGATGTCGACCTTCTGGCCCGGCCTGACCTTTTCTAGTTGGGTTTCCTTATAGTTGGCCGTTACGTAGATATCAGTCAGAGGTACCACCGCCATAAGCGGCTGACCGGGCTGTACTTGGTTTCCTACCTCGACCGACTTCTTCGTAACATAACCGTCCGTCGGCGCATAAATCTTTGTATACCCGAAATTCAGTCTGGCGGAATCCAGCACGGCCTCCCCTTGTTTCACCAACGACGCCTGGGTCACCCTTGCCGCCTCGGCCTGCTTTACAACCGCCCTCTGTGTTTCGAGGGCCACCTCAGCCTGTTTGAGAAGCTCTCTTGAGGCCTTCACCTGGGCCTTGGAGACATCATATTCCGTCAGCGTCCGGTCGTATTTTTCTTTTGGGATCGCCTCTTTCCTGAACAGTGACTCCGCCCGGCGTATGTCTGTTTCCGCCTGTCTTAAATTGGCCTCCTGAAGTTGCAGGTTTGCCTTCGCCGCCCCCATCCTAGCCGCAAGTTCCGCCAGCATCTTCCTAGACGCGTCAATCCCCGCCTCCCTCTCCGCAAGCTTTGCCTTTTCGGCGTTGACCGCCGCCGCCGCCTCGTTTTCCTTTACCTCATAATCGGCAGGGGCTATCTCGACAAGTATGTCCCCCGCCTTTACATATTGGTTCGAATCCACATAAATGCTCTTTACGGTCCCGCTGATCTTGGGGGCGATGGTATGGATATGTCCGTCAATAAATGCATCGTCTGTCGAGATATGGGTGCTCTTGTATTTAATATAAAAAAATACCGCTAAGGCACCGACTATAGCGAGCACTGCAAATACGATCATCGCTTTTTTTTTGCGACTCGTCTGATTATTGCTTGCAGACTGGCCCTCCGCGGGCTGATTCCCCTCAGAATGTTTTATTTCGTCCATTTTTTCTCACCATCACTTTTCCCTAATTAAAGGTCTCGTATCATATGTACATTTAAACTATTAACCAGCGCTTTATAACCTCTCCTACCCTACCCTTCCCTTACCTTAAGGGGAAGAACAAATACCCTCTCTCAAGATAAGAGGGGGATAGGGAGTTATGATTTCCGGGGAGATCACAGCAGTGCGTTATCTGTAGACCTCCGAAAGATCTTTGCCGACCGCATACAATACCGCAATCTCGGACTTTGCCAAATCATACACGGATTGATAGTGGTTTGTCTCGGCAACGCTCAGCAGCGTGACCGCGTCGAGGACCTCAGTCGCGGTACCGACACCCTCCGTATATCTCACCCTGTTTATCCTGAGATTTTCCTCGGCCTGTCGCACGGCATCCTTTGTAACGGCGACCCTGTCCCTTGCTGTCCTCGCATCGAGAAGATATTTTTCGACTTCAAGTCTCACATCGTCAACGAGTTTCTTTCTCTGTTCAAACAGCTTCTCTCTCTGATATCTGATCTTCGCCACCTCGGCGGTGGTCTTCCAGCCACTGAAGAGGTTTATCCCAAGGCCGAGGGTCATTTCCCAATTCCCCTGCGGGGTCTGGTACTGGTTCTTGGTATAATCATACGAGCCGACCGCGACTATTTTCGGATAAAATTCCGCCTTCTTTGCCTCCTCGTCGAGGTCGAGGGACTTCAGGGTCGCATCGACAATCCGTATTTCGGGTCTCTCCTTTTCGGCCTCTTCCCAGGCCTTGGCGGTGTCAGAGATAGTGACTTCGGACTCCGGGGGCGCCTCCTTCACGTCCACTACCTCCACCTTTTCCGTCAGCGGCCTCACCAGCGCACTGTTCAGACGGGATGCGTTGATCTGACGATCCGTCTTTGCGGTA
>JAKAIZ010000016.1 GCA_021814065.1 Nitrospirota bacterium | reverse complement strand
CGAGTTTCGTCCACATAGTTCGCTGAACAATTTGACGCCTGCTGAGTTCGCAAGACGGCAGATTCAGGAGGCCGCATAAAGCCGGGAATTTCCACTTTTGGTCGGCACAGTTTTTGGGGTAAGGTCACAACTACTTTAGCCTAATAGATGAGAATGACTACCGCAAGGGAGAGGAACCTGATGATTCTATCCCGCAGGAACCGGAGCATTTCGTAAAGGCGGAGCCTGAGCCGACTCGGAATCACCAGATAGACTATTCAAAAGAGCCAGCAGGACAGGCAGCAGTGACCATGTACTGTCTAAGTGCCTTACAGCATTTTGAAGGGATGGGCCTGGCTGAAATTCAGAAGGTTGGCTTTGAAATCGGACTGCTGGGCCAGCAGGGTATTGATCCGGCCAACCATGAAAAGAAATACACCTTGAAGAGTATCCCGGGCAAAGAATTCACAGGACTCCAATTATTGGCTTATATGTACGCCGCATTTCAAGTAATAGACCCTTTTTTGGATACAGGGCTGAACTTTAAGAAGGAATATGAGGCGGCGAAGAAACTGCATGACAAAAAATGACACCGAAATAGAAGAATTAACTCAACGGCTGATCAAATTCCGGGACGAACGAAATTGGGAGCAGTTTCATAATTCCAAGGATTTGGCCTTGGCGCTATCGATTGAAGCGGCAGAGCTGAATGAGCTGTATCTCTGGAAAAAGGCTGAAGATGTCAATGTCGAGAAACTCAAAGAGGAACTGGCCGATGTATTTATGCATTGCTCCTGTCCAAGAAGCATAACTTTAACATTAAGCAAATTGTCCTCGATAAAATACAAACTAACGAAAAAAAATATCCCGCTGACAAAGCGAAGAACACAGCCAAGAAATATCACGAGCTATGAAACTATATTCAGGATCATCACAGCAGTTTATTCAGGATACGGTGCAGAATCAGATAGCTGAAAAATTAAGATTGGCTTTTTTTGACTATTATAGATTTTATCCATCGCCTGGCGAAATCAATGCGTGGCGAAATTCTTTAAGGGCAGTCAAAGACATTTTTGAAATGGCAGACCTATATGATCACGGAGTCATGCTGGAATATCAGTTGCCGCTGAGTTCGAAAAGGCTGGACTGTCTTATTTGTGGTAAAAATAAAGTAAAGGCTGACAATGCAGTTATTATTGAGCTCAAACAATGGGAGAAATGCAACGAAGCTGAAGGGGCTAATGAGCTGAGTACATATGTAGGCGGTTCTGTAAGAGAGGTCTTACATCCGTCGGCACAGGTTGGCCAGTATAAGATGTATTTAGAGGATACCCATACCGCCTTTTATGAAGGACCGCATCCGGTCAAGCTTCATGCGTGTAGCTATTTACACAACTACAACTTCTACAAGACAGACGCAATATTTGATGAGAAATTTAGTAAATTGCTTCGGGACTTTCCTCTTTTCACTGCTGATGATACTGCCAAATTCAAAGACTATTTGGTTTGGAAACTGGATGAAGGAGAAGGCTTAGAAACCCTAAAGAAGATCGAGAAGAGCAAGTATAGGCCCAGCAAGAAGTTGATGGATCATGTTGGGAACATCATTAAGGGTAACGCAAATTATATTCTTTTGGATGAACAGCAAATTGTTTATGACAAGGTATTAGCACTAGTAAAATCCGGCTTTCATGACAAGCAGAAAACAGTTCTTATAGTAAAAGGCGGCCCGGGCACAGGGAAGTCAATTATTGCACTGAATCTAATGGCAGACCTTCTCTTAAATGGGTACAACGCACATTATGCAACTGGTTCTAAGGCATTCACTGAAACGCTTTGGGAAATCATAGGACGCAGGGGTTCGGCGCAGTTCAAGTATTTTAATAGCTATGTTGCAGCGGAGCGTAATGCTATCGATGTTTTGATTTGTGATGAGTCACACCGCATTAGAGTGAACAGCAATAACAGATTCACGCCGCAAGCACGGCGGTCAAAGCTCTTTCAGATTGAAGAAATACTCAGGGCTTCAAAGGTGGCAGTCTTTCTGATAGATGATAAGCAGATTGTCCGACCAAATGAAATAGGTTCTTCTGATTATATCGAGGAATTTTCCAACAAACATAAATGTCAGCTTTTTACATACGAACTTGGAATACAGTTTAGATGTAATGGCTCTGAAGCATTTATTAATTGGATCAATAACACTTTGCAGATTGAAAGAACAGCAAATGCAATATGGGAGCTGCATGAAGAATTTGATTTTAGAATTTTTGAGTCGCCCTATGATCTTGAAAATGCTATCAAGCAAAAATCAGCAGAAGGACATACTGCGCGGCTTACTGCTGGATTCTGCTGGAAGTGGTCCAAACCTGAAAAAGATGGGAATCTTGTCAATGATGTTGTGATTGATACTTTTCAACGGCCGTGGAATGCCAAACCTGATGCCGGTAAGTTAGCACTCGGGATTCCCAAAGCATCCGTTTGGGCCTATGACCCAAATGGGATCAATCAGATTGGTTGTATCTATACAGCACAGGGTTTCGAATTTGATTATGTCGGCGTCATATTCGGGACGGACTTAGCATACAATTTCGATCTGCAGAAATGGGAAGGGCGCTTTGAATATTCTCAAGACACCGTGGTGAAAAAAGCAAAGAGAGAGTTTTTGGATTTGGTTAAGAACACCTATAGAGTATTGCTTACCAGAGGAATGAAGGGCTGTTACGTTTATTTCATGGATAAAGATACTGAGCGATTTTTTAAATCAAGAATTGAAAAAGATCTTGCGCGTGAAAAAGGCAAAGTTTTAATGTATTCAGATTTTATTGAGGAAAATGTGATCTCAGGTCATGGCCGTATTATTTCCACAATCGATCAAGAGGCGAAATTTAAGGATTACTTGCCGGTATACTCCCTGAAAGCCGCCGCAGGCAAGTTTGGAATGGGATCAGATGTTCATGAAGAAGGTTGGATGCTAGTAAGTATAGGCAAGAAATTGAATAAGGACATGTTTATTGCACAGGTCAAAGGCCATTCAATGGAGCCTTTGATTCCTAACAATAGCTATTGTGTTTTCAAAACAAAGGTACTTGGTAGCAGACAAGGAAGAATTGTCTTAGTGCAGCATCATGGTATCTATGACATCGATACAAGAAACAGTTATACGGTTAAGAAATACAGGAGCAAGAAACAAATTAACGATGATGGCATATGGCAGCATGAGCAAATAATTCTCGAATCACTAAATAAGCAATACGAACCAATTATCCTTTTGAGCCATACAGAGGATGAATTTAGAGTTATCGCCGAGTTCATCGCCGTTGTATAGATGCAGTGCCATGCCGCCGGATTTGCGCAAGGCGCATCAGGCGCTGGATAAGGCGGTAGATGCCGCATACGGCAGAAAGACCTTCTCGTCCGATGCCGAGCGGGTGGCGTTTCTCTTTGAGCTTTACCATAAATACACCAGCCTCCTGCCGTCGCCGGAGAAGCCGAAACGGAAATGGAAGAAGAGTTAAGAATAACATCTAACTGCTCAGGACAGAGGCTTTATCTGGTTGCGGCAACGGAGTGGGTTGAGAATCAGCTTCTCGGCGGATCAAAGAAGCGGGGAACATATAGATTCCGCCAAAAAGGACGATGTTGTAGGAAAGTCAACATAATTTAGGAGGGTCATGCTATGGAAAAAGAAGTCATTGTGAGACTTCACGCCAATTTTGAAGAGATAGTTCAAATTGAAACAGAGACTGGCGCAGAATTTTGGTTAGCGCGAGACCTCCAACCGCTGCTTGGTTATGCAAGATGGGAAAATTTTATTAAAGTAATTGAAAAGGCAAAAATGTCTTGCAAAACCGCTGGTTATGATGTCGCTGACCATTTTCTTGACGTCACGAAAAAGGTTGCTGTCGGTTCCGGTGCTCAGCGGCCGATCGATGACATCGCACTTGATCGCTATGCCTGTTATCTTATAGCCCAAAATGGAGACCCCTCAAAAGATGAAATAGCTTTTGCGCAGACTTATTTTGCGGTGCAGACCCGTAAACAAGAAATTATAGAAAAGCACCTTGTAGAGGTTGAAAGATTAAGCGCACGGAAGAAGCTTTCTCTCTCTGAAAAAGAACTTTCAGGTGTTATCTTTGAACGTCTCGGCGACTCGCAAGGCTTCGCACGTATACGCAGTAAAGGAGACCAGGCTCTTTTTGGTGGCAGAACGACGCAAGACATGAAAGAGCGACTTAATGTGCCAAAAGGTCGGCCCTTAGCTGATTTTCTGCCGACGATTACTATTAAAGCAAAAGATTTCGCTAATGAAATTACCAATTTCAATATTAAAAGAGATGATCTGGTAACCGAATCCGCTATCTCGAATGAGCACGTCAAGAATAACGCCGATGTTCGCGGGGTCCTCGTGGGACGTGGTATTCAGCCTGAATCTCTTCCTCCCGCAGAAGACTTAAAAAAAATAGAACGTAAACATGAAGCAGAAAAGAAGTTAGCCAAGAAAACTAAGCCTCTTGAAATAATTGTCGATGAGCAACCCGAAAATCCTGATGATTAAATTTGGATGCCACAAAGAAAAGGGCAGAATAAAGACAAAGAAGAAAGCGATGATCAGGGAAGCGTCAAAAAAGGCAGAACACGACCTCGAAAGATGGAGAAAAAGCCACGAGGACATAAACGTACTGAGGAAGGCTTATCGGGAGAAGATTCTGAACTGGGTGGTGACATCCATGGAATTCGAGAAGGAGCCGGTGAGTATGACCCGGCTGAAGGAACTCCTCGAAAGGGAAAAAACAGCACACGCCTGGTAGGGGAATAAGGAAAACCGAAAAGAATACAACATGAACATCTTACCCCCTGACTATTGCGGCGACGACACGATGGAAGGGTATCTCGACAAGGCCGGGTCGCGGCTCTCGATCTTCGGACTTTACGGACTTCTCTTCGGCTGTCTCGCCGCCCCCAGGCTTGTTATGCCCTCAACGCTTATGCCGGAAATCTTCGGCAAAGAGGGCGCCAATTTCGAGACTATGGAGCAGGCGCAGGAGACCATGGGAAATATTATGGCCCTGTGGAACTACCTCAATGGATGGGACTCAGACAATAAGGGTTTGCCTTTCCCGGGCTATGACTATCCTCAAAACAGGGAAGGGGCGCTGCAGCGCATCGCGGCTTCCCTTCACCTCGCGGATTCTTTTTTTGAAGGGCTCGCCCTGGGGGGAATCAATTCTGAGACCATCCCCGAAGGACTGAAAGAGGCCGCCGGGAAGATTGAAAAGGCGGGGGACCTTTTATATGAAGAGGCCCGGCTGCTTGAAGAAGGCAAGGAGCTGGGAAGTGGCGATGCGGCAGAAGTCATGAAGGCCGTCGAACACTGCGAAAGGGTTATAGATTCCTGCATAATGAAGATTCATAACGGACTGAAAGAAGAAAGGATGCGGGCAGTTCAGGATTTGCGCGCTGTCGCCGCCGCGCAAGGGCTCAGACGGAGAGCAAGTTCGAAGGTAGGCCGCAACGATCCCTGCCCATGCGGAAGCGGCAAGAAATACAAGCGATGCTGCGGGCTTATCCATTAAGTAAGCGTGCATAAACCTCGACAACCCGTCGCCGGCCGAAATGCGGCAGTTGCCATAAACGCAGCCAAATGGCAGAATAAAGGCAGGAGGCATGGAAAGGACAGATAGGAGGTATCCGATGAAAGTTAAGGCCACTTTTGTTAAGGACGGGGACTGGTGGGTAGCGTGGACGGACGATGTGCCGGGCGCGATGACTCAAGGAAAAACAATTGAAGAAGCCAGAGAGAATCTCATTGACGCAATAGCGGAAATGCAAAAAACTGTCGATCTTACTGCGCTGCCGAAGCGCGAAATTATCTTAGAAGAAATCGAAGTGTGAAGAGAAAAGAACTCATCCGGTATGTAGAGCGCCACGGTTGTGTTCTCGCCAGGGAAGGTGCAAAACATTCCCGTTACATAAATCTCGCCGATACGACCAGATCAAGCACTATCCCAAGACATAACGAAATCGCCGATCTTCTTGCGATAAAAATCTGCCGTCAACTGGGAATTCCCGATCCCAGGTAATCACTTACTCCCAGTGTCGAGCAGCGAGAAATCCTCGATCCTCAAGAGCCTCAAATCAGACCTTCAAAGCCTTGCCGATCCCGAAAAGGCGGAGATCCTTTCGCGTTTTTTCAAGACGGGAAAGGGGCAGTACGGCGAGGGAGATGTGTTCCTTGGGATCGTTGTCCCGAAACAGCGGGCGGTCACAAAGAAATACTTGGAGCTTTCCCTGCGCGACATCCATAGACTCCTTTCGAGTAAGATCCACGAGCACAGGCTCGTTGCCTTGCTCATCCTCGTAAACAAATATAAAAAAACGGACCAGGAAGGTAAGGCAGAGATCGCCGATTTTTACCTGAAACATACAAAGCATATAAATAACTGGGACCTCGTCGACCTATCGGCGCCGAATATTCCCGGAGATTATCTTCTCGACAAGGACCGGTCGGTGCTTTGCAGGCTTGCGAGATCAGGAAATCTATGGGAAAGAAGGATCTCGGTCATGTCCACTCTTGCATTTATACGGGAAAACGATTTTGCCGACACACTTTGCGTCTCGGAAATCCTTCTTCGCGATGATCACGACCTGATCCATAAGGCGGTCGGATGGATGCTGCGCGAGGTCGGCAAGAGAGACCTGCAGACTGAAGAAGATTTTTTGAGAAAACATTACCGCCGGATGCCGAGGACGATGCTCAGATATGCAATAGAGAAGTTCGAAGAAAAGAAACGCCGCTTTTTTCTCGGCAAGTAAACATTATTGAGAAGTACACACATAATTTATGATAAGGTTATTTGTCACTCCGGCTTATCCGGAGTCTTTCTGTGAAGGATTCCCGATTCTCCTCGGCGAATCCGCCGGGGCGGACAAGCGGGAATGACAACCTTGCGATATTGCGCTGTTTGTTTATTGATAGTCTCATAATAGCGGCAAAATATTTCTAAAAATCCCTCCTAACCTCCCTTTGCCCCCGCACACAGGCGGGTTCGCCGAGGAGAAAAAGGGAGAAATCATGTCACAACTCTTTAGTAAAGAGGGGTGACGCGTTTATCCCGCAGCAGTTCTCTTTATCACTTCCCTTGCAATCGAGCCTAGCGGCAGGATTTTGTCGACACCCCCCTGTTTGATCGCTTCGTGAGGCATACCAAAGACAATCGACGTTTCTTCATCCTGGGCGATGGTGTAGGCGCCTGCATCGTGCATCTCCCTCATGCCCTTTGCCCCGTCGTCTCCCATGCCGGTCATGATGATCCCTACGGCGTTCTTTCCTGCATATCGTGCCGCAGACCTGAAGAGCACATCGACTGAAGGTCTGTGCCTGCAGACGAATGGGCCGTCTTTTACCTCAACGTAGTATCGGGCGCCGCTCCGCTTCAAAAGCGTATGCCTGTTGCCGGGTGCGATCAGCGCCCTTCCCCGAATGACGGTATCGTCGTTTTCGGCCTCCTTTATCGTGATTTTGCAGAGGCCGTCGAGCCGTTTCGCAAAGGCCGCCGTGAAATGTTCAGGCATGTGCTGGACGATCACGATGCCGGGCGCGTCGAGCGGCAGTTCCATGAGGAATTCCCTGAGCGCCTCGGTCCCGCCGGTGGATGCACCGACAACCACTACCTGTTCGGTCGTCTGGACCATCGCCTTGTTTGCGGGCTTCGGGATAATGACGTCCGCCGGGAGCTTCGGAGCCACCGCGAGGGGGCGGGCAGGGACCGGCTTTACTTTCGCCATCGCCGCGGCCTTTACCGCGTCGCAGATGCGCACCCTCGACTCTTCGAGAAACTGCTTGGCGCCGAGCCTTGGCTTGAGTATTATTTCGACCGCCCCATATTCGAGCGCCTTCAGGGTTGTTTCCGCGCCTGCCTGGGTCAAGCTGGAGCAGATTACCACAGGCACAGGGTGCTGACTCATAATTTTATGGAGAAAGGTGATCCCGTCCATCCTCGGCATCTCGACATCGAGCAGGACCACGTCCGGGACTTCCTTCCTCATCTTTTCGGCGGCGATGAACGGGTCCGGCGCGGTCGCCATCACTTCCAATCCGGGGTCCGACGTGAGGATTTCAGAGATTGTCTTGCGAACGACGGATGAATCGTCGACTACAAGTACCCTGATCTTTTCTCTCATGCGCCTCTTTTCTTGAATGTTATGCCGCGAATCACCTGGTTCTGGCGCAAGTTCCTAAGACGCTTCAGAAAGACGTCCCCGGTATCCGTATGGAAGATCAGCTTCCTGCCGAAAGAATCCCCCACGTCCGCCGCCACGATATGGAGATTTCGTCCCCGGATTGTCTCGAGAGCGGTCCTGACATTCATCGTCCCTATGGTATTTTCACTCCGCGAGGCGAGAGTGTCTGCCCCGCCGAAGATCTTGATCTCGATTTCGCCTTCGGCGATTCCGTAGTCCCGAAACTTCTTCAGCATGAATTTTATTGCGCAGTCGGTATACTTGAACGTGTCGTCACAGTACTTCCTGCAGCCTTTCTTCTTCCGGCAGACGGGCAGCGTGGCGTGGCAGATTGCGCCGATGCGGAGCCTCTTACTGAAGAGGGTGACCGAAACGCAGGAACCGAGGACGGTCACCACCTTCGCCGGTTTTTCGCCGATGTAGAATTCACCCGGTTTCAGGTAAACGGTATGCAGATGGGAGGACTGTCCGTGCGTAGTCATAACGGTTTTCTGTACACCATGGAACCGACCGAGGCAAGCGGTATGCTCAGGCTGCTGAGCGTCTCGGAGTGGCCCATAAAGAGATATCCCCCCGGCTTCAGATGACGGTATATCGTCTGCAGGACCTTCTGCTGCGTCGGCCTGTCGAAGTAGATTATGACGTTTCTGCAGAATATGATATCGAAGGAGCTGTCGATATCGAAGTTGCTGTCCATGAAATTGAGCCGCTTGAATTCGACGCAGGACCTGAGCTCCGGCACTACCCTGACCAGCCCTCTTTCCCTTTCTTTGCTTCTCATAAGGAATTTCTTTTTCATCGACGCCGGCATCAGGCCGACCCGCTCTTCCTTGTAGACCGCCCGGAAGGCCTTCTCGAGGACCCTCGTCGAGATGTCGGTAGCGAGTATGGAAAAGCGGAACCCCGGTTGCGATTGGGCGTATTCAGTCAGCACCATTGCGAGCGTGTAAGGCTCCTCCCCGGTGGAGCATCCCGCCGACCAGATCGAGAGGCCTTGCCGCATCCCTGCCCCGTGGATACGGAAAAGCTCGGGAATGGCATGTTGGGTCAGATAATCGAAGTGCTTAGGTTCGCGGAAGAAATCGGTCTTGTTCGTGGTCACCACGTCAATCATATGCAGCTTCTCCTGCTCGAGTCCCTCCGGACTGAACAGGAAATCGCAGTATTCGCCGAAAGATTCGATGCCGAGCGCCCGGAGCCTTTTCCTGAGCCTCGCCTCGAGCATGATCCTCTTCTGTTCGGACAACTTTATCCCGCATTCGGCCCTGATGAAGGCACTCAGCCGATCAAAATCATTTCCTGACAGGGCCGCCGACATGATCCGGCTGTTCACATTTGTCATTACCTGCTCCATTTTTTGTTTGGCCCAGCCCCGCCGGTGTTTCGGGCCGGCGAAGCCGGGCAATGGACGTGTGCTATGTGCCGGAGGGTCCTTCGCCGCCGGGGGCAGGCACATCGCCCGCGTCCCGGACGAGCGACAGCTCATCGACGGAAAAGACCTTGTCGATTTCCAAAATGATGATAAAATTGTCGTCCCGCTTGCCCATTCCCTTGATGAAGTCGGTCCTCAGGCGTGTGCCGATCCTGGGCGCCGGCTCGATCTTGTCCGGTTCGAGCTCGATCACTTCCTGGACCGAATCTGCAAGGGCTCCGAGCACGGTGGTATCGCCGTCGAGCGATATCTCGACGATGATAATGCAGGTGTTTACCGTATTTTCGGTCTTCGTCATCCCGAATTTCAGCCTCATGTCCACAACGGGAACGACGTTCCCACGGAGATTTATCACCCCCCGCATGAAATCAGGCGTGCGCGGGACCTTGGTGATTGCGGTAAAATCGAGCACCTCTCTCACCTTGGATATCTCGATCGCGAAGACCTCGTCGCCCAACTTGAAGGTGAGGTACTGCGTTGTTTCGGTAATCGCTGATACGCTCATGCCATCACCCCCCTAAAACCGCTCGAATTCATCGTCTTCGGCGTCCCCGCCTCCGTTGCCCATATCGAGCGCAATACCGGCCTTCCTGCCAGGCGTTTCGGCTTTCGCCGCTGCAACATGCGTCTTTTTCATTCCTTCGTGACCGATATGCGCGACCTTCGCCCTGTAGGAGACCCTTTCCGCAGCAATCCGCTTCCTGCCGTTGCCCCCCACCTTGAAGAACTCGATCACGCTCTGGAGATGTTCGGCCTGTGAGGCGAGCTCCTCTGCCGTGGAAGACATCTCTTCCGCGGCGCCTGCGTTCTGCTGCACCACCTGGTCGAGCTGCTGGACAGCCTTGTTGATCTGGTCTGCCCCGCTGTTCTGTTCGGAGCTTGCAGCGTTGATCTCCTGGACGAGTTCAGCAGTCCTCTGGATGTCCGGCACGAGTTTATCGAGCATCTGGCCGGCCATTTCTGCAACCTGTACGCTCGAGGCCGAGAGTTTGCTGATCTCGGCGGCGGCAGCCTGGCTCCGCTCGGCCAGCTTCCTCACTTCAGAGGCGACGACGGCGAAGCCCTTGCCGTGTTCGCCCGCTCGGGCCGCCTCAATCGCCGCGTTCAGCGCAAGCAGGTTCGTCTGCCTTGCGATCTCTTCAATGATCGATATCTTCCCGGCGATGTCTTTCATCGCCGTCACCGTCTCGCCTACCGCCTTGCCGCTTTCCTTCGCGTCATTGGCGGATTTGAGCGCGATCTTTTCGGTCTGCTGGGCGTTGTCCGCGTTCTGGCGGATGTTCGAGACCATCTCCTCCATCGAGGAAGAGACCTCTTCGACCGAGCTGGCCTGCTCGGATGCGCCCTGAGACATCTCCTCAGAGCCCGAACTCATCTGTTGGCTCCCCGATGCGACATTGTCCGAGGCGGTTTTGACGTCCGCCACAATCTCTTTGAGCTTTTCGACCATATTTTTCATCGAACCGAGAAGCATTCCTGTTTCGTCTTTGCTCTGCACATCGATGCTGATGGTAAGATCGCCTTCGGCGAGTTTGTTAGCGACCCCGACGCCGACGGCGAGCGGTGAGGTGATGCCCCGGATAACGAACACCGAAATCAAGAGACCGAGAATGGTGCCGACTATGATGATAAAGATAGAGCTGAAGAGGGTCGCCTTGTATTTCTCTCCGGCGATTTTCATTATTCCGGCAAAGGCATCTTGTTCTTCCTTCTGCACTGATACGGCGATGGAATCGGCGAGGTCCGTGGGGCCGCGGTCCATGCCCTTCACCATGTCATCCACGACATGGGCGCTCTGTATGTCTCCCGACCCGTAGTGGCTCAGAGCATTGCGGTACTTGGCGCCCATCTCGCCATGAGATTTCATGAACTCATCCACCTTGGTAGTGTCGAGATTCAATTTCACCATCACTGTTTTCAGTTCTTTGGCCGAATTCTGTACTTCGGTTTCCTGGTTTTTGAAGTTCTCTTGATACTTTGCAAAATCCGCTGCCTTGTAGCCCCTAAGCAAGGTGTCCTTCCATTCCTGGACCTGCCTCTTGAAGTGAAGTTCGATGTCATCGGCGCTGCGGACGGCCTGGGTATAAGCTTCGGCCGCAGCCATGTTCGTGACCATCATCCCGTTTGTTCTCGAAATATCGCTCAAAAGATATATGCCGACCCCGATTAGTATGGCAGACATAAAACCTGCCATCAACAACAACTTTGTCCCTATTTTCAAGTTCTTCAACATATGCCCCTCTTTCTTTTAAGATATTACGTTTGAAAAAGCCAGCCCCTTTATGCCCTCATTGTATTGCCTGTCCGCTCACCTCCCCTTCTTCTACGATTCGTATCAGTTTTGAGACGTCCAGGATCAGGGCGACCGTTCCGTCGCCGAGGATCGTGGCGCCTGATATCCCTTCCAAGCCTTTATAGACCCTGCCGAGGGTCTTGATCACTGTCTGGTTTTCCCCGATGACGGTGTCCACCACGAACCCGACCCTCGCGGTTTCGTTCCTGACGATCACAATCTGTTCGATCTCCGGCGCGCTCCCTCCAATCGCAAACTGCTCCCGCAGCCGAATGTAGGGAACGATCCGGCCCCGCACGTTGGCGATATGCCTCCCATGGGAATCGCCTCCGATCAGTTCAACGCATTCTTCCACCGCCGAAAGGGGAAGGACGAAATGCTCCTCTCCTATCCGTATGAGGAGCCCTTCGATGATGGCGAGGGTCAGCGGCAGGCTCAGGATTATGATGGTCCCCTTTCCTTTTTCGCTGCGTATCGAGATTTCGCCCCTCAGAGAATCCGCGGCCTTTTTTACGACATCGAGGCCGACACCCCGGCCGGAAATGTTCGTAATGTGCTCGGCGGTCGAAAACCCCGGCGCGAGTATCAACGAGAAGATCTCCCCGTCCGCCAGCTCTGCATCGGTAGCCACCAAACCTCTTTGGGCCGCTCTGGCCCGGATCGCCCCGGCGTCAAGCCCGGCCCCGTCGTCTTCTATCTCGATCAGCACGTTTGCTCCGGAATGTGTAGCCGAAAGCCGGACCATACCCTTTCGCGGTTTCCCGAGCGACTCCCTGTCTTGCGGCGGCTCGATTCCGTGATCGATGCAGTTTCTGATGAGATGGACGAGGGGATCTCCCAACCTCTCGATGACGGTCTTATCGAGTTCGGTATCGCCGCCTTCGGTCACCATCTCGACTTCCTTGCCGAGGTCCGTCGAAAGGTCCCTGACTAGACGTCTGAACCTGCTGAAGGTGGTGCCGATCGGGAGCATGCGGATATTCATCGTATTATCGCGCAGCTCGGCGGTGAGCCGTTCGACCTCTTCCGCGATCGAGCCGAGTTCGGGATCGTCTGTATACAGGGCATGTCTGCTGAGGCGCGCCTGGACGGTAACGAGCTCTCCGACGAGGTTGACGAGCTTGTCCAGTTTTTCGGAAGAGACCCTGATATTTGAGATAACTTCTTTTTTCAACCGGCCTTCCCGGATCTGCCGGACCTGCTCCTGTTCGATCAAGGCGGCCTGTATGCTCTCAGGCTGCACCAGGCCTTCATCGATCAGCATCTCTCCAAGGCGCTTCCTGCCGCCGAGGACCTTCTGCAGGTCTTTCGGGGTGATATCTCTTTTTTCTACCAGGATTTCTCCGAGCTTCTTGTAGTCTGCAGAATCGACGGCGCTTTCGCCGTCATCTATCATCTCGATGATCAGTTCGGCCGTGTCCTCGACGAAGATGAAAATGTCCCTGATCGCGTCCATGTCCTGTTCCGTCGTGAGGATGACGTCCCAGCTCGTATAGCATAGTTCCGGGTCCATGCCGTTGAGGTCAGGGATCGAATCGCTATGGGCGATCACGCTGCATTGGCCGAGCCCGCAGAGTTCCCGGAGCAAAAGAGCGGGGTTTGTCCCGGTGGCGAAGATGTCCGGTGCGGGCCTGAAACGGATGCGGTACGCCCTTAGTCTCGCTGCAGGCAGGACGAGGTCCCCCGCCCCGCGGAGCGCACTCTTCCCTGTCTTTTTCGCCTCTGTAATTTCCGGGAAGAGTTGTCTGAGCGAAGCGAGCAGTTCGTCCGCCTTTTTCTTCTGGGCCTGCACCTCGTTTGGAGATGTGACCATCTCGCGGATGAGGTCGCAGGCGGCGAAACTGAGGTCTACAAGCGATTTGTCAGGCAGGATCTTTTCCCCCCGGACCAGATCGTAGACGGTTTCGATATCATGGGTGAAACGCGAGACCTCGTCGAAGCCGAACATTCCGCCCGCTCCCTTGATCGAATGGAACGCACGAAAGATGGAGGAAACCGCATCCCCGTTGTGGGGGTCTTTTTCGAGTTCGAACAGGGAGGTCTCCAACTCCGACAGAAGCTCGTACGTCTCCTCCCTGAACGTTTCTATAAGTTTGTCGTATTCTTCGTTCATCCCATTACCTTCCTTACGACAGCTACGAGCTGGTCGGGCCTGAAGGGCTTTACGATCCAACCCGTCGCCCCCGCCTTCTTTCCTTCCCTCTTTTTTTCTTCCTGCGATTCCGTGGTAAGCATAATGATCGGGATAAATTTACAGGCGGGGATTTCCCGGACCTTCTTCACAAGACTGATGCCGTCGAGTTCGGGCATATTGATGTCGGTGATCAGCATGTGGACCGGCTTTTTTTCGATCTTCCTGAGCGCATCGCGGCCGTCCACCGCCTCGATGATCTCGAACCCCAGTTCGGCGAGAGTGAATTTTACCATCAGCCGAACGCTGGCCGAGTCGTCGACGGTCATGATCGTTTTCTTCATTTCCCCTCCCTTGCCCAGAGGCAGCTGCCGTCGCGGTCGCGGGAGCAGCCTTTGGTGCGGACATATCCGGCCGCCCGCGCGGCACTGTAGAATTTGCCGGTTTCTCCAGTGTCCAGCTGCAGGCACTTATTCAGTTCCGCTGCGGTGCGATGCGCCGAGCAGAGGATCTGGAGGAACGAGACGTCCACCTCCGCATCTTCCCCAACCCTTATCACGAGACGGTCCTCCCGAGCGAGGGTTTCGCGGATTATTTTCAGGATAGCAGCCGCATTTGCCACGGTCAGGGAGCCGGTCAGCGTGAGTTCTCCCGGTCCTGAAGCGGCAACCTTCAGTTCCTCCATAATGGTCCTCCTTTTTTTGTCATGTGCATCTGCCGGCCGTCAACACCTTTTCCTTCAGAAGAGTTCAACATTGTCTCCCAAGCTATTTTCCGTCTTCGAAAAAATGCCCTTTTGAAGACGGGCAGCATCGTTATGGGCTTGCCGGGCCGAGCCGGCGCCGGCCGTTATGTGTCCCCAAGCCTCTGAAGGCATAAACTGCCTGATGTCCTCAAGTATGTCGTTCAAGATAGAGAGCACTTCATCAGCGACAACACCTGCGAATTTATCAATACAAATGCCTTGAACGGCTGTTTTGATCTCGGCGGCCAGCCTGTTTCCGGTCTTCTTGCCGACGCTCCCGGCAATTGCCTCCAATTTTTGAACCACAGTTGCGACCGCAGAGACGAATTCCCATTTTGCATCGGCGATAGCCCTGGCCTCGCTAAGGCAGAAACGGGCAAGATCTTCGGCTGATGCTGAAGGATTTGTTCCTTTCTGTGTGTTGTTTTCGAACTTTCCGTTATCCGCGAAGGCGAGATTTTCGATCATAGTCTGGCAAGACATCGATGATTTTTCGAACCGCTGGCGAGTGATGTCATGAAACTGGATAAGGGTCACGATATCCTTAACATTTAGCGCGATGCCCTCTGCTGACGCAGAGATTTCACGTGCGCGGATGCTGAAATTTTCGAGGTTCTCGGCAATCAGGATGAATTCATCCTCCGTCGAGGAAGACAGCATATCGAGTCCCCGGACACAGCAAGTAAGAGCCTGCCGGGTTCTTCTCGCGCGGTCAGGCCAGTCTCTGCCGCCTGGAAATGTTATGGAAGGCGACAGCGCCCCCGGCTGCGGTTCATCAGGAAAAAACTTTACGGTCATCCCTGCCTCACATTCTGCAGAATGCTCCTAAGAATGTTCCCCGAGAGCGGTTTTTCGAGATAGTTGCAGGCCCCCATGGCGTACGCCTTCTCCATTATTTCCTGGGATCCGTAGCCGGTCAGCAGAATGACCTTCGTCCCGGGATGGTGCTCCATAACATGCCGGAGAATGTCCATCCCCTCCCTGCTGGCGACGTCGCTCAGCCGAATATCGGTGACCACGATGTCATACCGGCGCGTCCCGATCATCGATATTGCATCATGAAAGTTGTCAGCCGTATCGATTGACAGGTCCGGCCCTTCGAGCACCTTTTTGGCCGATACCAAAAAGGCAGTCTCATCATCCACGAGCAGTACTTTTTTTTGGTCCATAGTCCCTCTCTTCAATCAGTTGTCGGTGCTGAACAGGGCCCTTTCGCGTGAGACGCCCCGATCTCATGAGACAAAACGCCTCACTGTGTCAAGAAGATCTTTGGACTGAAAGGGTTTGTAGATCCAGCCGCTTGCACCGGCTTCTTTACCTTCTTTTTTTCTTTCTTCCTGGGATACTGTCGTCAGCATGACAACGGGCAAAAATCGATAGGCCGTCTTTTCACGTAGGTGACGTATGAGTTCGATGCCGTCCATCTCTGGCATGTTCAGATCGGTGATTACCATGCCGACCTTATTTTGGGCGAGTTTATGCAGGGCGTCGTTTCCATTGACCGCCTCGATGACTTCATAGCCCGCCTTCCTCAGCGTAAGCGACACGACGTGTCTCACCACGGCCGCATCATCTACCAATAAGATAGTCTTTGACATTCTTCCCCCTCCATTCGGCTTGACACTCTCCATGTCTCTTGACAACTGTTTCCAGTTTCATTCGTTACTTCCCAAAGCAACAGCCATGCCATTTTTCCGGCAAGCGAAAGATATTGGTTTTGAAGGAAATAGAGTTAGCTATAACACGTGTGAGTCTCAGTATTGATACCGCCGGTCTCAGTTATGAGACTCCGGGTGAGAATTATCGAGTGGAGAGTTGATAAGGACGGAATTGGTTAATAACGCGAGCTGAAATCAATCTTTCCTTATTTTTTTGAGTCTGCGATAGAGGGTGGCCCGGGACATGTTCAGCGTGGCTGCAGCCTTTCTTATATCCCCTCCGGATGTCTCGACCGCGGACTTGATATAAGCTTCTTCGATAGCGGCGATACCGCTGAAGGCCGGGGCATGCGTCACAGGTGGCTTGCCCGGCGCGCCGAGTCCAGGGAAATGCTCCGGCCTTAACGGCTGCCCGTGCGAGATCAGAAGCGCCCTTTCTAATACATTTCGCAGTTCCCTTACGTTCCCAGGCCAGGCATATGACTTCAGCAGCTTCATCACCTCAGGAGAAAGCACCGGCACGGAGGGCCGCAGGGAGGCAAGGATATGGGGAACCAATCCTTCGAGATCCTCCGCCCGCTCCCTCAGGGGGGGTAACAGGATCGGGAATACGTTGATGCGGAAGAAGAGGTCGCTGCGGAAATGGCCCGTAAAGGTCTGGTCAGCAAGGTCCTTATTGGTTGCGGTAACAAGGCGGAAATTACTGCGGCGGACGTTGACGTCCCCCACCCTCCGGAAGCTCTTCTCTTCTATTACCTTGAGGAACTGGGCCTGCACCGCCAGATCCATGTCGGCGATCTCGTCCAGAAAAAGGGTGCCCCCGTCTGCGACCTCGATCAGACCGGTTTTGTCCTGGACAGCGGATGTAAAGGCGCCCTTGACGTGGCCGAAGAGCTCGCTGGCAAGCAGTTCTCCTTTCAGGCCGGAGCAGTTGATCTCGACGAATGGACCGGATTTATTCGGGGCATGATGGTAAATCCACTTCGCCAAAACCCCCTTTCCCGTTCCGGTCTCTCCCTGAAGGAGGATTGTAGAATCATTTTGAGCTGCTATGGCGGCGAGCTCCGTTACCTTGCGGATCACCTCGCTTTCGCCGAAATATGCTTCAAAGCCTTTAGACAGCCATTGGTGCATCAGATTTTTTCTCCGGAGACTTCCGAGTTCGAGGCTTTTCCTGAGAAAGATATCGAGATCGACGAGGCTCACCGGCTTCGTCAGGAAGTTGTCGGCGCCTCGGCGCATCGCTTCGACCGCAAGAGGTATGTCCGCGGAGCCTGTGATGACGACGATCGCGGCAGCAGGATATCCTTCCCGTATGTCTGGTATCCAGTCAATCCCGTTGCCGTCCGGCAGGTTGAGATCCAGAATAATGATGTCAAAGCGCTGCGAGGAGATGGCTTCCCTGGCCTCGGCAAGGGAGGTCGCCTCCGTTACCGCGTATCCCGCCTTCGTCATGAAACGGGAAAAGCCGAAGAGCGTTGCAGGCTCGTCGTCCACCAGAAGTACGCCCGGCTTCAATGTTCCCCTCCCTCTGCAAGTGGCAATGAGACCTCCGCAGTAGTTCCCGGGGACGGGTCATTGTTCCATATCGCAATGCTGCCGCCCTGGCTTTCGAGAACATTCTTCACAATGGTCAGTCCAAGCCCTGTCCCGCCGCGGCGCGTCGAAAAGAAGGGGTCGAAAATCTTACCGACGAACTCCCGGGGAATACCGGACCCTTTGTCGGTTACCCGCACTTTGGCGAATTTTTCAGAAGGATCGGATATTACGACCTCAATTTCGCTTCCGGCCGGGCTATACTGGCCGGCATTGTCGAGAAGATTAAGAAAGACCTGCTGCAGTCTCAGGCCGTCGGTCAGGACCCTGGTCTTTTCGCCCCCGGGGCGCTGTATAAGGGATACAGCATGCCCTTTTGCCCACCTGGAATCTTTCTAGGTATTGATTGCGGCCAGACAAATCTCGGACAAAAATTCCGCCCGCATCCTGGAAGGATCGACGGGCTTCCCGACTTGCAGCAGATCCTTCATCAGAAGAGATAACCGATCTATCTGACTGCGGATATGGTAGAGATATGTGCCGGCGTCGGGATTGTCCTTCAGCTCCTTCGAGAGCGCCTCGGTGACGGACATGAGGGCATGGAGCGAGTTGCGCACCTCATGGGCAACTCCTGCCGCAAATCCGGCGAGCACTTCCATGCCGTGGCGATGCATCATCTGTATCTCTCTTTCCCTGAGATCTACGGCCTCCTGCTCGGCCAGGAGACACCACTCCCGGCAAAAGTCAAGGGAGATGCGCGCAAAGAACCTCTCCAGAAAAAGGACGGCCTGTCCCTTGTCGAAGCCGGACTGCGGGGCCTCCTCAACCATCTCAAGGTAGCTCCTGCGGCAAAGATCTACCAGCTTTAGAAAAGCGGCGGGGTCTTCTTCCCTTTCACGGCGGGCCCGGGCCTCCGTTGCACAAAACGGGTGGAACGTATACTCTTCGCGGGCGAGGCCAAGGCCAGATTTGGCCCCTTCGGTGTGCGATGCACGCAGTGCAGCAACCAGAGTTGAGGAGATAGAGGACAAAAGTTTCCGCAGTGTCTCATCGCGTTCAGGCGAATGCTTCTCAGCGCCTACCGAGGCTATACAACGATTCATGCGATCTGCAATCTGCTCTTCGCTGGCCGAGATTAGGTCATCCAGCCATCTCAATATCGGTCCTCCCCGATGATACCGCGACTCTATTATGCGAGCCGGCCAAATTGAAGTCAACCAACTCTTTTTTATTCTCCCAGAATTTTCCATTTTTTTCAATTCTTTGACAAATCGCCATACCATTATTTATCATTCTGAGTTTTTATGAATATCGTACTTGCGACGCGCAACAGAAAAAAAGTCGAGGAGATCGGCCGGGTATTTAAAGGATATAAAGTCCGGTTCCTGACTCTCGATGCCTTCCCCGGCTGCCCGGAAGTCGAAGAAGATGGCGCCACATTCAGGCAGAACGCAGTAAAAAAAGCGGTCAGCATCGCCGAATTCACCGGCTGCCTTGCAATCGCCGACGATTCCGGACTCGAAGTCAGGGCGCTCAGGGGCGCCCCGGGCATTTTTTCGGCAAGGTATGCAGGCGAAGGCGCCGACGACCGCAAAAACCGCATGAAACTGCTCCGGCAGATGAGGGGACTCGAAGGTGTAGACCGCGAGGCCCGATTCGTCTGTTGCATCGCCATCGCCTTTCCTGATGGGAGGTATAAGACCTTTACGGGATACGCGAAGGGCAATATTGGCAAAAAATCTAAAGGTTTCAATGGCTTTGGTTATGATCCTGTTTTTTGCCCTGCCGGCTATGACCGCACCTTCGCACAAATGACCGCCTCTGAAAAAGACAGACTCAGCCACAGAGGAAAGGCTTTAAAAAAATTATATATTTATTTAAAAAATCAATTTTCCATTCACGGCAGGAATGATTTATTATGAAGGGCGTATTTTTAAGTGACCATATAATTTAAAAATCAGATTAATAAGTAATTCTTATCTATTTATCAGAAATATGAATTTGACTTAAAAAATTGCGGAGGCATATAGTTATAGGGTTTTAAGAGTTTTTTGCCGCCAGCAAGGTATTTATTTTTTGTTTTAAAATCACTCTGTTTATTAGTGTTCACTGCATTAAGCTTTTTGTAGTTCGTGATAAGGAGGCATATTGAGGTTAGTACTACTTGGTGCGCCCGGCGCGGGTAAAGGGACTCAGGCGAAGAAACTCATAGAGAAATACTCAATTCCTCAGATTTCGACGGGAGATATCCTGCGAAAGGCGGTTGCAGACGGCACTCCCCTCGGCAAGGAAGCGAAAGCGGTGATGGACAGAGGAGAACTTGTGCCGGACAGCATAGTCCTCGGTCTTGTCAGGGAGCGGCTGAAACAGGATGACTGCAGGAACGGATATATCCTCGACGGATTCCCGAGGAACACCGCCCAGGCAGAGGCGCTCGACAAGATGCTTTCAACGATGTCGGCCCCTCTTACCGTCGCCGTCAGCGTCGATGTCGACAAGAACGATCTCATGAAGAGACTGACGGGCAGGAGGACATGCAAAAGCTGCCAGCAGATGTACAACTTATATTTTTCTCCTCCGAAGAAAGAAGGTGTCTGCGATAAATGTGGCGGCGCTCTCTTCCAGAGAGATGACGACAAGGAAAAGACAATCCAAAAAAGGCTCGATGTGTATGAGGCGCAGACTGCGCCGTTGATCGACTATTACCGCAGGAAAGGCATTCTTAAATCGATACAGGGTACGGGCTCTATCGAGGAGATCTTCAAGAAGGTCTGTAATGCCCTCGAAGGGAAATAGAAAATCGGCTTTTTAGTAATTAAGTTTGCAAGGACTCAATTACTACTAGAATAAACTAACACAGGAGGAAAAGTATGGCACTTGTAAACCCACATGGTAAGCAAAAGAAACTGATGCCTCTGTTATTGACCGGAGAGGAACTGAAGGAAGAAAAGCAGAAGGCAAAGACCCTTACGCAGGTGAGGGTAACATCGAGGGAATCCGGCGATCTGATTATGATGGGAATCGGCGGTTTCACCCCGCTGAAAGGCTTTATGGGATACGATGACTGGAAGGGCGTCTGCGATGACTACAAGATGGCGGACGGCGTCTTCTGGCCCATACCGGTCACTCTTTCCACCTCAGAGGGACAGGCGAACAGCATCAAGAAGAACCAGGAAATAGCGCTGTTGGACGAAGAGACCGGCGAACTCATGGCCACGATGAAGGTCAAGGACAAATACAAGATCGACAAGGCCCATGAATGCAAGCAGGTCTTCAAGACGACCGAGATGGAGCACCCTGGCGTCGTGAAGGTCATGAACCAGGAAGAGGTCAACCTTTCAGGTACGGTAAAGGTTCTGAGCGAGGGAATGTTCCCGAAGCAGTTCCCTGGTGTGTACATGAAGCCGGCAGAGACGCGGAAGCTTTTTGAAGAAAAAGGCTGGAAAACGGTTGCTTGCCTGCAGCTCAGGAACCCCATGCACAGGTCGCACGAATTTCTCGCGAAGATCGCGATAGAGACCTGCGACGGCGTGCTTATCCATCAGCTCCTCGGCAAACTGAAGGCGGGCGACATCCCGGCCGAGGTGAGGGTGAAGGCGATCAACAAACTGACCGAGCTTTATTTCGTAAAGGACACAAGCATCCAGGCCGGCTATCCCCTGGATATGAGATATGCAGGCCCGCGTGAGGCGCTGCTCCATGCGCTCTTCAGGCAGAACTACGGCTGCAGCCATCAGATCATCGGCCGCGACCATGCCGGCGTCGGCGAATATTACGGTCCTTTCGATGCGCAGAAGATATTCGACGAGATACCGGAAGGCGCGCTCGAGACCAAGCCGCTCAAGATCGACTGGACGTTCTATTGCCTGAAGTGCGACGGTATGGCCTCGATGAGGACATGCCCTCACGGCAAGGAAGACAGGCTTCTCCTCAGCGGCACGAAACTAAGAAAGATGCTCTCCGAGAACCTGGATGTGCCTGATCATTTCAGCCGTCCGGAAGTCCTCGAGATACTCAGGGCATACTATGCAACCCTGACCGAGAAGGTCGAGATAAAGGTACATAAATATTCAGAAGGCGCATAAATACGGTAATCGGTCATGGGCGACGGGTAATGGGTGGAGAACTGATCACTCATTATCCGTCACCCGGTACGCAAACGAGAGGGGGTGAAGTTAGGCAGTATAACCGGGTAGTTTTTGCAGGGCGAGTTTTGGTTTAAACAACTAATTCAAACAGGAGGTTTAGAGATATGCCAAGTTTTGTGGATCCCGCAAAGTGCGACGGATGCAAGGGCGGCGAGAAGACCGCGTGCATGTACATCTGTCCGAGCGACTTAATGGTATTGAACGTTGAGGCGATGAAGGCTTACAATCAGGAGCCCGACCAGTGCTGGGAATGCTATTCCTGTGTTAAGATCTGCCCCCAGGGCGCGATCTCGGTAAGGCCTTACTCAGACATCGTTCCTCTCGGCGGAATTGTTCAGCCGATGATGAGTTCCGACTCGATTATGTGGACGATCCAGTTCAGGAACGGCAACCTGCAGAGGTTCAAGTTCCCGATCAGGACGACCCCTGAAGGCTCGATCGACCCGAAGAACGCAGCTCACAAAGGGAAGGACCTCGCATCCGAGAGACTTTCCGACGAAGAGGTCGATAACGTAACGCTCAAAAGGCCGATAGCGATTCACGGTAAATAATTATTACTTCAAAAAAATAAACAGGAGGAAAATAAACATGGCATTACCGAATAAGCCAGCTGGAGAATTACCGGCAACATTAGATCCCGCTATCGTCGAGCTCGATACCGACATCCTTATCGTCGGCGGCGGCATGGCGGCATGCGGCACAGCTTATGAAATCAAGAAGTGGGCCCCCGAGGGCACAAAGATCCTTCTTACGGACAAGGCTGCACTCGAAAGGTCCGGCGCTGTCGCCCAGGGTCTCTCCGCCATCAACACCTATCTCGGCGAGAACACCCCGGATGACTATGTCAGAATGATCAGAAACGACCTTATGGGTATCGTCAGGGAAGACCTGATCTTCGATTGCGGCAGACACGTCGACAGATCGGTCTATCTTTTTGAAGAGTGGGGCCTCCCGATATGGAAGACCCTCGAAGATGGAAAGACCGTCGACGGCGCCCAGGGCGCCCCGATCCTCAAGATCGGAACAAAGCCGGTCCGCTCCGGCCGCTGGCAGATCATGATCAACGGTGAGTCCTACAAGAGGATCGTCGCAGAAGCGGCAAAGGCTGCCCTCGGCTCCGAGAACATCATCGAAAGATGCTTCATCGTTAAGCTCGTCCTTGATAAGAATGAGCCGAACAGGATCGCAGGTGCGGTCGGCTTCAGCGTCAGGGAAAATAAAGTATATGTAATCAAGGCCAACGCAATGCTCGTAGCATGCGGCGGCGCGGTCAACGTATTCAGGCCGAGGTCGACCGGTGAAGGCATGGGCCGCTGCTGGTATCCTGTATGGAACGCAGGCTCCACCTACACCATGTGCCAGGAAGTCGGCGCAGAGATGACGATGATGGAAAACAGGTTCGTGCCCGCCAGGTTTAAAGACGGTTACGGCCCTGTCGGCGCATGGTTCCTTCTCTTTAAGGCGAAGGCGACCAACACCCTCGGCGAAAACTACATGGCAACAAACGCCGAGATGCTCAAACAGTATCCGCCTTACGGATTGGCAAAAGTACCCGCTTCCTGCCTCAGAAACCACCTCATGCTGAAAGAGATGAGGGAAGGCAGAGGCCCGATCTACATGGATACACCTACTGCACTGAAGAACCTTTCCGCTAACATGACTCCGAAGGAAGTGAAACACCTTCTCGCAGAGGCATGGGAAGACTTCCTCGATATGTCCGTCGGCCAGGCAGGCCTCTGGGCCGGCACGAACACCGAGCCTGAGAAGGTCGGTTCCGAGATTATGCCGACCGAGCCCTATCTCCTCGGTTCGCATTCCGGATGCTGCGGTATATGGGTTGCCGGTCCGAACGAAGACTGGGTCCCCGATGCATACAAGATCCCTTACAAGGGCAAGAACTACAAAGGCATGACCACTGTCAACGGCCTCTTCACAGCCGGTGACGGCACGGGCGCTTCCGGCCATAAGTTCTCCTCAGGCTCACACGCAGAAGGCAGACAGGTGGCAAAGTCAATGTCCAGATTCTTCACAGACAACAAGGATTTCAAACCGACACTCAACCAGAGCGCGAAAGAACTTGCGGACATCGTTTATAAGCCGGTCAAGACCTTTATGGAGCACTACCAGAAGTCCACGGCCGCAGATGTGAACCCTAATTACATCAAGCCTGCCGGCTTCCAGAGAAGGCTCATGAAGATTACGGACGAGTACGGCGCGGGAATAGCAACCTCCTACGTCACGAGCAAGGCTATGCTCGACAGGGCGTTCAGCCTCCTTGGGATGCTCAGGGAAGACTCTGAGAAGATGGCTGCAGGCGACCTTCACGAACTGCTCAGGGCCTGGGAGAACTACCACAGGCTCGGCACCGTCGAGTCACATCTCAGACATATCCTCTTCAGGGAAGAGTCAAGGTATCCGGGCTTCTACTACAGGTCTGACTTCGACCTCGTAGACGAGAAGAACTGGAAATGCTTTGTGAACTCGAAGTATGATCCTGCCAAGAAGGAATGGTCGGTATTCAAGAAGGATTATATCCAGATAATACCTGACTGATCCGGATCAGCAAGAAGTTGATTTTATGTGTGTGCCCAGGGCCGTTCAGGCCCTGGGCACATGCAGATTAGGCATCTGCCGGTTAGGCGGAGAGATTCAGTCGCTGAATTCTTCCGCCCAGCCTGCAAGCTGGAGAAGGCGGAGACCGTGTCGGGGCAGCGCTCTGACCGGGAATGTTACTATTAATGATAGGCTGATTATTCAGCCGTTCACTGTTAATATACTGCAAGTAAACCGACGTAACAGGGAGGAATAAAATGGCGGATGAAAAAACCGTAACCCCCGGATCAGGAACGATTTTAGTAGTTGGGGGAGGAATCAGCGGCATCACCACGGCGCTTGAGGCTGCGGAGGTGGGATACGAGGTATTTATAGTAGAAAAGAACCCCTATCTGGGCGGCAGGGTGGCCCAGCTCAACAAGTACTTCCCGAAGCTGTGTCCTCCGACCTGCGGGCTGGAGATCAATTTCCAGAGGATAAAGAAGAACAATCTGGTGAAATGGTTCACAATGACCGAAGTCGAAAAGATATCGGGCGGTCCGGGGAATTATGATGTTGCACTGAAGCAGTCACCCAGGTATGTAAACAATAATTGTACCTGCTGCGGCAAGTGCGCAGAGGCGTGTGACGTCGAGGTGTCGAACACCTTCAACTTCGGAATGGACAAGAGGAAGGCCGCATATCTGCCCCATGAAATGGCCTTCCCCCAGAGATACGTCCTCGATCCTTCCATTATCGGTACCGCTACTGCACAAAAGTGCAAGGACGCATGCCCTTATAAAGCGATAGATCTCGATGACAAACCAAAGACATTCAATATAAAGGTGGCCTCCATAGTGTGGGCCACGGGATGGAACCCATACGACGCGACAAAGATGACCAACCTGTCCTTCGGTAAAGTGCAGAACCTTATTACCAACATGATGATGGAAAGGCTCGCTGCCGTCAACGGACCCACAAACGGCAAGATCGTTAGGCCATCCGACGGCAAGGTTGTCAATAATATCGCATTCGTCCAGTGCGCGGGATCAAGGGACGAAAATCATCTTCCGTTCTGCTCATATATATGCTGCCTCGCCTCCTTGAAGCAGACCACCTACATACGTGAGGCAAATCCGGAATCCAAGGCGACGATCTACTATATAGACCTAAGGACCCCCGGCAGGTATGAAAAGTTTTATAACAAGGTGAAGGCGGACGGGAATGTCTCTTTTCTTAAGGGAAAGGTGGCGAAGATAGAGGAGGACCCCGCCACGAAGGACGTAATCGTCACGGTGGAAGACACTCTTTCGGGCAAGAAGATACAGGCCCGCCACGAGATGGTCGTCCTCGCTACCGGCATGGAGCCCTCAACCGCCCAGGTGAAGGTCCCGGGCAACGCGAAGTACGACGATAACAGCTTTGTTATATCAGAAGAGATATTGGCCACAGGCTGTGTAAAGAAACCTTCCGATGTCATGTCATCGGGCCAGACGGCAACAGGGACTGCGCTAAAGGCCATTCAAATGGTGAGGAGGTAACATACAAATGGAGAAAAAACTTGGTGTATATATATGCGGCGGATGCTCGATAGGCGAAGGCCTCGACCTCGAGAAACTTTCCACCGTCGCCACAAAGGAATACAAGGTGCCCATCTGCAAGACCCATCCTGCCATGTGCGGCGAGGAAGGTGTCGCCGCCATCAGGAAAGACATGGAGTCGGAAGGTGTCAATACGATCATTATTGCCGCATGCTCGCCAAGGGTGAAATATGACGTGTTTGATTTCGGCGCCGCAAATATCGTCGAACGGGTGAATATAAGGGAACAGGTCGTCTGGAGCCACGACTGGACAAAACAGGTGAAGGTTAAGTCGAAGGACGCGGAGGGCAAGGAGGTCGTCAAAGAGGAGACCCAGCCGAATGACGACACCCAGATGCTTGCCGAAGACTATCTCCGTATGGGCATAGTCAAGGCCCAGAAAATGAACCAGGTCGATCCTTATCTCCTCGAAAATGTCGAAAAGAGCATTCTCGTAATAGGCGGCGGGATTACCGGATTAACTGCCGCCATAGAAGCGGCAAAGACAGGTTACCCGGTGACCATCGTTGAAAGAGAGGCGCAGCTTGGCGGATATGCCGCCAAACAGAGGAAGCAGATACCGACGAAGGCGCCTTATACCCAGCTTGAGTCGACCAATATCCAGGAGAAGATAAAAGAGGTGACCGGCAATCCGCGGATCACGGTAAAGCTGAACCATGAGATCGCGAGGATCAGCGGCGCGCCGGGGCAGTTCGCGGTATCGTTCAAGCCGACCGGTACGAAATCCAAGTGGGACGTCCCCCCGAAGAAGAAAGAAGAAGAGACGAAGGACAAGCCCGCGGAGGCGGCGGAGAAGCCGGCCGAGGAGCCGGTGGAACTTCCTGCAGATATGGTGAAGTGTGAAGATATCCTCACCTCCGATCCTGATGCGGAGGTCTTTGGCTCGGTGATCGTTGCCGCCGGGGGAAGGCCTGCGGACCCCTCGCAGTTCGAGCATCTTGGCTTCGGAAAATTCACCAACGTTATCACTAACACTATGCTGGAAGAGGCTGCAGCCAAGGGCAAGATTGTAAGGCCCTCCGACGGCAAGGCTGCGAAGACTATTGCCTTTATCCAGAGTCCCGGATTGAACGGGGACGACAGCGACTTCCCTTATGCCTCGTCAGTTACGAGCATGATATCGCTGAAGCAGGCGAACTATTTGACGGAAGACTATTCGGACGGGAAGGCGTATATCTTTTACAAACATATGCGCACCCCCGGGCATTATGAGAATTTCTATAAGAGCGCCCAGAACAATCCCGGCATCTTCCTGTCGAGGGGCGAGGTCAAGTCGGTCACCGAAAACGGTGATAAGAGTCTGACGGTCGAAGTCGACAACACAATCCTGGGAGAAAACGTCGCAGTGAATGTCGACATGGTGGTGCTGGCTGCCGGCATGACGCCCGAGACGCAGTTCGAGCCGGTGATCAATCTCGCCTATCGCCAGGGGCCCGCGTTCAGGGACCTTGAACTCTTCAACGGGTACGCCGATTCGAATTACATATGCTTCCCCTACGAAACCAGGAGGACAGGCATCTATACCGCAGGAAATGTCAGACAGACGATGACCAACGGCGAGTGCATCGAAGATGCCACGGGTGCTGCGCTCAAGGCGATTCAGTGTCTCGAGTCCGTGAACCGCGGAATGTCGGTTCATCCGCGCTCCGGGGATATGTCTTTCCCCGAGTTTTTCTTCCAGCGTTGTACGCAGTGCAAGAGATGCACTGAAGAATGTCCTTTCGGCGCGCTCGACGACGATGAAAAGGGAACACCGAAACCTAACCCCACGCGCTGCAGAAGATGCGGTACCTGCATGGGTGCATGCCCCGAGAGGATCATCTCTTTCAAGAACTACCATATCGATATGATCGGTTCGATGGTCAAGGCGATCAACGTCCCCGATGAGGACGAAGAGAAATACAGGATCGTTGCCTTTGTTTGCGAAAACGACGCCTATCCTGCCCTCGACATGGCCGGTCTGCATAAACTGAAATATTCGGCCGACATCAGATTTATACCGGTGAGATGTCTCGGCTCCGTAAACACCATCTGGATCGCTGATGCAATGTCGAAAGGAAACGACGGCGTGCTCCTCATCGGATGCAAATACGGCGACGACTATCAGTGCCATTTCGTCAAGGGGAGCGAACTCTGCAACAAGAGGATGGACAACGTGGCCGAGACCCTCGGGAAGCTGAGACTCGAGCCGGTAAGGGTGCAGCAGATCCAGTTCTCGATAGACGAATATGAGAAGATCCCCGAGGCGATCGGCAAATTCGTCGAAGTGATAGAAGGCGTGGGCTTCAACCCGATGAAGGGATTCTAGGAGGTAATACATGGCTGAAGGCAAGTTGATCACACCCGACTTAAATTTTGTAAAAAAGATTGTGAACTCCGGAGGGGAGTCGCTGAAGAAGTGCTACCAGTGCGCGACCTGCTCCGTCGTCTGCAACGTGACGCCGGACGACAAGCCCTTCCCAAGGAAAGAGATGATCCATGCGCAGTGGGGGCTTAAGGATAAGCTCTTCGCCAACCCCGACATCTGGCTCTGCCACCAGTGCAGTGACTGCACCGCTTTTTGCCCTCGG
>JAKAIZ010000015.1 GCA_021814065.1 Nitrospirota bacterium | reverse complement strand
AAAAAAAGTAGTGGGGGGTGCGACGAGGAGTACGAAAGAAATCGCCTGATCCATGAAGAATACTTCTGTCCCGACAGAGGCCTGGTTTCGATCGACTGCCCGGAGTATGACAAATTGAAGGAGGCTGCATGCCGGCAACTGAATCGATGAAGGCAGGGAGCGGTCTGAGTTTCGAGCTCCCGTCGGAAGATACCCTTCTCGTCCGTCTTACGGGGGAGTGGAAGCTCTCCAGCAGACTCCCTGCCGCTGATGAGGTGATGAAGCATGTCGATGCAGGCCCCAAGATCGGGCGGATAACGTTCGACACGGAGGGACTGCAGGGCTGGGACAGCGGCCTGCTCATTTTCCTCATCAGGTTGCAGGAACTGGCGTCTCAGGGGCGGACGGTAATGGTTGAGCAGGACGGGCTGCTCCCCGGGGTGAAACGTATCCTCGGTCTGGCATCTGCCGTCCCCGAGCGAAAGGGTGCACGCAGGGAGGCGGCGAGAATATCGTTTCTCGACAGACTGGGGGTATATGCAATCGCGTCCTGGAAGTCTATCCTCCAGACGATCGAATTCATCGGCGAAGCCACCGTTGCCTTCATGAGACTTCTTACAGGAAAGGCGCGGTTCCGTCCCTCTGACTTCTTTCTGATCATGCAGGAATGCGGGGCGCAGGCGCTCCCGATCGTGTCCCTCATCAGCGTTCTGGTCGGTCTCATACTGGCCTTCATCGGCGCAATTCAGCTGAAGATTTTTGGAGCGCAGATCTATGTTGCGAGTCTGGTCGGCATAGGCATGGTCAGGGCACTGGCGGCGATCATGACCGGGATAATCATGGCCGGCAGGACCGGGGCTGCCTTCGCCGCGCAACTGGGAACGATGCAGGTAAACGAAGAGATCGACGCGCTGAAGACCCTGGGTATTAATCCCATTGAATTCCTGGTGCTTCCGAGGATGCTCGCCCTTTTTCTCATGATGCCTCTGCTGAGCCTTTATGCAGACCTCATGGGTGTTGCGGGAGGGTTGATCATCGGGGTCTCAATGCTGGACCTTAATTTTATGGAGTATTTCATCAAGACGAAGGAATCGGTAACCATGAACGATTTCATGGTCGGTCTCTTCAGTGCCGCGGTCTTCGGTGTACTCGTCGCACTTGCCGGATGCAAGCAGGGGATCCAGTGCGGAAGGAGCGCCTCTGCGGTTGGCGAGGCCACCACCTCTGCCGTGGTCACCAGTATCGTCAGCATCGTTGTGGCAATGGCTTTGATTACCGTTGTATGTAACGTTCTGAATATATAGAGGAAGAAAAACGGTGGCGGACAAAAAGCCCCATATCATCGTGCAGGACCTTACCATGGCGTATGGTGATTTCCTGATCCAGAGGGACCTGACGTTTACCATTAACAGGGGAGACATCTTTATCGTCATGGGCGGAAGCGGCTGCGGCAAAAGTACCCTGCTGCGGCATCTGGTGGGGCTCCAGAGTCCTGCAAAAGGCAAGGTCCTTTACGGGGACGTCAGCTTCTGGGATGCAGAGCCCGAGGAGAGAGAGACCATTATGAGGTCATTCGGGATACTCTATCAGAGCGGGGCCCTCTGGAGTTCCCTGACAATTGGCGAGAACATATCCCTCCCGCTTCAGCAGTATACGAATCTCAGTCCGGGCCAGATCAGACAGATCGCCGCACTCAAGTTGTCCCTTGTGGGGCTCTCCGGCTTTGAAGAGTTTTATCCCTCTGAGATCAGCGGAGGCATGAAGAAACGTGCGGGCCTTGCCCGGGCCATGGCATTGGACCCGGAGATCCTTTTCTTTGACGAACCGTCGGCGGGACTTGACCCTATAAGCGCGCATCTTCTGGACGAACTGATCCTTGAACTAAGGGAAAGTCTGGGAGCGACTGTGGTAATAGTGACCCATGAACTGGCAAGCATCTTCGCGATCGGCAACAACTCGGTCTTTTTAGATCCGGAGACGAAAACCATGATCGCCCAGGGGGACCCGAAAAGTCTCCTGGCTGAATCAAAGGACCCGAAAGTCATCAACTTTCTGACAAGAGGAGCAGGGGCGAAGCCTCAGTGACGTTAATGGAGAGAAGGACGCCAACACTCGAGAATAGGTGAGGTGAAGGAGAATGAGTAAAAAGGCCAGCAAAACGCTTATCGGTGCATTTGTTCTCGGCGCCATAGTTCTGATAGTGGCCGGGGTGGTCATTTTCGGGGGTGGGAAGTTCTTCAAAAAGACGTACAAATTCGTGACATTTTTTGAGGGTTCGGTGAAGGGACTCCAGGTCGGCGCTCCGGTGACATTTCGTGGAGTCAAGATAGGAGAGGTCACCGATATCGTTTTACGCTTCAATCCCGAAAAGATGTCTGTCCTCATCCCGGTATACTTGGAGATCGATCCGGAGATATTCCGGGCTGAGTTCAAAATAAAACCGACGAAGTATCAGTATTATAAGGCCCTTATCGATAAGGGGTTGAAGGCACGGCTTGAAATGCAAAGTTTTGTCACGGGCCAGCTGCTGGTAAGCCTTGACTTCTATCCCGACAAGCCGATCAAACTGGCCGGGCTTGATAAGAGATACCCTGAAATTCCGACGATACCCACAACGATGGAAGAGCTGGCAAAGACAATTCAGAGTCTGCCGTTGAAGGAAATAACAGAGAAACTCAACAGCACGCTTGAAGGGATCGACAAAATCGTGCATTCGCCTGAAGTCAGCGCAAGTATCTCTTCTCTGGATGTGACGCTCAAGGATATCGGCAGGCTCGCAAGAAATATCGATACACGGCTGGGACCGCTTACGGCGAGTCTGACGAGCACTTCCGATGCGGCCCGCGGCGCTCTGGTGCAGGCCGAAAAGACGCTGAAGATGGACGAGGGGGTCCCGGGGGAGATAGCATCCGGGATAAAGGATACCCTTCAGGAATCCCGCCTTACGCTGAAGGAATCTCGTCTTGCGCTCGAAGAAGCGAAAAAAGCAATGGAAGGGATAAAGCAGATCGCTGCCCAGAATGCGAATGTAGGGTATGACTTAAACAGGTCCCTTGAGCAGATGACAGCCCTGTCCCGGTCGCTCCGGTCTCTGACGGATTACCTCGATCGTCATCCCGAAGCCCTTATCAGAGGAAAGAATCCCTCTAAAGGAGATTGAGATGAGAAATATTTTTTCACATCTACCTGCAGTGTGCACCCTCGGAGTATTAGCCGTGATCCTGTGTGGGTGCGCAAGTTCTCCGCCGTCAAAGTTTTATCAGCTGAGTACCATGAGCGGTCCTGATTCGGAGACGCACTCCCCGGACCAGGACGCTATGGTTGTCGTCATCGGACCTCTTCGCATCCCGGATTACCTTGACCGTCCCCAGATAGTTACCCGGTCCGGCAGGAACGAACTCCGTCTCTCTGAATTTGACCGGTGGGCCGGGTCGCTCGATTCCGACATCATCCGGGTGCTCGTGGAGAATGTCTCTGCGCAGTTGCCCCGGGACCGTTTTTTCGTCATCCGCTGGACACCACTTCTACAGACCCAGCTGTCTGCTAATTACAGAATCGAGCTCCTCGTGGAGCGATTCGAAGGCACCTCCGACGGCGTCGTCCTTTTAAGGGCTCAATGGGGCATATTTTCGCCCGAAAAGGGATTGTTGTTAAAGAAGGAATCGCAGATCAGCGAAGAAGTCAGGGGCAAAGGTAGCGATGCTATAGTTGACGCGATGAGCAGGGCCATCGGTCGATTGAGCAAAGAGATTACAGACGGCATCGCTTCGAAAGCAGCGATTTAACAGATGGAGGTGGAAAGTAAAATTCAGGCCGAAAAGTTTGACTTCTACTTCCGCGACCGTTTTATTTTTAAGACAATTCGGCTGGTAAAGAAATCCAGAAAACCTCGTAATTTTACGAGTTTCTTTCGTCGTGGCAAGCTGATACAAATGGAAGTAAGGCATGAATTGCCTTTATCCCGGCAGGAGAGTTAACCCTAACAGTTGCATAAAGTGTGTGTATTTAGGCCGTCATTCCCGCAGTCTTCAGGCGGGAATCCATTCTTAAGAAAACATGGATACGGCGGCAGCCTGCCTGCCTGCAGGCAGGCACGCGAAAAAGGGGGACAATGAAACAGGGCAAGGTTATCCTGGCTGACATCCATCAGAACATGCTTGGAGGCGTAAGGAACCTCCTGGAGAGCATGTTTGAAGAGGTCTTTATGGTGGCTGACGAGGCCTCGCTCATCGAGGCGGCAAAGAAGCTCAGCCCCGATCTCATTGTGGCGGACCTTTCGCTGCCGGTCTCCAAAGACGTTAATGTAGTGCGGCGGCTTAAGAAAACATATCCAGGGATCAAACTCATCATATTGAGTATTCATGACGAGGGTACTGCTGTCGGCGAATGCCTTGTGGCAGGGGCATCAGGCTTTGTCCTGAAGAGAACGGCTGTGAACGACCTTATCCCTGCAATCGAAACAGTCATGAAGGGAGAGATCTATATGTCGCCGTCAGTTGTGCAGACATCCAAAAACTTCAGCGGGGATGCGAAAGGGGAAAAGACCTGATGTTGGGCCGCAGATGCAGGTATCGAAGGGACCCGACTGGAAAAAGTTCGAAGATAGTCCGAAGCAACGAGATGGTGTGTGGGTAACAGGACAGCAAGGAGGTAGGGATATGAAAAGATTTGTCGTTTACTCTACAGCATGTTTGCTGACGCTGGTGACAGCATCCGGCGTGTTAGCCCAGCGGTATGCCAATCCGTGTGAAGGTGATATAGCCAGGTTCTGCAGCAATCTCAGGCCTGGAAGCGGGAGTATAGCGGACTGCCTGAGTCAGAATGAGGCCCAGCTTTCGCCTGAGTGCAGGAATCTACATCTGGCAAAACTGGCAGAAGTGCTCAGACAGACACAGCAGGCCTGTGATTCCGATAGTTCGAAGTTCTGCGGCGCCGAACGTCAGCAACAGGGTATCCAGTTGCTGAGGTGTCTGAGGATTAACCAGCCCGGGCTTTCGCCTGAGTGCAGGACAAAGTTATTCGAGGCATTGGAACTGATGCACTATTGAGGGCTACAGGTCACAACATTGGCGCGCTTTTGCGGCCTGGGTTGCAGGAATGACTAAAAGAATTAGGAGATAGCTATAAAAAAGTACAGGCATGGCTGCGGCAGCGTTCGCGGGCATAGCATTCAAAAAAGGAGGAGAACTGTGAAAAAAAATGCAGTTGTCAGCATGACGATTAGTCTGTTGATTGTTTTGCTGTGGATGATCGCCGTTTTTGCAGAGGCATCGGCTGAGTCGATTTCATCTTCCCTCGGAGTTGTGGCGTATCCCTCGAAAGGACAGTCATCGCAACAGCAGAGCAAAGATGAAGGTGAATGCTTTGGCTGGGCAAAGAAGCAGACCGGGATTGACCCGATGGCTGTGGCAAGCCAGTCTACAAAGCAGGAGGGAGCGGCAGTGGGCGGCGGTGAGCGGGTCCGTGGCGCTGCGCGTGGAGCGGCTGGAGGTGCGGCTATCGGCGCTATCACCGGCGATGCCGGAAAGGGCGCAGGCGTCGGAGCCGTAGTCGGGACAATGGCCGGCGGCAGGCAGGCGAGGAGGAACAAGGCTGCTAAGGAGCAGCAGGCTGAACAGGAAAAAGCCGGGACACTTCAGCACTTCAACAAGGCCTTCGGTGTATGTATGGAAGGCCGGGGCTATTCTGTTAAATAAGGAGAAGACATATATGAGAACAATTGCAAGCATAATCTTATTCGGTTTATTTGTGGCTGTTTCTCCTGCCGCCGCTGAGGATGTCTTTGACGGCACAAAGCCTCTTCTCTGCGCAAGCATAGAGGCCCTTGATTGTGATCCGGGAGTGGCATGTGAAAGAGGTATCCCTGAGATAATGGGTGCCCCGCAATTCCTGCGTATCGATTTTGCAAAAAATGAAATTGCGGGCCCTTTGAGGACAACCAAGATTCGTTCGATGGAAAAGAATGATGCGCAGCTCGTTCTTCAGGGATTCGAGATAGGGCTCGGCTGGACCCTCGCCATCGATCGTTTTACCGGCAATATGAAAGTAACCTTTGCCGGAGGAGATTCGGCTTTCATTGTTTTCGGGGCTTGTACGTCTCAGCCATAGAACGAGTGATGGGAGAAAATTATCGTAAGTTGTCCCCTTTGGCGGAGCATGCACGGTAAATTTGACATAGGATTGAAAAGGAGAAAACGATAGTGAAAATAACCTTTCTGCGATGTCTGCTAATTGGTTCAGTTTTGTTTCTGCTGGTCGCCGGATGTGCATCAACTAAAGAAGCTGCCGGGCCAAAATATTCGGGATTTCTGAGCGACTATTCGAAGCTTCAGCCCGTGGGTGGAGACTCCAAGGCCATGAGGTACATGAACCCCCGGGCAGACATGAAGAAATATAAGAAGATCCTGCTCGAAAGGATTATGGTGGTTCTGAAAGACGACGCAGAATACAAGGCCATCGATCCGGACGAGATGAAGGCAATGACCGACTACTTCCGGGAGGCGATTTCGCGGGAGCTGGGAGATGCATATCCGCTGGTGAATGAGGCCGGCCCTGATGTGCTCAGGGTGAGGATAGCGATCACAAACCTCGTGCCTACAAAGGCAGGGATGAGCTTTGTGACGCTAGCGGTCCCCTTTGCGGCTATTCCTGATCTTGCATCAGGGGCTGCATCGAAGGGGGGAGCAGGCAGCGCACCCTATCTGGGGCACACGGCCATAGAGGGGGAAGCGATAGACAGCGCCACCCTCGATCAGGTGTACGCCTATGAGGAGGACCGCTATCCCAAGAAGTATGATGTTGACATGAGCGAGGGTGCCGGCAAGGCGGTCACCAAGGGGTACGGGCAGTATTTCAAGTCCTACAAGGCCTGGGCCTACACCAAGGACGCCTTTGATTACTGGGCGAAGAAGCTCCGCAACCGGCTGGATGAGATTAGCGGGAAGAAGAAGGTCACAGAGAAAACACAGTACTGAGGTGACGGAAGGGCATTCCCGGACATGAGACGCGGAAGAATATTCAGATACATGACGGTCAGCGCGGTGATGCTGACCGCTGTCTATTTGCTGCTTCTTGTGCCCGAGCGTTCGGGCTATGGGATCGCAATCCACTCCTCACCGGCAACCAAGAAGGCCTTTGCCTGGAACCAGGATGCCTACTGGAACGCACTGGAGGCGAAATATCAGGATCTGCGGCAGGCCGCTTGCACGGGGGCAGAGGCCAATATCCTCACGCGGCTGGAAGGCCTGAGGAAACTTCTTCAGCGCATAGATGAACGGGAACTCGGCCCGGAAGCCTCAGAGTTCAGCGAACTGGAACTCCGCATGTTCGAGACAGCTCCACTGGTGAGCGCCTGCAACGCAGGCCTTGCTGAATATCTCGGGTTCGCCGCTGACATGCGTGCAACAGTAAAGCGGCAGTCGGAGCGCTGGGACATGAAGAGCGACGCTGCGCGTATCACCCTCTACCGGCTGCTTTACGGATCTCGCGGCGCCGTTGAGGAGATCATGACAGAGGCGCCTGCAGGCTCTATCCCTGCGCTGCTCAAAGGCACGGACGAACCGTCCGCAAGTCCGGCTGCTAATGTCCGGAACGTCGTTCTGCACAGCGGCGACATCCTTGTCTCCCGCGGCGGGGCGCCGACGTCGGCCTTGATCGCGCGGGGCAATGACTATCCCGGTAATTTCTCCCATATAGCCTTTGTCTATGTAGATCCCGCTACGAAGGAGGCGAAGATCGTTGAATCGCATATCGAAGTGGGCGTTGTCGTTTCTACTGCCGAAGAGTATCTCTCAGACAAGAAACTTCGCGTAATGTTGCTTCGACCGAGAGCGGATCTTCCACAGATTCGAAGAGACCCGATGCTGCCTCACAAGGCGGCCGAATATGCGTACAAACGGGCAAGCGAAAGACATGTCCCCTATGACTTTGCTATGGACTATAAAGATCATGCCAAACTATTCTGCTCAGAGGTCGCTTCGGAGGCATATGAACGCTTCGGGGTCAATCTCTGGGCAGGCGTGTCACATATCTCTTCCCCCGGTCTGCGCAAGTGGCTGGGGGCCTTCGGCGTCAGGCACTTTGAGACGCAGGAACCCTCAGACCTTGAGTACGATCCTCAGTTTAGGGTCGTTGCGGAATGGCGTGATCCTGCGACCCTGAAGAAGGACCGCATGGATAACGCCGTTACGGAGGTGATGATCGAAGGTGCGGAGGAGGGCGACGAAATCGGCTATACATGGTATCTGCTTCCCGTTGCCCGCATCGTGAAGGCGTACAGCATGTTTCTGAATAAGTTCGGCGAGGCCGGCCCGATACCTGAGGGCATGTCGGCGACCACGGCGCTCCGCACACAGGACTATATGGGGAAGCACAAAGCGATAGAGGAACGCCTGGCTGCCAAAGTCGAGCAGTATAAGAAGGAACATGGTTATGAGGCCCCGTACTGGGCGCTGGTGAGCCTGGCGCGTGAGGCGAAGGAGCAAATTAAATGAGCCCTTTTGCACGACAGGGAGCAAATTTGCCAAGAAGAGAAAAGATGCTTGCGGGCATGCTGAGAATTATGTCCCTGGTACTGATGATCGTACCGCTGGATTCCCTTGCAGCCGAGAGTCCTGATACGAAGCAGGCCCAGCGCCCTAAGATCGGTGTTGTGTTTGGAGGCGGAGGTGCAAAAGGGGCTGCCCATATCGGCGTTCTGAAGGTGCTTGAGGAGCAGAAGATCCCAGTTGATTACATCGCGGGTACGAGCATGGGCGCTATCGTCGGGGCATTGTATGCATCGGGTCTTTCTGCCGGCGAACTCGAAAAGGTGATCACCTCAATCAACTGGAAAGACGTTTTTTCGGGTGAGCCGGACCGCCGGGACAGAGACTACCGCCGGAAACGGGAAGACTATGAAATTCTCTCGGGTCTCTCAGTGGGTATCAAGGCCGGCAAGGTGGCCATGCCCAAGGGGCTTATCAAGGACCAGAAGGTGAATGTGCTCTTTGAGATGCTCATGCTCCACACGTCTGGCATCGACGACTTCGACAAGCTGCCGATCCCCTACCGGGCGGTTGCCACAGACCTCGAGACCGGAGAGATGGTGGTGCTCAAAGACGGGCGGCTTGCTGATGCGGCACGGGCCAGTATGTCAGTGCCAGGGGCATTCCCCCCTATGGAACTTAACGGCAGGCTTCTGATCGACGGAGGCATTGTCAGAAATTTGCCCGTAGACATCGTAAGGGAAATGGGGGCTGATATCATCATCTGCATTGATGTAGACAAGCCCCTGCCTGAGAGGAAGGCCCTCAGCGGAAGCCTGGCGATCCTGAATCAGATGATCGACATCATGATGAAGAAGAACGTCAGGGAGCAAGTCAAAACCCTCGGCCCGCAGGATGTCTATATCAATCCCGATCTTGGAGTTTTTGGCTCCGCTGATTTTGACAAAGCCGCAGAGATCTCCCGTCTCGGGGAAAATGCTGCCCTGGCAAAGGTCGATAGTCTGAAGCGATATTCTGTTTCAGATGCCGAGTATGCCGCTTTTACTGCACACCATCACCGCGAGCAGGTGACAGAGGTGAAGATAGCTTCCGTGAAGATCGAGATGGAGGGAGACACAAAAATATCGCCGGTGGTCGTGTCGAGCAGGCTTTCGGTAAAGCCGGGCGACACGGTCGATGTCGATAAACTGCAGAAAGAGGCCGGCATCGTTTACGGCACAGGCGATTTCGAGCGCGTAGACCTGAACCTTAAAAGGGAGCAGGACGGATACGAACTCGTCGTGAAGGCTAAGGAAAAGTCCTGGGGACCGAATTACCTCCGCTTCGGCATGGCCCTCGAAAGCGACTTCGAAGGAGGGACCAGCTACAATATTCTCGTCGATTACACGCGGCGATGGATTAACAGCCTGGGCGCTGAATGGAAGACACAGTTCAATTTGGGCAACCCGACCGGCATCTACTCTGAATTCTACCAACCCCTTAGTGTTAAGCGTCTCTTTTTCATATCCCCGCATATTGAATGGAAGCAGCAACCCTATGATGTTTTTGATGGGAAGACGAGGGTGGCCGAGTATCGGGTGGATAGCTACAAGGGCGGGATCGATTTGGGCATCCAGCCCTGGATGTATGGTGAGGCGAGGGTAGGCCTCCAGTTTGCCACATTCCATGCGAGCCAGAGGATCGGTAAAGTTGACCTGCCGGAGGATAATGCAACGCGCGGTGCCGTTGTCGCCGCAGGAAGGCTCGATCAGCTGGACAACGTGAATTTCCCCAACAATGGTTACCTGGCACAGGCCGGGGTCCTCTCCTCCCTGAAGGCCCTTGGCTCGACTGACGAATACTATAAGGTCCAGGGAAGCGTCCTTGGCGCATTTACATACAGGAAGCAGACGGTCCTGGTCTCCCTCTCCGCCGGGTCACGCATCGGCAATCAGCTGCCGTTTTATGATCAGTTCGACCTTGGCGGTTTCCTCCATCTTTCAGGGCTCCGTTCCAACCAGATCCTCGGTCAGAGTATGGCGCTCGGAAGGGTGATCACTTACCATAAGGTCGGCACATCGTTCATCGGCGACCTTTACCTCGGGGGATCACTCGAAAGCGGAAACGTCTGGGGAGAAAATGAGAAGCAGTTTGATTTGGGTAACCTTCGTCTGGCGGGAAGTCTCTTCGTCGGCTACGATACTATTATCGGTCCTCTGTACCTTGCCTTCGGGCACGCTGACGGAGGGTTTAATGCCGGGTACTTTTACCTTGGCAGGGCGTTCTGATAGTGGCCGGGCAATGAGGGGGAACAGGTATGCTTCATGGTTTAATGAGTTGTGGTCTGTTACGCAAAGAAAAGGTCGGAAAATTATGGAGGTGAGCAAATGTTTAAGAACATGAGTCACATTATCATTGCAGCCTTTCTCGTCGCCCTCGGTACTGTAGGTTCTGTAACGGCGCAGGATGTTGCCGGGGAAAAGTCCCCCCTGCGCGTAGGCATCACACCTAATTATCCTCCCATGATCTTTAGGCTGAATGAGAAGATCACCGGAGTGGATGCGGATTTGGCCAGGCGCCTGGGGAGAGAACTTAACAGACCCGCCCAGTTTGTGGAGTTGGAATGGAACCAGCAGATTGGCGCCTTGCTCGAAGGGAAAATTGACATCATCATGTCCGGCATGACCATCACTGATGCCCGTAAGGTCCGGATTAATTTTACTGATCCGTACCTCAAAAGCGGCCTGGTAGCCGCCATACGTGCGGAGGACGCATCGAAGTACACGTCCGCGAAGAGCATATTGTCGGGGTATCCTGCTGTGGGAGTGATAAAAGGTACGACAGGGGAGGCATTTGTCCGGCAGAACATGTCTACATCACCAAGGATAGCGACCTTTTCGAATGTAAACGATGCTCCTTCTGAACTGACAAGCAGAAGGATTGATGTTTTCATTCATGATGCCCCTGCCGTGGTATGGCTCGTCTCGGAAAACGAAGCGGATATCAGAGGTGTGTGGGATTTGTTAAAGGAGGAAGATCTCGGGTGGGGAGTAAGAAAAGGTGACGACGACTTCCTGAAACAGGTAAATAGCATTCTGCAGAGATGGAAACAGGACGGAACGTTGGACGAAATTCTCAGAAACTGGCTGCCCGCGAAGTATTTAGAGCGGTTCAAATGATCGTCGCCGGCAAAAAAAGAAGACGGCAGAAGATAGGTTTTGGTAGTGAATGTACATTAAGTGAATGATAGGTCGGGATTCGGAGTCTGAATGGTCCCGGGTAACTGAGCCTGCAGCCGCTTTTCGTTCTCAAGGCCGGATTTCCGCGGATTTGATTTTACCGGCTTTATCTGCGCGATATGGTTGACTTTTCGGGGGACAATAGGTTTTAATATCTCTTCGGAGGTGAGATGAAAATGTATGCAGTGATCGAGACCGGAGGACAACAGCACAGGGTCTCTCCGGGTGATACGGTAAAAGTGCAGAAGATCGACAGTAAGGAAAAAGAGATAAGCATCGACAAGGTCTTACTGGTATCAAAAGACGATAAGATCGATGTCGGCACCCCTTTTGTCAAAAACGCGGTCGTGAAGGCCGAGATAGAGGGAGAGGGAAGATATCCCAAAGTCATCGTGTACAAACAAAAGCCCAGGAAGGGCCACCGCAAGCTCAACGGGCACAAGCAGGGGTATACGATACTGAAAATCAAAGATATCGTCTTCGGAGGATAATATGGCACATAAAAAAGGCGTAGGAAGTTCTAGAAACGGCCGCGACAGCCAGGCGCAACGGCTGGGGGTAAAGAAGTTCGGCGGCGAGACGGTGAAGGCCGGGAATATAATTGTCCGCCAGAGGGGCACTAAATTCCATCCGGGAAACAATGTCGGCAAGGGCTCCGACGATACTCTCTTCGCCCTGGTCGACGGCGTGGTGAACTTTGAGAGAAAAGACAGGGACAGACTGAAGATCAGCGTATATCCGGCTGCAGCTGAATAGTCAGGATCAACAAGAAATATAGATGAGGCAGATCTAACCGATCTGCCTTTTTTATTGGTTGAAGATACAATAGGACTATGAAATTTATCGACTATACTAAGATTTATGTGAAGGCCGGTGACGGCGGAAGGGGCTGCGTCAGTTTCCGGAGGGAGAAGTACGTCCCGAAAGGGGGGCCTGACGGCGGTGACGGCGGCAGGGGGGCCCATGTGATTTTCAGGGCGACCAAGGAACTGAATACGCTCCTGGATTTCCGGTACAAGAAGGAGTACAGCGCTGAAAGGGGACAGCACGGGATGGGGAAGAAGATGCACGGCCGGGACGGCAAGGACCTCATAATCAATGTTCCGGTGGGAACGCTGATCAAGGACGAGGGCAGCGAAGAGGTGTTGGCCGATCTCGACGCGGAAGGCGCAGAGAAGGTCATCGCAAAAGGAGGAAGGGGAGGGCTCGGCAATTCCCATTTTGCGACGCCTACCCGGCAGGTGCCGAGGTTTGCCCAGCCCGGCGAAGAAGGCGAGGAAAGGTCGCTCATTCTCGAACTGAAACTTCTTGCCGATTTGGGGTTGATAGGCCTGCCGAACGCCGGAAAGTCGACCCTTATATCGGTGATATCGTCGGCGAGGCCGAAGATTGCGGATTATCCTTTCACCACGCTTGTGCCGAACCTGGGCGTGGTGAAGTTCGAAGAGTACAAGAGCTTTGTCGTTGCCGATATCCCGGGTCTCATCGAGGGCGCACACAGGGGAGTGGGGCTTGGGTTTCAGTTTCTGAGACACGTTGAACGCACATCGATATTACTCCATCTCGTCGATATATCCGACAATGAGGAAGGCGATCCGGTTCATATTCTGCAAAAGATCAACAGGGAACTCGAATTGTACAGCCCGGTGCTTATCGAGAAACCGCAGGTCGTGGTGGGGACCAAACTCGACGCTGCGGTGGCCAAGGAAAGACTGAATAAACTCTCCCGGCACTGCAAGAAAGAAGGGATAGACTTCTTTCCCATTTCAGCCGTGACGGGCCAGGGCGTGAAAAAGCTGCTCTCTTTCGTCGCCGGGAAGGTGGAAGAGAGAAAGTCAGTGACAGCATGACATGTGTAATGCCTCACTCTTGAGTTTTTATTGTGGAGTGGGCTATATTTAAACGCGCTTAACAGTGAGCCTTCGGGAAGGGGAGAGGTTGCGAGGAATATGCAGCAGTCCCAGACTGTTGCCAAAATAGCTCGTCCGGACATTCGGCATTTCCTGCCAAGGGAACGGTTGTTCCGTATGCTGGACAACTGCAGAGGTTCCGTTATCTGGATATCCGCACCTGCAGGCTCAGGCAAAACCACACTTGCCGCAAGTTATCTTACTTCCAGAAAGCTCCCCTGTCTGTGGTATCAGGTGGATGCACGGGACGGCGACATCGCCTCATTCTTCTACTACATGGGGCTCGCTGCAAAAAAGGCCGCACCCCGGAAACGGAATCCACTTCCCCTCCTCACCCCTGAATATTTTCTTGGACTACCCACCTTCATACTGCGGTATTTCGAAGACCTCTACAGCAGGCTGAGGCCGCCGTTCGTGATTGTCTTCGACAATTATCAGGACGCACCTTTAGAATCGAAACTGCACGAGGTGATCGGCGTTGGACTCGGCATTGTCCCTAAGGGGATCAAAATCATTATTGTGAGCCGCGGCGAGCCCTCTCCCTCTCCTGCGATATCGCGTCTGCGTGCAGGGAACAAAGTGACCGTCATCGGATGGAACGAAATCCGGTTCACTCTCGATGAGTCACGGCGACTTATCAGAGCGAAAGGGCGGAGTAATCTGTCGGCGGCAACGCTGAAGGACATTTTTATGCAGGCGGACGGATGGGCAGCAGGACTTTTGCTTACCACTGAGGTTTTAAAAACAAGAAACGCTTATATTTCTATTTCCTTCACGCATGCCCCTCAGGAGGTCTTCGACTATTTTGCCGGCGAGCTTTTCGATAAGACAACCCCGGAGATGAAGGATTTTTTGTTAAGGACGTCATTTCTGCCTCATATGACCGTAGCGATGGCCCGGCAGCTAACGGGAGTCAGTCATTCGGGACGTATTCTGTCATTCTTGTGCCGCAATCACTTCTTCACTATCTTCACCAGGGAGTCGGCGTATCTCTACCATCCCCTTTTCAGGATGTTCCTGCAGGCGAGGGCCGGTGAGGTGTTTTCAAGTGAAGTTTATTTGGCGCTGCAATCGGGTGCGGCTGATGTCTTGAAGACGAACGGTTACACCGAAGACGCAGTCGAACTCATGATTGAAACTGGCGACTGGCATTCGGTCGTTGAATCGGTCCTTGAGCGGGCCCCGGCGCTTGCCAGACAGGGACGATTTCAGATACTTGATTCATGGCTTGTCCGTATCCCCGATGAACTTCTCAACAGCATGCCTTGGCTTCAGTTCTGGCTGGGAACCTGCCGTCTGCCGTTCAGCCCTTCGGAAGGCCGGATGCATCTTGAGGCGGCTTTCAGGCTATTCAAAACTGAAAAAAATCACGCTGGTCTTCTTCTGTCCTGTTCATCGATAATCGAGACCTATATCTATGAATGGGACGACTTTTCGATGCTTGACACGTGGATAGGCGAGCTTGGCGACCTTCTGGGTCCGGGAAAAGATATTCCTTCGGCGGATATAGAGATGCGCGCGGCATTCGCCATGCTGGGCTCATTGATTTTCCGTCAGCCTTCCCATCCTGAACTGCCGAAGTGGACGGAGCGGGTGAATGCGATCATGCGGGATTGTCGGGACATCAACTACCGCGTTATGCTGGGAAACATGCTGACCACGCATTATTCGTGGACCGGGCAGTATGCAGAATACAAGGTTATATTGGACGAGCTGCGGCCGTCCATCAAGTCGTCTGCAATCACGCCTATCGTCAAGATCATGTGGTATTCTATGCAAGCTATATACTTCTGGGCCACGGCTTCGTTTGATAAATGTGAGGAATCCATCTCAGACGGAGTCAGGACGACAGTCGTCTCCGGTGTGCATATTTATGATTCGCAACTGTACGCTCAGGGAGCGTATAACGCAATTATTTCCGGCGATCCGGAGGCATCTGCTGAATACCTGAAGAAGATGAAGGCGGCGACCGATCTGTCGAAGCTGACTCAGGCCAGCCACTATAACTATCTTATGGGGTGGGACGCCTTTTCACGGGGCGAACTTTCCGAAGCCCTGGCTTTTTGCCGTGCCTTTCAGTCGCTGCAAAAAAGAGGAGGCATGTATTTTGCGAGGGGAGCGAACGAAGTTCTTGCGGCGCAGATACTGTTTGAGGCCGGAGATTATGAGGGCGCCTCCGGTTGCCTTGCAGGGGCGCGGGAAGTCGGCCTATCGATGAGGAGCATGATTATTCAATTCGTCGTCCTTCTGGTGGAGGCGTATTTTTCTTTTGCGAAGGACGGGAGGGCGGCCGAATCGCGGGGACGCGCAGCGCTGAAAAAGGCGATGGCGCTCGGGAGAAAAGAGAACCTCATGTATCTAAACGGCTTGAGACGTGTAACCTCGGCCTTTCTGTGCGCCAAGGCGTTGGAATCGGGCATCGAGACGGCTTATGTCAGGCGGCTTATTTCCGTCCACCGTCTGATACCGGACCCTTTGTCCCTCCACATCCAGGACTGGCCTTGGACGCTCAAGGTTTACACTTTTGGACAATTCACTATCATAAGGGACGGCAAACCGCTCCTTTTTTCAGGAAAGGTCCAGAAAAAACCTCTTGATATGCTGAAGCTGCTTGTTGCGCTGGGTGGTATGGATATAAGCGACGAGCGTATTGCCGGTGCCCTTTGGCCTGATGCGGACGGCGCAACTGCGCACCAGTCCTATGAGACGACCCTTCACCGGCTGCGCAAGCTGATCGGCGTCGGGCATGCGATTCAGCGGCAGGAAGGCCGCATCACCCTCAATCCCGGTCTCTGGTGGGCGGACCTGTGGGCATTTGAGCGGATAATTGAGGATTATGAGGAGAAAGGTCAAAGATCAGCATTGGCTAATGCAGGGCGCGCCACTGAAAGAGCAATCAGCCTGTATAAAGGCCAATTCCTCGCCGGAGACGGCGACAAACAGTGGCTGATTCCCGCGAGAGAACGTCTCAGGAGCAAGTTCCTTCGCACAACGGCAAAAGCAGGACAGGAATATGAGCAGTCAGGAGACTGGGACAAAGCCGTCGAATGTTACCGGAAGACGCTGGAGGCGGACGCCTACGCGGAGGAATTTTATCAGCGCCTCATGACGTGTTTTCTTCGTTTTGGCCGCAAGGCTGAGGCGCTGGCCGTGTATAACCGCTGCCGCAATGTCCTGTATCAGGTCTTTGGCATTGGTCCTTCTCCGAAAACGGAAGATCTCTACCTATCGATAAAACAGAAATGAATCATGGGCTCAGCTTCTATCCAATTATCATTGGACCGGAGCCTCCCGAATCTTGCTCTCTGCATTTTTATCAGTCCTATCCCCTCAAAGTATAACTTGAGGGAATTCGTACGCCATATGTACGCCTGCGTCATTTATCATCAGCAAGACCGGCTGGTGATCTTAATGTTCGCATACTATGTAGGTTCAAGAGGAACAGGCCCAGCAGTCTGGTCGGCGTTGTCGAGGAGATTTCAACAACACCGGGAAGAGGGGCTGGTAAGGCGTTTACGAACCTTGATGAGATTTGGGATATATTGAACGAGGGCAAAAGGACTGTCGCATCGCTGGGCGAAAAGATAGAAAAAGGAGGTGGAACGAGGAGGGCGAGGGCAACTAGAGGTAGTAAATGACCATGTCAATTCTACAGAAATTGGAGGAACTAATGAGAAAAGGGTCTAGAGGCATGCGCCTGGTATTTTATGTCTTCTTGTTGTTTGCGGTGATTATCGTGGGGATGAGCGGTCCTGCTGTTGCGGCCACGCTGACGGTTACGGATTCGGGGGACACAGGAGCGACTGGGCAGCTCAGACAGACTATCGCCGCTGCGGCGTCAGGAGATACAATCAATTTTAGTGTTACAGGGTTTGTTTTGTTGACAGGCGGCAGAATAATCATCGCCAAAAACCTGACCATAAGCGGTCCCGGCGCCGCCAACCTCAAAATCAGCGGCGGTAACAGCAGCGGGGTGTTCGAGATATCCAGCGGATTTACGGTGGTTATCTCCGGAGTGGAGATCAGAGGCGGCTGGGATGCGACGGGAGCCGGAGGGGGAATATTAAACAGGGGCACATTAACTCTCACAGACAGTGCTGTTACCAACTGTCTTGCGCTATTCGGCGGCGGCCTGTACAACGAGGGCACGATGACCCTGATCAACGACACTATCGGCGGCAATAATACCGATCCTGCCAACACCAAACCGGCAACCGCCGGCTACGGCGGAGGCATTTACAGCAAAGGAGGGCCGCTGTCGCTTACCAATACCATTATAACAGGCAATAATGCTTATGTCGGCGGGGGCATCAATACGTTTGCCGGGGGGACGCTTGCCATTACAGACAGCACCATTCAATGGAACCATGCCGCTCTCAACGGCGGGGGCATCAATACTGAGGCAGGTGCAGGGCAGATGACGATCTCGGGGAGCACCATAATCTTCAACAGCTCCGATTCGAACGGCGGAGGCTTGTACCTCTCGACTACTTCATCGATGACTAATGACACCATACTCGGGAATTTCGCCACTCTCAACGGCGGCGCCATCTATAACTATTCCGGCAGTGCCACGTTAACGAATGCCACAGTCAATCAAAATCAGAATAACGCACCTCAGTCCGGTGCTGTCTTCCGTGAGAGTGGTGCTGTCAGCGTCAGAAACACTATCCTTGACAACAGCTTCAACTGCCGGGGCGGCATCACGTCGCTCGGCCATAATATCGACAGCTCGAATACGTGCGGTTTTACAGGCCCGGGTGATCTGGTCAATACCAACCCGCGACTTGGAGTAATCGGAGATAACGGCGGTCCTACTCAGACGGAAGCGCTGCTTGAGGGAAGCCCGGCAATCAATGCGGCTGACCCTGAGATTTATCCACCAACCGACCAACGGGGCGTGACGAGACCGCAGGGATCAGGCCCGGATATCGGGGCATACGAGGTTGAAGTTGCAGCGGCCGCTGCGCCTGCACCTGTGCCGACGATGAACGAGTGGGGGATTATCATTTTTATGACAGTGGCGGGTCTCGGCGCTTCGTATTATCTTAGGCGCCGGAAGGCCAAGACATAGGAATTTAAGAATAGCTCCCCTGTGAGCAGGACGTGCGAGGACAATAGAATAGCCCGGGGGCCGATGAGGAGGCAACGATGAGAAAAATAATCAAAGGCGTTGTTTCCGGCAGGAGGGTTTATGAGGAGGGCGGGAGAGATCCCGCCCTTTTTGCTTTGTCTTGAGGCCCTCATTGTCATTTAACTCCCGAATATTTTAGAATCAAGATCTGATGGAAAAGACTGGAGCTGTTTCCGCAACTTCTTCCGGCGTTTCTTTGAGAGATCTCCTCACCATACCGGTGATCGTCGCGTCCCTCGGCTACTTCGTCGACATATACGACCTTATCCTTTTCAGCATCGTCAGGGTTTCGAGCCTCAAAGCCGTCGGGCTCCAGGGACAGGCCCTTCTCGATCAGGGGGTCTTTCTCCTGAACATGCAGATGGGCGGCATGCTCCTTGGGGGAATCCTCTGGGGCGTGCTCGGAGACAAGAAGGGGAGGGTAAAGATTCTCTTCGGCTCGATATTTCTTTATTCGGTGGCGAATTTCGCAAACGGCTTCGTCACCTCGATCGGCGCATATGCCTTCTGGCGATTTGTCGCCGGAATAGGGCTTGCCGGCGAACTCGGTGCAGGGGTCACGCTCGTTCTTGAGAACCTTCCGAAGGGCTCCCGGGGATACGGCACGATGATCGTCGCCACTGTCGGGGTGACCGGCGCGATACTCGCTTATTTCGTCGCAAACCATTATGACTGGAGGGCAGCCTATTTCATCGGTGGAGGACTTGGGCTGGCGCTTCTCATCACGAGGATAAGCGTTTTCGAATCCGGGATGTACAAGGAGATCGAAGACAAGCACGTCAGCAAAGGAAATTTTTTCAGTCTTTTTACGGACCGCAACCGTTTTTACCGCTATATGCAGTCGATCCTCATCGGGCTTCCCATCTGGTATGCAGTGGGGATACTCATCACCTTTTCTCCTGAATTCGCCAGAGTACTCGGCGTCACCGGGCCTGTCAATGCCGGGGAAGCGGTGATGTTCTGCTACCTGGGACTGGTCTTTGGAGATTTCGCGAGCGGCTTTATGAGCCAGTATTTCGGAAGCAGAAAAAAAGTTGTCTTCCTTTTCCAGGTACTTGCAGGTATTTCAATCGCGGTGTATTTCCTTTTGCGCGGGGTGAGCCCTGCGCTTTTTTATGCGCATTGCCTGGCGATCGGATTCGCTGTCGGTTACTGGGCGATATTCATTACCATAGGGGCCGAGCAGTTCGGCACGAACCTGAGGGCCACGGTCGCTTCCACAGTTCCCAATTTTATTCGTGGCATGGTCATCCCTATCACCTTTTCCTTTAAGTATCTAAAAGAGCATATCGGCATCCTGCAGTCTGCGGCAATCGTCGGCGCGGTCTGTCTGCTCATCTCTTTTTACGCCCTCTATCATCTCGAAGAGACATTCCACAAGGACCTCAATTTCCTCGAAGACTAGGTGTTGCGGAGGCTATTTTGCCGCTTTACCACTGCCGGAATTAGTCTGAAAAGATGATCTGAGGATACGCGACGGTCCGGGAAGAAGAAGGGGGTCAATAGATCTTCGAATACTTCTGCAACTGCGGGCCCTTGGTTGCCTGTTTTTCGTCGAGGATCGTGCAGGCCTCCATAAGAAGGTGCATGGTGTCGAGTGTTACGTTCACCTCGTTGGCGACCTGGCCGTGCAGGATATGAAAAACGCCCTGTTCCCACCGAATAAGTTCGAAAAAGGCCTCCGGGCCTCTCAAGTTGCCTGCTGATGAGTGAACGATCTTGCCGCGGAGGAGATAAAGCAGCCCTTTTTCGTTGTCTCTCGTGATCTCGACCTTCGCGGTCTTCAGTCCGAGGCTCAGTATCTGGATGATATCGGTGAGGTTGAAGTCCTCCAGCCTGCCGGTCAGACCTTTCATCTGCTCCAGGGGTTCCGGAAGCGGAACATCGAAGAGGAGGCCCTTGATCTTCAGCGTGATCTGCTCCATGTTTATCGGCTTCACGATATGATCGACGCGTTCCTTGAATTGGCTGACGAAGTCTTTGTCCGGCACGAGCAGGAGGAAATGACTGTCGGCCCCCATGGTCTGGCGAGCAGTATGGTAAAACCTCCGAAAGGTCTCGAATTCGAGGGCGTCGGTGTCGGCGACGACCACCTGGGGGTTCTTCTGACGGATACGACTGATAGCCTCTATGCTGCTTGTTGCATGAATCACCTCAATGTCATCCACTGTGGTGCCGAGCTTTATCATGGCAGCGACGTTCAGCTCGCGTTCGAAGATAAGTACGCGTTTTTTGGGAGCGGCTTCGGAAACCTCTTCGCCTATGATCGACAGAAACATTTCAACAACTTCCGGGTCGAACTGGCTGCCGGCGTTTTTCTTGATCTCCGAGATGGCCTTGTCTTTGGGGAGCGCCCTGCGGTAAGGCCGGTCTGTCGTGATCGCATAGTAAGCATCCACGACGTTTATGATCCTCGCCCCTATCGATATCTCTCTGCCCTTCAGTCCCACCGGATAGCCGCTTCCGTCGTAGTGCTCGTGGTGCTGGCTGATGATCGTATCGAGGTTCCATGGGAACCTGACATGACGGAGTATCTGCATTGTATGAATGGGATGGGCCTTGATCGGCGTGAGTTCCGTTTGATCCAGTTTCTTGGTCTCTTCGAGAATCTGCTGGTGTATGACGACCCTTCCCAGGTCCCTGAGGAGCGCCGCCATGCGTATCGCTTCGACGATGTCATCTTCGAGCCCCATCTTTTCGGCGATCTTGCCTGAGAGCTCTGCGACGAGGTGATCGTTATTGAAGAAGTACTTGTCGTTTACGGCGAAAATCTGGAGTAATCTGTCGGCCAGCGCATAGGAAAACTGCCTTATCGCGCTCAGGTCCCTAAAAAGCATGGTTTCGTTCTTGAGATAGTCGTTTATCAGTTTCAGAAATTCTTCGATGTTGACGGAAAACTCTTTTTCTTTAGGGGAGAAGGGAGAGGTGAAGATGACGCTGACACCCGGTTTGATCTTATCGATGAGACCCTTGAACTCTTTCCGGGCGATGCCTGTCTCGTGGCCGGCCAATATGACGCCTATATTGTCTTTCTGAAGAAGGTGCAGTGCTTCGAGCGCGTCCGATGTGTCGAAAACCCTGTTGTCCTCTGTTTTCATGAGGATGCTTAGGGCCCGCCGCTCCTCCTCGTTTTTGTTGAATATCAGTATCCCTATTGGCTCAGTCATTTTGCCTTTATTATTAGTCACTTTGCCTGCTTCCCCTACTTTCCCTCTTTAACAAATGTATACATATTGGAAGGATTAGTCAAGCTGAAAATGTGAAATCGTACATTTTTTTCATCCTGCCCGATGCACGGTCTTCCTTTCTGCCGGCTATCTACGAACTACTACTAGGTCCATAAAGGCGGATAACAGGGAATCTGGGTAATGAGTCAATCTGCGATTATATGTAAAAATCAAAGACCTCGTCTGTTTGTCATTCCGGCTCGTCCGGAATCTTTCTTTACTGCCAGAAGGATTCCCGGCGCGCTTTGCTTGCGGGAATGACAGTGCTGAAGCCAGAACGATTTTGAGATAGGTTCGGACATTTTCCGTGCATGCTTGCTCGCAGAGATCAAGGCCGTAATGCTGCTGGACAACGATGATGCATTTGCTATACTTTGCCTATGGAACTGACCGAAAATGCTATGAAGGTGCTGACGGGGAGGTACCTTCTGAAAGACGAGGCCGGTAACGTCGTCGAGACCCCGGAGCAGATGTTCTACAGAGTAGCGCAGAGCATCGCGGCCGCGGAGAGAAATTACGGCGGGGACGTCGGCTACTGGACGGAGCGCTTTTTTAACCTGATGAAAGATTTGAAGTTCCTGCCGAACTCTCCGGCGATGATGAACGCCGGGAAGGCACTCGGCCAGCTTGCGGCATGTTTTGTGCTCCCGGTCGAGGACTCGATGGACAGCATATTCAACTCGCTGAAGAGCGCGGCGATGATCCTCCAGAGCGGGGGCGGGACCGGCTTTTCTTTTTCGCATCTCCGGCCGAAGGCCGATGTCGTCCGCTCAACCGGAGGCATCGCCAGCGGGCCGGTATCGTTCATGAGGGTCTTCGATACGGCAACCGAAGTAATCAAGCAAGGCGGGGCAAGACGCGGAGCAAACATGGGGATCCTGAGCGTGGACCATCCGGACATCCTCGATTTCATCAGGATCAAGAGAACAGCCGGGGAGCTCGAAAATTTCAATATATCGGTGGCGGTGACGGACGCCTTTATGAAGGCGTTACAGGATGACGGAGAATATGAACTCTTCAATCCGCGGACGCAGCGGGTATCCGGGAAACTGCGCGCAAAGGACGTTTTTGACGAGATCGTCAGGAGCGCATGGGAAACGGGAGATCCCGGCGTGGTTTTCATCGATGTAATCAACAGATCGAACCCGACACCCCATATCGGAAGACTGGAGTCGACGAACCCCTGCGGCGAGCAGCCGCTCCTGCCCTACGAGGCCTGCGTACTTGGGTCGATGAACCTCAATAAGTACGTCGAAAACAAGACGCGCAGGCTTAAGATCAATTATGAAGCGCTATCCGACGATATCGCAACGGCAGTACGGTTTCTGGACGATACCATAGACGTGAACAAATATCCCCTTCCCGCCGTCGAGGCGATGCACAAGGGCAACCGGAAGATAGGACTTGGGGTGATGGGATGGGCAGACCTGCTGATCGCGCTCGGGATACCCTATGACAGTCAGAAATCATTCCTGCTTGCGGGGGAGTTCATGAAATTCTACCGGGACCGGGCGAGAGGGTGCTCCGCAGAACTTGCCGGAAAGAGGGGTGTCTTTCCCAATTTCAAGGGGTCTGTCTACGACGCGCCTGAAATGCCTGCCGTGCGGAACGCGACCACGACTACTATCGCGCCGACCGGCACGCTCTCGATCATCGCAGGCTGCTCAAGCGGCATCGAACCGCTCTTTTCTCTCGCTTACAAGAGGCTGATAATGGGTACGGAGATGATCGAGGTGGACGAGCGCTTTTTTGAGACCTCCCGGGAACTCGGCTTTTATACCGATGAATTGAGGGAGAAGGTTATCGTGCAGGGTGCGCTGCGCGGAATCCCCGGTGTCCCGGCAAGGATAAAACGGCTTTTCAAGACGGCACATGAGATCAGCTATGAAGACCATATCGAGATGCAGGCCCGCTTTCAGGAATATACCGACAATGCGGTTTCAAAGACGATCAACATGCCCAAAAGCTCGAAGAAGGAGGATGTTGCGCGGGCTTATATGCTGGCCTACGAAAAGGGCTGCAAGGGGATTACGATCTTCAGGTACGGCAGCCGCAAGAGGGGGACGCTAGTGAGGTTTGCGGACGTGGACTGAAGAGAGATGATATCCTTCTTTTGTCGTCCGCTCCCTTGGCCGCAACGTAGTGAAATTCAAGAAGGACTGTCATGAACTGAGAATGAATGAATGTAGGAAGGAAGGGATTGTTCTATCACTTGACGGCTCGTGCAAGCATCTCACCCCTAAGCATAAGTTCCGATTCAAGAATCCTTTATATGCCATCGATGTCTCGACCCTAGATCTATTCTTGTCGGTTTTGCCCCGGGCTTCTTACCTACAAAGAAAGGCCCTTATTGATATTCTTACCCTGAAGCCTGACAGACTGAAGATGAGATCGGAGAAGCCACTTCAAGGGCTCTATCATAACCGGACAGTAATATAACTGTAAAGTTAATAAGAGAGTTATATTGTCTTGACAATGCGAGTAGGCGGGAATATTATGAGATATGCTTATGGGTAAATATATATAGTTTATAAATAAAAAATAATCGATTTAATGAAAAAAATTAATAGATCGAGAAAAAGGTTGAATAACAAAGAATTCCTGGCCGCTCTGGTGCGGGGTGGTTCGTCCGGTCCGTTTGAGCCATTAAAAAGCGTATTAAACGATCTGCGATTCTTATAAACCATTTTACGCGGAGGTTAGGCATGGGTGTATCGAGACGGGATTTTTTGAAGCTTTCGGGCGGTACGGCGGTGGCAGGTGCGATAGGCGCAGGGATCTCTCCACAAAAGGCCTCTGCCGCCGAGAGGGAACTGCGGATCAAGGGCGCCAAGGAGACGAAGACGATCTGCCCTTACTGTTCGGTCGGATGCGGTATCCTTGCCTATACGAAAGACGGCAAGCTTGTCGACGCTGAAGGCGATCCCGACCATCCCATAAGTGAGGGGACCCTATGCTCAAAGGGGGCATCTCTCTATCAGGTGGTCAGCAATCCCACAAGGCTTACAAAACCGATGTACCGCGCCCCTGGTGCCACGGACTGGAAGGAAGTCGAGTGGTCATGGGCCCTCGATGAGATAGCAAAGAAGATCAAAGACGTCCGCGACCGGACATTCAAAGCCACATCGAAAGCCAAGATCAAGGAAAAGACCCCCGATGGAAAGGAACAGGAGGTCGAAAAAGAATTCGTCGTGAACAGGACCGACGCTATCGCCCACGTCGGGAGCGCCGCGCTGGACAACGAGGAATGTTACATGATACAGAAGGCCCTGCGCTCCTGGGGTCTTGTATATATCGAGCACCAGGCCCGAATATGACACTCCGCAACTGTTGCGGCTCTGGCAGAGTCGTTCGGTCGCGGTGCAATGACGAATCACTGGGCGGATCTCAGGAACGCTGATGTCATTCTCGTGATGGGTGCAAACCCTGCAGAGAACCACCCCATCTCGATGAAATGGATCCAGAGGGCCAAGGAGCAAAGAGGGGCGAAACTGATCGTCGTCGATCCCAGATTTACGAGGACCGCGACAAAGGCGGACCTCTATGCGCCTATGCGCTCGGGCACGGACATCGCTTTTCTCGGCGGCATGATCAAATTCATTCTCGACAACAACATGTACTTCAGGGATTACGTCGTCAACTACACGAACGCCCCTTTCCTCGTAAATCCGGATTTCAAGACCTGTACCGACCTGGACGGACTTTTCTCCGGTTACAACCCCAAGACCAGGAGTTACGACAAGAAGACGTGGGCCTTTCAGCTCGACGCAAGCGGAGTCCCCAAGCAGGACCGTACTATGAAGGACCCACACTGCGTCTTTCAGCTCCTGAAGAGGCAATATTCTCGTTATACCATCGACAAGGTGTCTGAAATTACCGGGACGCCTGGAGACGTGCTTCTGCAGGTATACCGGCTTTATGCGACTACCGGGGTTCCAAACAAGGTCGGCACGGAATGCTACGCGATGGGCTGGACCCAGCATACGATAGGCACACAGAACATAAGGGCGATGACTATCATCCAGATGCTGTTGGGCAATATCGGCATGGCCGGAGGCGGCGTAAATGCGCTGAGGGGTGAATCAAACGTGCAGGGTTCGACCGACCATGGACTTCTGTTCAATACCCTTCCCGGTTATCTTGCGACGCCGACCGCTTCATGGACGGACCTCGCAACGTATAATGAGAAGAACACCCCCAAGACGAAGGAAGCGAAGAGCGTCAACTGGTGGTCGAACAAGCCCAAATATATGGTGAGCTATCTGAAAGCGATTTACGGCGCTAAGGCAACCAAGGACAATGACTTCGGGTATAACTGGCTCCCCAAGCTCGATGAAGGACAGAACTGTTCCTGGCTGGTCCTCTTCGACCAGATGTTCAAGGGCAAGTTCGAAGGGTTTTTCGCGTGGGGCCAGAACCCCGCCTGCTCAGGTTCCAACGCCGGCAAGGTGAGAAAGGCCCTTTCCAAGCTGAAATGGATGGTGAACGTAAACCTCTTCGACAATGAGACCGGCTCTTTCTGGCGGGGCCCCGGGATGAACCCCAAGGACGTGCAGACCGAGGTCTTCATGCTCCCGGCCTGCTTCTCGGTCGAGAAGGAAGGTAGTATTACAAATTCGGGAAGGCTGGCGCAGTGGCGGTATAAGGCGATCGAGCCGATCGGCCAGTCGAAGTCCGACTCCGACATCATGAACGAGCTCTTCTTCAGGGTGAAGAAGCTCTACCAGAAGCAGGGAGGAAAATTCCCGGAGCCGATATTCAATCTTACCTGGGACTACGGCGAGAAGGACGCCGAAGGCAAGGTGAAAGAGGTGAACACCCACAAGATCGCGATGGAGATCAACGGCTATCACCTTGAAGACCTTTACGATAAGAAGGCGGTGCCTCCAAAGCTGATCGCGAAGAAGGGGGATCTCTGCGCCTCATTTGTAAATCTGCAGGACGATGGGACTACATCCTGCGGCAACTGGATCTATTCGCAAAGCTATACCCAGAAGGACGGCAAGATCATCAACATGATGGCACGAAGGGACAAGTCCGACCCCACCGGTATGGCGTTCTTCCCCGGATGGGCCTGGGCATGGCCGGTAAACAGGAAGATCATCTACAACCGTTGCTCGGTCAATCCCGAGGGCCGGCCTTGGGACCAGAAACGTCCTGTCATAAAATGGGACGCGGCAAAGATAAATCCGGCAACCAATAAACCGGGTGTCTGGGTTGGCGACGTGCCGGACGGGCCTGCGCCGCCGCTGGCGGCGGAAGGCGGCAAACTGCCGTTTATCATGAAGCCCGACGGCGTAGGGTCCATATTCGGGCCGGGGCTTGCGGACGGGCCTTTCCCCGAGCATTACGAGCCGCTCGAATGCCCGATACAGGAAAACCCGATGTCGAAGCAGTACAACAGCCCTACAATCAAGCTCTGGTACAGCAAGGAAGGCCAGAAGATTGCCCCCGAGGACATCTTCGCCTCGTGCGATGTAAGGTATCCCTTTGTCGCCACGACGTACCGTGTCTCTGAACACTGGCAGACCGGCGTGTTGACAAGACACGAGCCGTGGCAGCTTGAGATGGTGCCCCAGGTCTTTATCGAAATCAGCAAAGAGCTGGCTGCGGAGAAGGGCATCAAGAGCGGCGACAAGGTGATGGTCTCCTCGGCCCGCGGCAGCCTGTGGGCCAAGGCAGTTGTCACCGGCAGACTGAAACCCTTCAAGATCGCCGGCAATACGGTGCATCAGGTGGGGATGCCATGGCATTTCGGGTGGCAGTGGCCTGCCGACGGCAGCGGCGGAGAGAGCGCAAATCTGCTTACCCCGACGATCGGCGATTCGAACACCATGATTCCTGAGACGAAGGCCTTTATGGTCAACGTCGAAAAAATGTAGGGAGGTGAACATGGCTGATACCAAACCAAAAGGTGTACTGGTCGATCTGACAAGATGCATAGGCTGCCGGGGCTGCCAGGTGGCATGCAAAGAGTGGAATGAGCGGTCGGTCAAGAAGACCGTGATGTACGGCAATTTTACGAATCCGCCCGAGCTCAATTCGGAGTGTTATACGAATATCAGATACATCGAGCAGGATAACGGCGGCGTACCCGTCTGGAGTTTTGTGAAAAACCAGTGTCTCCACTGCAAAAACCCTGCGTGCGCCTCGGTCTGCCCGGTCGAGGCCCTGAAGAAGACCGAAGCGGGACCGGTCACATACAACTTCGAGCGGTGCATCGGATGCCGCTACTGCATGCTGGCATGTCCTTTCTATATACCGAAATACGAGTGGGAAAAGGCGGTGCCGTGGGTGAGGAAATGCACCTTCTGCTCCGAGAGGGTGGCGAACGGTCTTGTGCCCGCCTGCATCAAGGTCTGTCCGACGCAGACGATGTACTATTCGGATTTCGACGGGGTGAGGGCGGAGGCGGAAAGGCGGATTTCGCAGAACCCCGGCAAGTACGTCAGCCACATCTACGGGAAGGAAGAGGCGGGCGGCACATCGTGGATCTACATCTCAGGCGTGCCGTTTGAGACTCTCGGATTCAATATGGCGATCCCTGCCCAGCCATATCCTGACCTCACATGGGCGTATATCAAAAAGATCCCTGCCGTGATCGGCGTGGTCATTGCTGCCGGAGCGGTCAGTTGGGCGATCACCAGGCGCAACAAGAATATGGATAAGGAGGAATAGACATGAAATCGGAACATGAAGAAATAAAAATGTGGACCCCGACGACTGCGTTCCTGGTCCTTATCATGATCTTCGGCCTCGTGATTATGGTTTACCGTCTCTTTAAAGGACTTGGCGCAGTGACCAACCTCAGCGACCGTTTCCCCTGGGGACTCTGGATCGGTGTTGATGTGCTCGGAGGGGTGGCGATGGCCGCCGGAGGCTTCCTTATAGCGGGGGCAGTGTATATCCTCAATATGAAGAAATACAGGCCTATTGTGAGGGCGGCGATCCTGAACGCCTTTTTTGGTTATCTCCTTGCCGCTACCGCTATAACGCTCGATATCGGCCTGCCCTGGAACATCTGGCATCCTATCGTGATGTGGCAGATACATTCGGTGATGTGGGTCGTGGCTATCCATGTGGTCCTCTAC
>JAKAIZ010000181.1 GCA_021814065.1 Nitrospirota bacterium | reverse complement strand
TACCCATGAAATATGTCGCAGTATAAAATGGACGCCCTATGTCTTTAAAGAAGAAGATCATACTCAGTTTTCTTATCAGCGCGGTCGTCATAGCGATACTCGCCATTTCGGCCTATGTCAATTTCATCGAGATCAGAAAGGAGATCCGGTATCTCGAACTTTCCGATACGGTCCGGTCCAAGTCGTTGCTGATCCGCAGGCACGAGAAGAACTATTTTCTCTATGGAGACAGAAAGGAAAGCGAGTACGTCTATGTGTATCTGAAGGACCTCAGGACAACACTTGCGCAGTCGAGCCCCGTGTACCGGACAAAGAGCGTTTCCGACCTGCAGGCAAGAATTGAGGGATACAGCCGGAGGTTTAATCGCATCGAGAACCTGAAATGGGATTTCGAGACGGAGTTCAACCATCTCAAGCCGCAATACGGCCACTTCACCGTTTTTTTCCCGCTGATTGAATCCACTTTTCTTGAACGGCCCCTCGTAAACGCCGAACTTCTCGAGCGTCTCTTTTCGCTCGGCGGGGACGCGCGGGTGGTCAGGGACCTCAGAGAACTGGACGCCGAAATAAGCGCTTTGAGAAAAGAAGGAGAAGAGATACTGGCGATCTCGACGGACCTCGACAAGTCGGCCAGGGAAAAGACCGAACAGGCGATCAGATTTTCGCAGCTGGCCGTCCTCGTGCTCGTTCCTACCTTCCTTGCAGTCGGTCTTATCGCCCTCTTCGCGATCAGCCAAAGCGTGGTCAGGAGGCTTCAGCTGCTGACGGGCGCGATCGAAAGGGCCGGCAAGGGCGATTTTTCACGCCTCTCCATCCCGACAGATGAGGACGGAGAAGACGAGGTGAGCATCCTCATCCAGGCCTACAACAAGATGGAGGCAGACCTTATTGCGCGCGACCGTGAGATAAGCGTGAAGAACGAGGAACTTCTCCAGAGCCGGAAGCTGGCTTCAATAGGAACGCTGGCGTCGGGAGTCGCCCATGAACTCAACAATCCGCTCAACAACATTTATCTCGCCGCCCAGATCCTTACGAAGGAGATCGGGCAGGAAACCTGCTCGTCGATTGTGAAGGAGACGGTAGGGGATATATCTTCACAGACCCTGAGGGTCAAACGCATAGTCAACGACCTTCTTGAATTCTCGCGCGAAAAACCTCCCGACCTCCGGGACGTAAATATCGTCGCCGTAATCGAAAATATTCTCGGCCAGATGAAGACCTCCGGCGAGATCTCCCAGGTCGACTGCCATGTCGAATCTCCGGATGCCGTCGAAGTCAGGGCTGACAAGCATCTTCTGGAACAGGTCTTCATAAACCTCTTCAGCAATGCAGTCGACGCGATGGACGGAAAAGGAAAGCTCACTGTTTCGGTGGCGGACAACGGCCATTCCGTGACTGTCCGGATCTCCGACACCGGCAGGGGCATCGTGTCTAAAGACATGACGAGGATATTCGATCCCTTCTTCACGACAAAGGAAAAGGGGACCGGTTTAGGTCTGGCGATCGTTTACAGTATAATAGAAAAGCACAAAGGTAAAATAGAGGTGAAGAGCGAACCATTCAAAGGGACAGCCTTTACCATAACACTGCCGGGGAAATATGAAACTGAGAATACTGATCGCGGATGACGAAGAGATCACTCTTAAGCATCTGAGTTATGCCCTCGGGAAAGAGGGTTATGACATCGCCACAGCAAATAACGGTATCGAGGCCCTCAAGAAGATCGAAGGACGGGAGTTCGATCTTCTGATCGCCGACATAAAGATGCCGGGAATCGACGGCATTACGCTTCTTACCGAAGTTAAAGAAAAGTATCCGGATGTCGACGTCATCATCATCACCGGCTTCGGCAGCATCGAGTCAGCGGTGAACGCGATGTCGAAAGGCGCTACTGATTATGTGACCAAGCCTTTCAACCTCGACGAACTCACCCTCAAGGTAAAAAAGATCGAGGAAAAAAAAAGGCTCGAAAAAGAGAACGTTGCACTTAAGGTCACTCTTCAGCAGTCCTTTCCCTCCTCCGGGAAAAATGCGGTTGCCGGCTTTTCCTTCATCGCCAAGAGCAAGGTGATGAGGCGGGTCACCGACATTATCACGGGCATACAGAGCTCGGACTGCAATGTGCTGATCACCGGCGAAAGCGGCACTGGCAAGGGGCTCGTGGCAAAGATCATCCATTATACGAGCAGGCGAAAGGAAATGCCTTTCCTTGCCGTCAACTGCGCTATTTTCACGGAAGAACTCCTGGCAAGCGAACTCTTCGGACACGAAAAAGGCGCCTTTACCGGTGCGGCCTCGGCAAAACAGGGCCTGCTGGAGATTGCCGACAACGGCACGCTCTTTCTAGACGAGATAGCCGAGATGTCTCCCGCGCTGCAGGCGAAGCTGCTGAAAGTCATCGAAGACAGGGAGTTCATAAGAGTCGGGGGCACGCGCTCAATCAAGGTCGACGTGAGGTTCGTCGCGGCAACAAACCAGAACCTGAATTCGATCATCTCGGGCGGAAGATTCAGGGAAGACCTGTATTACCGCCTTAATGTTATGGACATATTCATCCCTCCTCTGAGAGAGAGAAAAGAAGACATCACGCCTCTCAGCAGGCACTTTCTTGAGAAACATTCGAAGAAGACGAACAAGAAGATTGCCGGCTTCTCGGAAGAGGCGATGGACATTCTCACTTCCTACGGCTTTCCGGGTAATGTAAGGGAACTCGAAAATATAATAGAAAGAGCGGTAATTCTCGAAAAGACATCTCTGATCACCCCGGAAAGCCTGCCACAAAGCATAAGGTTGTTTCAAATTGAAACTATAGATCCTAACAGGATCAAGACGATCGACGAACTCAATAAAGATTACGCAGAGAAGATACTCGAATATGCCGAAAATAATAAGTCGAAGGCGGCAGACCTCCTCGGCATATCGCGTACAAGTCTCTGGAGAATACTGAAAAAGTAACTTGCCTTCCAATATTTCATTTCCCGGGCATTAAACTGCCAAATAACCCAGCAACCTACCGCTCAAATCATCGTATCTGCAAGCTTCTGTTATAAATACGTTCAGCAGCGTTCCATCATGGAACACTGCCATTCTTACTCCCGGAACCATTATCTCGTTATTTCAATAACTTACCTCTTGGCACGCATCTTGGTATAACCTTTGTAAAGCAATAAAGGAGGCAAGGAAATGAAGGAAAAAATCTTATTCGTGACAAAAGGAGGTGAAAATACCGATGAAGGATTTTCTTATGTCCTCGAACTTGCAAAGACACTCATTTCCGGGATAGCGGTGCTCGTCGTATATCCGAGGCAGATGATGACGAGTTTTGAAGATGTAATGTCGGCCGCCGCCTTTGCAGAGGCCGGAGACTTCCAGACTGTCAGGACACTGATGGAGAAACAGGAGACGGAACTGAAAGAAACCGAAGAGAACAAGATAAAAGAGATGAAAGTGAAGGCAGGAGAAATATCGGTCAGCCTCACCTATAAAACGGCCTCCGGAGACGTTGCGTCCGCCATCACCGACTATCTCAAGGAAAGGACAGGAATCGAGATGGTGCTCCTGAGCCCTAATCTGTCCAAGGAAAGAAAGATACTGAACATAAGAAAGCTGCTTAAAAACATTTCGAAGCCTATCGTAAATATAACACTGCCTGAAAAGGCTGAGGCATAACATTACAAAAAGAAGGAGGAAGGCCATGAAAGCAATCGAAAAATTCAGGACTAAGTTTGAGGACATCATGTCCGCAGTCACGTTTGCGGAAGCGGGTGAATTCGAAACCGCAAGACTGATCATGAACAATGGTGAAGGTCAGCAGGAGAGGATCACGAGAAGGATCGGCAGTAGCGTGCGTCCGAAGATGATGACAAAAAGAGCACGGAAGTAACTAATACAAAAATGGAGGAAAAATGTCAGCTAACAATCAAACCACAAAGAAAAAGCCCTATGGGGCGGCAATACTCATGGGGCTTGTCTCGGCAGTGTTATACAGCGTTCTCCTCATGAACCAGGATATCGCCAACAGGTACTCCGGTCTCGGCGGGCTCTATGCCTTTCTGCCGATCCTGATCGCCTTTCTCTTTTCCTACATACACGGCTCCTTTACAGGCCATTTCTGGACGCTACTTGGCGTCGAGGCCTCCAAGAAGAAGAAGGAGGTTAAATAGCATGCCCGATATTGTACAGCAGGCATCCAACTTTATCGATCTCGACGCCGCACAGTTGATTTATCTCTTTCTCGTCGGCTTCGTAGGCGGCCTCGTCAGCGGGTTCATAGGGTCCGGCGGCGCATTTGTCCTGACGCCGGGCATGATGAGTCTAGGTGTCCCCGGCCTTGTCGCAGTGGCAAGCAACATGTGCCACAAGTTCCCAAAGGCGCTCGTGGGTTCCCTAAAACGCGCAAAATACGGCCAGGTAGATGTAAAACTCGGGGTCGTCCTCGGCATATCGGCTGAGGCGGGCGTCCTTTACGGGGCACACATACAGGAAAGCATCAAGAAGACTTTCGGAGACGCAGGCTCGAACCTCTATGTGAGCGTCGCATTTGTTGTTATTCTTGCGGTCGTCGGTGGTTTCGTGCTCAAAGACGCCTGGAAGACATACAAGGACGGCAATTCCAATGAGGAAGAAAAGGTCACGAAACTGGCACGCTGGGTACAGTCGGTAAATATCCCCGGCACCATGGTTTATTTCAAGGCCCTTAACGCACGCATCTCTGTCTTATTTACGATTCCCCTCGGGTTTGCAACCGGCATGCTGGCAGCGACAATCGCGGTCGGGGGCTTTATCGGCGTGCCTGCGATGATCTATGTCCTGGGCGCCCCGAGTCTCATGGCCTCAGCCACCGAGCTTGTGATCGCGTTTGTCATGGGTCTCGGCGGCTCGTTCAAATACGCGATGCATGGTCTCGTCGACATACGGCTTGCGATGGTCATCCTCGCAGGGTCGCTTTTCGGAATCCAGCTGGGCGCGATGGGCACCACGTATGTTAAACCTTTTATGATCAAGGTCGTCATGGGCGTAATTATGGTGATCGTCCTCTTTAGCCGCGGGCTCATGGTACCGGTTTATCTCGGCCAGCTCGGACTGATACAGCCGCTGGAAGCAATGACCGTGAAGATACTTAAGAATACCAGTTTTATGATAATGATCTTCGCACTTGGACTGGGTGCGTTCATTGTCTTAAGAGCGATGTGGCAGGGGCGCCGGGCGGAGCAGCGGGCAGCACAGGAGGCATTCGAACACGCAAACGGATAGGTGTTATCGGCTACCATATAGATAACCGCAAGGGGCGGGGCCAGTCTTCCCGCCCCTTTTTGCAGGCAGACTAGGACAAAGGGGAGATATGGCCAAATACAGGAAAATACTGGTCGCTTTTGATGGGTCAGAATCAAGCACGAACGCCCTTCTGCAGGGTTTTAAACTCGCAGTCGAAGAAAAATCCTGGATAACAGTCACCACGGTCGTGCCCTCATACGAGGGGGACATCGACCTGACCGCGGTGGGCGACATCCACAGGGCGCTCCGCCGTCCGGGGGAAGAGATTCTTTCAAGGGCATCTTTTCTTGCGAAGAAAGAAGGGACCTTGATAAAGACCGTCCTTGAAGAAGGGGATATCTACAGCAGACTGGTCGATCTGGCAGAGGCGGAAAACTGCGGGGTCATTATCATGGGAAGACGCGGAACTTCCCCTTTAGGCCAGTCACTCATCGGGAGTGTCACAGCCCGCGTAATCGGCCACAGTCAGAGGGACGTGCTCGTCGTACCGAAGGGAACGACGATAGGATGGAAGAAGATACTAATCGCAACAGACGGCTCGCGGTACAGCGACCTGGCCACGGACAAGGCGATTGATTTTGCGGAGTCTTACGGGGGTTCGATCTCGGCGGTGTCGGCGGTGGACGTACCGGCCGAGTTTTATGCGGAGGCGCCGAACGTCGTCGAGAAGCTGATAAGGAACGCGCAGGGATTCGTCGCCTCGATCAAAGCAAAAGCAGAGAAGAAATCCATCCCCGTTTCGACATTCGTGGGAGAAGGCGATGCATACGACATTATTGCAAAGATCTCGCACGAGGAAAACGTCGACATGATCGTGATGGGAAGCCACGGGAGGACCGGACTCAAGAGGCTCCTCATGGGAAGCGTCACGGAAAAAGTCATAGGGCACGCGGCCTGCCCCGTCCTAGTCGTGAAAGGTTGACGTAACACACCCTCACAAGGGAAGAGATTTTCATCTATAGAAAAAATAGTCTTTTCGCCCCGTGCAGGCTGAAGTAAGGTCTGTGCGATACCTCCGGGCGGTCAAAACACAATATTTCACGGACCCGGGAAGCATTCATCTCTTCCTCGATACTCTCCACGATGACAGACGACTTTCACTTGACCCGTTGCCTCACATAAGAATCGATACGAAATGATATACGTTGCCTCACATAAAAATCTATTCCAAATGGTATTGATTTGACTTGGGCGCAGATCACGGAGGGGAGTGAGTTCACCAGATGCCCTA
>JAKAIZ010000180.1 GCA_021814065.1 Nitrospirota bacterium | reverse complement strand
CCCTCGATATACTTCTGCCGGATATCGACGGGATCAAACTGCTCCGGCAGATGAAGGAGAAAAGGCCGAGGCTGCCGGTGATCATGTCCACGGCCTATGACTACCGGGACGACTTCGCTGTCTGGGCCTCCGAGGCATACATTGTGAAGTCCGCTGACCTGAGTGAACTGAAGTCGACGATCAAGAAACTGACCGAAAAGGAATAGGGACGATGGGAATGATACTTGAATCCCTGACGCCTGCATACGGCGGTTATTCGGTTGCGCGGGACGAAAAAGTGATATTGATCAAGGGGGCGATCCCGGGAGAAATGGTCGACGTCGAGATAGAGGAGAAGAAGAAGGACTACTCCGTCGGCTCAGTGGTGACCGTAATCGAACCGTCCGGGGACAGGGTCGAACCTCTATGCCCGGTCTTCGGCAGATGCGGCGGCTGCCAGCTTCAGTTCATACAATACGGTAGGCAGCTGTCGATGAAGGACGAGGTGCTCCGCGACACGCTAAGAAGGCTGGGCGGCATAGAGGCCCCTTTCGAACCGCCTCTCTTCGGCGATCAATGGCACTACCGTCGGAGGGCCCAGTTCAAGGTATCGCGCAGCGGCGAAATCGGTTTTTTCAGGGAGTCGTCGCGCGAAGTGATCACCTTTGAGGAATGCCCGCTCATGCATGAGGGCATCAACGCTATCTACAGGCAGATCAAGGAGAAATGCGAGGTCCGCAACCTGAGCGATATCCATATTGCCCTGGGGGACACGCCGGTCGCCCTCCTGAAGGGGAAGGACTACGATACATCTATTTTGGAGACGTTTGTCGAGACCGGGCTTTCCGGCATAGCCTATCACGATTCGATCGCCTATGGCGGGGCCTTTACCGGATTCGACCTGAACGGGCTGAGATATACGGTGTCGCCGTGGACCTTTTTTCAGGCGCACTGGGAACTCAACAGGGAAGTCGCCCGGCTTCTCGTCGAGCAGTTGATGCCGCTCGAAGGAAAGAGCGTTCTTGACCTGTATGCGGGTGCCGGCAATTTCTCGCTGCCCGCGGCGGCGCTGGCGAAAGAGGTCGTTGCGGTCGAGGAGAACCCTTATGCGGTTGAAGACGGAAAGAGGAACCTCGAACTGAACGGGCTGAAGAACTGTAAGATTGTGAGGGCGTCGGCTGAAAAGTACCGCATCGGCAAGAAATTCGGCGTCATCATTCTCGACCCGCCGAGGCCCGGGCTTACCTCTGAGGTGGCAAAGAAGGTACTCGAAAACCCTCCGGATGAGATCGTGTATATCTCCTGCAATCCCGCGACCCTTGCAAGGGACCTCAAGAAGCTCAGGGACAAGTACGAGATCCGGTCGGTGCGGCTGATAGACTTTTTCCCGAACACTTTCCATATAGAATCGATCGCGTTTCTGAAGGTGAGATAGGATCCTCTTTTCCGTTGCCGGGGGGGAGGGTTTCCTGAATCTCTTTTCTTCCCCATCACTCGCCAAATTGCAAGCTTCTGAGGTATGTCTGCCTGCTCCGGCTCATGAAAAAAACTTAATCCACCCTGGCCGATTTTCTTTGATATAATTTTGGTATGGCGTACAAGACCGTTGAAGCGGACAGAGACGGGCGGGTGATCATTTATCCCTCGCTATACGAGCCGAGGCGCAAGGGGATTTGTAAGCTTCTGAGGGATGTGTTCAACAGGCTTTTATCCGGCCACAGGAAATAACTCCTCTGCCCCGAAGTCCTATGTGGTGGTCCGCGAGTCCCCCTCCCGCGTCTTAAGAGTTATCTAAGAAGCTCGAAATCCCCTCTTGACATCTCCCGGCTGGCCGCAGAATTGTTTTGATAAAATAGCCGTATTTTTGTTATTTTATCCCATTGGAAACGTCAGGCACTGAAAGCCGGTACGGCGTGCCAGGAGAAATCGTGCTTTATCGGGGCGATGCCGCGAAAAAGTCCCACAGGCATCTCTTCAGTCTGGATGAAGCATGTTACCGGAGCGCCGGTGAAGATATGGTCGGGTCGGTTCTCTCGGTCGATCTGAAAGACGTCGCCAGGCTGCACATTTCTGTCTGCTGGGAGATGATGGTCCGTATGGCCCTCTGGACGTCGGGGCCGCCGCTGATCCATGACGTCCTCGCCCTTCTGAGGAAGGCTGGGGTCGCCGATGAAGAACTGTTGCCGTTCGTCGCGGCGGACGTGCGCGATCTGTTCCCGTGGCTATATTACGGTAAGCGGTTCGATGTGCTCCGTAAGATATGCAATCTCGCTAAGGCGAAGACCGAGTCGAAGCTTGGAAATAAGAAACTCCTGGTATATTGTCACCTGGTGTCGGATGAGGCCGAAAAGATTGTCGCGAGCAATCTTTGAAGGTGCTGATTCGTCCCGTGAGGGCGAAAGAATATTGGTGTTCGGATAATGCTTATTTAGCGTGTCGGGAGGAATACAGTGGCGAAAGCTAAGGTCTTGCTTGTCGAGGACGACCCCGTACAGGCAAACGTAACGAAAAAGATCCTGCAGGCTACCGGCTATGATGTCCTGTGGTCCCAGGACGGCATCAACGCGATCAAGACGGTGAAGATGATGAAGCCTGACATCATACTTCTCGACGTCATCCTTCCGGGGCTGGATGGGTATGAAGTATGCCGTTGGCTGAAGCTCGACGAAAACGCCAGGGGCATTCCGGTCATAATGCTCACAATCAAAAAGGAGCTTTCCGATAAGATCTCGGGGCTCCAGATAGGTGCTGACGATTATCTCCCGAAGCCCTATGACGAGCTTGAGCTGAACGCACGCATCTACGCTTCGCTCAGGACAAAGGCCCTCCAGGACGAACTGCGGATGAAGAACAAGCAACTGGAGGAACTGCTCGGAAAAGTTGAATACATGGCGATCACGGATGCGCTGACCGGCCTCTACAACCGCCGAAGGTTTCATGACGTGCTTTCAAAGGAGTTTGAACGCTCCAAACGTTATGCAAACCCCGTGTCGCTTATCATGCTCGATATCGACCACTTCAAGAAGGTGAATGACAGTTACGGACATCAGACCGGAGACACTGTGCTGAGGGAAGTCGGCAATATCATCACGGCCAGTATCCGTGAGATAGATACCGCCTCGCGTTTCGGGGGCGAGGAGTTCATGGTGATCCTGCCTAGTACAGAGAAGGAGAACGCGAAGGTCGGCGCCGAGCGCATGAGGACCGCGATCGCGCAGCATATCTTTCCGGAAATCGAGGGACCCATTACCGTCAGTATAGGGGTTGCAGGACTTCCTGATCCCGGGCTGGCGAACGAGGACAGGCTGGTCCGGTGTGCCGATTACGCGCTTTACCGTGCAAAGCAGAACGGGCGCAACCGCATAGAGATCAGCACCGGGAGGGACCTCGAAAGGGTGTCCTGACCCAGGTACCTTCCGCTCCATCTTCCCTCGCAGGGACATCGCTTCCGTTTATGCCGGGTATGACCTGCATTATTGATTTAATCGGGACAATCTCAGATAATAAACGGAAGGCCGCTGTTTTTCGGAATCAGAATACGTGAGACACACATGAGAAAAGGGATATACATCGAAAATACGCCCCTTGACGAGGCACTGAAAAAATGGTCCCAGAGGATACTCGCCTCGGGAATAAAGCCGCTTGCAGGAGAAGTGATACCCGTAACGGACTCGCTCGGGAGGGTGACGGCCGGGGCGGTTTTTGCGAGGCTTTCGGCCCCGTTTTACCATTCTTCTGCCATGGACGGCTACGCCGTGAAATTCGCCGACACCTTCGGCGCCGCAGAGTATTCCCCCAAAAAGCTGAGCATCGGCGAACGGGCAGTCTACGTCGACACCGGCGACCCTATGCCTGACGGCTTTAACGCGGTGGTTATGATAGAAGACGTGAATGTTGTCGCGGCCGTCGGGGATGGGCCCGGCTATATAGAGATCATCAAGCCGGCGGCGCCATGGCAGCATGTAAGGGCCATCGGAGAGGACATCGTATGCACTGAACTGATATTGCCCGAGAACCACCGTATACGGCCGGTCGATATCGGCGCGGTCATCTCCGGGGGCCATGTAGACGTCCTTGTCCGGAGGAGGCCGAAGGTGGCGATCATCCCTACTGGGTCCGAGATCGTCGAACCGGGGACCGAGCTGAAAAAAGGCGACATCATAGAGTACAACTCTCGGATATTGTCGGCCCTTGTGACCGAATGGGGCGGAGATCCCCTGAGGTTCGCCCCCATCTCCGACGACCCCGGAAAGATTAAGGATGCGTTGCTCAAAGGCTGCGCACGGGCGGACCTGGTGGTGATCAACGCCGGATCTTCCGCCGGTTCCGAGGACTTTACGGCGAAGGCGGTAGCGGAACTCGGCGAAGTGATACTGCATGGGATCAATATCAAGCCTGGCAAGCCGGTCATCCTCGGCTGGATCAAAGGCCGGCCTGTGCTCGGCATTCCGGGGTATCCCGTCTCGACGTATATTACCTTCGGCCTCTTCGCAAAGGGGCTCATCTACAAATGGCAGGGACTCGAACCTCCCGAGACCGGGCGGATTCCGGCGAGACTCTCTCGCCAGGTCGCCTCTTCTCTCGGGCAGGAAGAATTCCTTAGGGTAAAACTCGGGAAGGTCGGCGACAACCTCATTGCCACGCCGGTCAGCAGGGGCGCCGGCGTACTTATGTCGCTCGTTCGCGCAGACGGCATCGTCAGGGTGCCCGCAATGTCCGAGGGCTTCGGCGCAGGGACCGAGGTGTCCGTCGAGATGCTCAGGGGGAAGGAAGAGATCGAAAATACGGTCGTCTGCATCGGGAGTCACGACAATGCGCTCGACCTGCTCGCAAATATACTCAAGAAGAACTATCCGAAATACTCTCTTTCCTCGGCGCATGTCGGGTCGATGGGGGGACTGGTCGCGCTGAAAAAGGACGAGGCCCATATTGCGGGGACCCATCTCCTCGACGAAGAGACAGGCGAGTATAACGTCCCCTTCATCAAGAGGCTTCTGGCGGACAGAAAGATCGTTCTGATCAACCTCGTCTACAGGCAGCAGGGCCTGCTCGTGCCGAAGGGGAACCCGAAAAAGATCAGCGGGTTCAATGACCTCGTAAGGGACGACGTCGTCTTCATCAACAGGCAGTCCGGGGCAGGCACCAGGCTGCTCACAGACAAGTATCTGAAGGAACTGAAGATAGACCCGAAAGCGGTCCGGGGATACGAGCGCGAGGAATATACCCATATGGGGGTCGCTTCGGCCGTACTGACCGGTATCGCCGACACCGGGATGGCGATACTCGCCGCTGCAAGGGCGCTCGACCTGGACTTTATCCCGCTGGCGAAGGAGCGTTACGACCTTGCCGTCCCGGCCAAGTACCTGTCGATGCCGACCCTCCTGGCCCTCCTGAAAATAATTATGGAGGACCGGGAATTCAGGTCCGGGGTCGAGGCCCTCGGCGGGTATGATGTCTCGGACATGGGGAAGATCATGTATGAATCTTAGTCCTCTCGCCTTCCACTGCGGGGTGACGCTTTCGCCCCCGTCTCCGTCCGACAAAACGGCTGACGCTGACAGACTTGCCGGAGGTCTGCAGAGACAGGGGCTGGAAGATGTGACAGTACCGCTGGACATACTAAGAAGACTTCCGGCGGAGCTTCGCAGAAGCGGCTTCAGGATCGACCTCGTAATCGGTCTTTCAGGAGAGGGCCTGCGCATACTCGATGTAGGAAGAAAGCGTGTCTTCGGAATTGCGCTTGATATAGGCTCCACCAATATCGAATGCTTCCTGTATGATCTCGGCACCGGAGAGAAGATCGGGGAGGCCGGGGTCGAAAACCCCCAGGTCGATTTCGGATACGACGTGTTGACGCGGGTCCAGCGGTCGATGACCGGTGAATTCACTGAACTGGTGAGGTCGCTTCAAGAAGGGATACGCGGGGTTATTGCCCGGACCTGTGAGATGCACGGAATCGCATCCGATGAGATCTACGCGGTGACAGTGGCAGGCAATACGATCATGTCCCATTTCTTTCTCGGTCTCGATGTCGACAACATCCCGCTCAGCCCCTATATCCCCGTCGTCAACAGGTCTTTTTTTGCGGATGCCGGCGGGACCGGTCTTCCGGTAAACAGCAATGCGGTCGTGTATGTCTTCCCGAATGCCGGAAGCTACGTGGGCGGCGATGTCATCAGCGGAATCCTCTTTTCCGGCCTGTACCGGGAGGAAGAACCGGCGCTCTTTATCGATGTCGGCACGAACGTCGAGATCACGCTCGGATGCAGGGACTGGATCATGGTGGGGGCCGGGGCCGCGGGGCCTGCGCTGGAAGGCGGTGTCGCGAACATCGGGAAAAAAGCGGAGGCCGGCACGATATCGAGGGTCCTGATCGACAGGAGGAGCAGAAAGATAGCGCTGGAGGTCATCGGCGGGACCGAGCCGGGGGGCATCTGCGGGTCCGGCCTGATCGACCTCGTCTCCGAGATGTATTCGGCGGGCATCATCGACCAGTCGGGAAAATTTAACGGGGGCCGTGGCGAGGTGATCGA
>JAKAIZ010000014.1 GCA_021814065.1 Nitrospirota bacterium | reverse complement strand
CACTCACAAGGATTCGTCCTCAATCGTTTATTCGTATTCCGGCAGCGACGAGACGGTAACGGACGAGGCAAGTAAGATCACCCGTTTCTATTACGACGCTTTCGGCAATCCCGATGAAAAGTATCTCGGGAGCATCGTCGACGCGAAGATCAACACCACGAGTTTTACGTACAACATGGCAGGAAGCGTGTTGAGCTCAGCACAGGGTGCCATCTCACGGACCTTTGGCTACAGCAGCCCAAAGAATTTCCTGACGTCCATGACTGACTCTGAAACCGGGGCAACGACGTACGGCCGGGACAACGTGGGCAATATGACCTCAAAGACCGATTCGCTCGGGACAACATCCTACACATACGACAACATAAACCGCCTGAAGACGATTTCATACGGAAGCACTATAACCATCACGTATGACGGCGCCAGCAACCGCACATCAATGGACGCCCCCAGTGCGACAATCGATTATTCATACGACGAGGCGAACCGGCTGACAAGAAAAACCGAAACCATCGGGACGCAGACATACTATACGGACTACAGATACGACAGCAACGATAATCTAACGGATATCTATTATCCTCCTTCAGGCTACCCTTCCGGCAGACACATCGTCTACGGGTACAACACCAAGAATCAGGTCATCTCTGTCACGGGCTTCGGTGGCAGTATAACGCCTGTGAATTATTGCTCAGCAGCCCCATGCCTCGGCCTGCCGAGCAGCTTTACCGATGCCAACGGTCTGACAACCTCCCTAACGTACAACAATAGAAACCTTACCACCCGCACCACGACGGGCGCCTCAGTTGATACCGGATATGGCTATGACACCAGAGGGAACATGACTTCCCTTACGGACTATGTCACGAGTTCCAATAACCAGACTCTTGATTATGATGAACTTTCACGTATCAAGACTTTTAATGCCACCCAATTATGGGGAAACGGATCTTTTACATATGACGCGGCGGGCAACAGACTCTCAAAAACAGCCGGCGGAACGAGCAGTTACAACTATTCGAGCAATCGCTTGTCATCAACGAGCGGCGGTGGGGAGTCCATTCGTTTTCCTACAACGGCGACGGCGACCTTACCACGTTTAGCGGATATACACTTACCTATGACAGGCTTCACAACCTTACAAGCTATAAGAACGGTGCACAAGTAATAGCCTCGTTCTTTTACGACGGCGACGGGATGAGGGTGACGAAATTATCCAATGGAAATACCGTAGTCTATCATTACGACAAGGAAGGCAGGCTACTTTCCGAAGACGGCGGCAACGGGTCCAAGATAGCCGATTACATCTATCTGAACGCAAAGCTTGCCGCGAAGGTTGTAAACACATTTACCGTGTCGGCTACAGCGGGCGCGAACGGCAGCTTGGATGCTTCCACCCCCTCGCCCCAGACGGTGAACTACGGCGGCACGGCGACGTTTACATTCAACGCCAATACTGGCTACCATGTGGCGAGCGTGAGCGGTTGCGGGGGCACCTCATATGTCAATTCCGATAATTTGGTCATATCCTACACGTACACAACCGGACCGATAACAGCCGATTGCAGCTCTGTGAGCGCGACATTCGCAATAAACCAGTATACCGTTACACTCTCGGCCGGGACAGGGGGATATTTCAATCCCGCCACATTGCCACTGATAAATTACAATAGCGCAACGTCATCCACAGCCTTCCCGAACTCGGGATACCACATAACGTTCGTGAGCGGATGCGGAGGCACTCCCGTTGGACCCCAGGCAACGAATGCCTCTAAACTCTATAATACTGGCCTCATCACTGCCGACTGTACGGTATCAGCAACTTTCAGCAACACTTTCACAGTCACAGCCTCTGCCGGGGCAAACGGCGTACTGGATATCACGTATCGGACATCGCCTCAGATAGTCACATATAATGGGACGACGAGCTTCAAGTTCAACGCCGCCACTGGCTATCACGTTGTCAGCGTCAGCGGTTGCAACGGAACACCATATAACAACACATCAAATGGAATTTCGACCTATACCTATACGACCGGCGCAATCACTGACGACTGCACTGTCCAAGCAGCCTTTTCGATAAATCAGTATCAGGTGTCGGCTTCAGCGGGGGTAAACGGTAGCTTGGATGCGTCGACCCCCTCCCCGAAAACGATAAATCATGGCGGAAGCACGGCTTTCAAGTTCGTCGCAGCCACTGGATATCATGTGTCCGGCATAAGCGGCTGTTGGGGAACTCCTTACACTAACACATCCAATACTGTAACGATGTATACGTACAGCACTGGTTCAATTGTCGGAGATTGCACGGTTCAGGCGACGTTCGCCATAAATGAATATCAGGTGACGGCTACGGCGGGCCAAAACGGATCATTGAGCGCTTCTACGCCCACGCCTCAGACAATAAGTTACAACGGGACCACCAGCTTCACATTCGATTCGAATACCGATTACCATATCGGCACCATAGAAGGCTGCTGGGGGACGCCATACGCTAACACTGCTCCGGCTGTTACAAGTTATTCATATTCAACAGGCCCGATAACGGCAGACTGCACTGTTACGACGACTTTCGTCATAAATCCTCCCGTTGCCAGTTTCACATTTGTTACTGCCCCTGCCTCGGGGAAGGCTCCATTAAGGGCGGAATTTACCGACACGTCGACGCCTCCTGCTTCGCAGTGGGACTGGGACTTCGGCGACGGCTCGCCTCACAGTCACGAGCAGAACCCCGTCCACGTCTATGAAGGTCCGGGGACGTTTACAGTGACGTTAACTGCGACGAATGCCGGAGGAACTTCTGACCCGACTGCCACGCATGACATACCCGTTGCTATCTGCGATAAGTTGGATAGAACCGTAAGACTGTCTAGCTCGCCGGATCCTTTTACCACTATTCCCGCTGCCTTAAGCGCCGCCAGTCCGGGAGATGCGATTCAAAGCCAGGCGCTCCATTTCCCTGAGAACGTTACCGTAGATAAAGATATCACACTGGACGGGGGATATGACTGCGACATGCAGGAGAAGGTTGGTAATTCCACGATACAAGGGCCAACGGACCCTTCGCTTTCGATAGACACAGGCTCTGCAACGATTGACGGAATTTCGGTTGAATAGGAACGGCGAACCCTCCATGATTCCCCAAAATTCGCCGTCTTTTTGGAGGGTGTCCCCAACCCTGATCCCCGGGGATGCCCTCCGTTCCTTTGACCTACATACGCAGTAATAACAGCATCGTCAAAAATGGTGCGAGGGTCATTTTAGGTCGGCGAGATAAGGTATCTTGTGAAGAAAGAAGTTGTCTTCCCGCCGAAAGCACAGTCCGGTGGATTAGCGGTAGTAGTATCTTAACTGGTTTCACCCGGAAGGCTGAAGAGCGTATCGACAAACCTGCTACCGAGGGATGTGGTCTTGGTATTGATCTGAACTAAAGCGTTCTTCCTGGGCTGTATAAAGCGTATTCTTTCCACCCCCAGTTTTTTTGACAGGATGTCATGGTAACCTTCATCGACGCCGAGTATCATCTTTGTGCCGCTGTTTACTATCACGTCTGTCGGGAATGTTTCGCAGTTTTGAGTCGCCAGCACAAGCCCCCCGCCGAACTTCCTGATCTCCCGGAATATCACGCTTATTATATGGTCCCGGTCGTCGGAGGAGATGAACCTCTGAGCTTCGTCTATGAAAACGAGCGTATCCACCTCGGATCTGAAGCCACGCTGCACCGCGCCGGAAAAAAGCTCTTCTATCGTCAGCTCCACGAGATAGCCCTGCTCTTCGACGCAAAGGCTGTCCATAGCGTACAGCCATATCGGTTTATCGGGGTCAAAGGGCGGCGGGACCGTCTTGAAGACACCCATTGCCCGCATCTTTTCGATTCTATCATAGAGTGCTTTCAGCACTTCCTTGCCGTCGTAGTGGATGAACTGTTCGAAGTCGTCGGCCTCTACGGTATCGACCAACCTGCCGAACACGGCCTTGAGTTCCTCTCTGAGAGAGCCAATCATCTGTTCGTGGCGCTCTCCGGCCCTCATCTCTATCTTCCAAGGCACATCGTATCTGTGAAGCCTTCTGATATCAAGGAGTCCCCTGTTAAGCCGCTCAAACGTGTCCGAGATTTCGCACATATGTCCCAGCATGAACCCTTTTATTTTCTCGTAAATAAAGCGGCGCAGGTCTTCAAGAGTCGGCATTTTTGTTGAGTCCAGCGCCCACGTTTCGGGGTTTTTGGAATCGAAGCCGTGTAACGAGTAGAGATCGTTCAGAGCGTAGCGCATGACAGCCTCTTGCCTATCTTCAAACTTGTCTGAATACTTGTTTATGAGGCGGATGAGTGAGTTGATCCGTTTCCGAACCCCACCATAGATAGGGGAGGGATTTATGGACAGCGGGTTGATTCCATAAGGACTGATTTCGGAAAACTCTACACGTGATGTGAACTCGGGGTCTGTCCGGATGTCGCCGTGGGCGTCGAATACGTGTATACGCATGTTCTGCGTTTGAAGTTGCCTTGTGATGTCGACTATACGATGGGTCTTCCCGGAGCCTGTCCCCCCGACAATGATCCAGTGCCCGTTCACCAACTCCTCGGTGTTCCACTCTACGGTCTCTCGTGGGTTGGACTTGTTGATTCCTATATAAACCTTGCTCATAGCCTGATATTAGTGGTGGGGGTTTGGAGGGGGCCAGGAGGAGTGCGTCGCTGCCACTCCTCCTGGCGGGGGGGATTGAAAGGAGGGGGAAGTCCTCTCACAAAAGATATTACGAAAAGGCCCTTGACAGTTGAGGAGCGGGCAGCTCCTGTCGGCGAGCGAAAAGGAGAACCGCGCATGACGCACGTAATATCTTCTTAAGACTTGCCGCCCTGCGGCTTTTTGCAAGAAACGAAGTTTGAAAGGAGATTGGGATATGAGAACCATTTCATTGATACTTCTTTTGGTATTACTGGCGGGCCTTGTTCCCGGCGCCATGCCCGTTCATGCAGCAGGCGGCGGGGCTGTTCTGGACGACGCACCCGGAAATTCCATCGTGGATGCGCTCAAGTCCTTTGCGAAGGGCGGATGGGGAAAGGCCCTGTTTTTTTGCTCCCTAATCACCGGCGTCATCTGCCTGCTCTTTACGCGGCACAGGCATTTCGGTCTGATCAGCCTTGTTTTCGGTATTCTCCTCGGTATATTCGGAGGTTTGGGGGACTCTCTCTGGAGCCTCTTTACGAGTTGGGACGGGGGGAACTAGACATACCATGGCCTGGTCGCCCAAGTATATCGACAGACCCCTCAGATTTCTCTACGACCCGGAGGTGTGGGGGATCTCGTTCATTGCAATGGGGATCGCTATAGCTTGCGGCCTAAACCAGACACTGGCCGTAGCAGTATCGATCGCGCTCGGAGCCTTTGTGCAGAGAGTGGTGGACCATCACAAACGGGGATACATGATGCATATGCTTTACCGGGCAGGTCTGCTAAAGTTGCCGGGCTTCTGCTCATACGGCAAATATAGGTTCTGATCGATCGAAAGACAGATTAAGCTTTTCATGCTTTGCGAAAGGGGATGCCATTCAGTGTCTTTTTTCCTTGAATACGGCGAAGACAGCAGGTTTCTCATAAAAATACTCGCCCTCATTGTGACGATTGAGTCCATAGTCATCATGGGTCTCGGGTTCCTGGCGGTGAAGCAGCGCATTATATACATCAACCCCTCTCAGGTAGTCGGGTCGACTTATGTCGGTTATGTTCCCGAGGAGATGGTTACACTCTTTGGAACGACCTTTGTTTACTTTCTGGGGAACGCCAACCAGTATTCAGTCGGGGAGCAGTACAAATCCGCCTATCTTCTCATGTCTCCGAAGCTCCAAAGCGCGATGAAGAGGACCCTTGAAGGCGACATCGCGGAAATCACGAAATCGGACATGTCAATACAGACGATACCGACGGACTGCAAGGTCAAGGGCGACGGGCAGACGTTTACCCTCATCATAGAAGCGGCGAGACTCTCGTTCGTATACGGGCAGGAAACGAAGAGGGAGAAACTGCTCTATAACATCAGATGTCAGAAGGCCGCCACACGGAAATCTAATCCCTTTGGTCTGGAGGTTACAGCATATGACAATCAGGTCGTTGCTATTGGCAACAATCCTACTGTTGGCGAGCGGCAGTAACGCGTTTGGGCAGAGAACGGTTCTCTACACCGGAGGGGCCGTGGCCGTGAAGGTGTCGTATCTGAATCCGACCGAGATTGTTTTCGCGGACCGGCAGATCGCGCATGTGATACTAGGTTTTTCTCCTGAAAGCATTTCCCTCCAGAATACCTCCGATACCCTGTTCGTCCAGCCGCTTTCGGAAAACCTCTCCGGGGACATTTATGTCGTCATGAGAGACGGCAAGTCGGTCATCGTGAGCATCACCCCGACAGTGGCTGAGTTGAGAGACAAATCGGTCAAAGTATTCAATGCCGTCGACGAGGTGGAGAAGCGCGCGAGAAAGTTTGCCGACTCGGCTCTTACCCCTGCCGGACTGATCAAGGCGATGATACTTCAGCGAGACCTTGACGGTGTCTCGGCCAGCCCGACTAACCAGGTGATAATTGATGTGCCGACGCAGTTGGCAGCAGAGACCGTTTACGATGCCCTTTTTTTGAGGGGGTTTATAGTGGATATGACCGACCATCCGAAGTTCGATATAAAGTCCCTCAGCATGCAGGGGCTCATCGCGGGCGCTATCCATCGTAACAAGGCCTATTTCGTCTTCGGAGGCGAGTGAAGGTGGCCGCGGTGATAACGGGATTCTTGGCGAAGCATAGAAAGCTCATCGTCATCTTCGTGGTAGCCGCCATCATGGTCTATGCGGTGATCAACTCGCCTCAAAAGAAAGGGAAAGAAGAGGAACCAAAAGGAAAGGGCACTGTCACTACGGAGGAAAGGCTCAAGGCAGATATCGAGGCCCTCAAGAAAACGGTCGACGAGTTCAAAAAGAAAGAGGAAGCCAGGAAGAGCACGGATCAGGAGAAGGCCAAACAGCCGGAGACTGCACCGACAACCAAGAACAAGGGCAAAGACTTGGAAAAGACCGAATCGTTGAAGGAGCTGGAGAAAGCACTGAGACCTCAGAAACCGGCACAAGCCCGGGGGCACCAGGTTGTGGAGCCCTTCCCGGAGGCAGGGCTTCCTATGAAGAAGCAGGAGCCGCCACGGCTTCTTAAAATAGACGTGTCGGAGGTCAATATCGCTGAAAAAACGGAAGAGAAAATCTCTCGCGGTCAATCCGACCTCTTTCTCCCGGCAAGTTCGTTCGCCTCATTCACACTTACCTCTTCGGCGTACGCTCCGGAGACTGGCGAGCAGATGCCGATCTCCGGAGTGCTCGACAAGGCGTTCGTGGGACCGAACAAGTCAGCTGTGCCATTGCGCGGCTGCTATTTCCTCGGGAAGGCCCGCGGCAACACGGGCGCGAAGTTTGCAGACGTGAAGGCCGTGAAGATCTCCTGCGTGTGGCCGGACGGCCGTACCTTCGAAACCGATGTCGCCGGCTACGCTACGGATACAAACGGCGATTTCGGGATTAAGGGGAGGGTGGAAAGGCACGCCGGCACGTTCTTCAGCACCACAGGGATAAGCTCGTTCTTACAAGGTCTTTCCGGGGGCATGGCGAGGGCTCAGGAACAGCAATCGCTGGAGTCCTCGGGCTTCTCGGTGCAGTCGGCCACCAACGTTGCCGGTTCCGCGGCGGCTTACGGCCTGTTGAAAGGCGCATCGGAGTTTTCGAACAGCGCAAAGACATTCTTTGACCGCCAGCTGCAATCTTTGATCCCGGCAGTGGTCGTCCCAGCGGGGACCAGGGGATATATCTTCATAACGGCCGGGGTCACCATTACAGGAGGAATAAGTGCTCTCAAAAATAGCAAAAGCTACTACGACAGCTATAATCTTAGCCACAATAGGTAGTTGCGCCGGCGCCGGGAGGCAAACGGACACCCCGGAGCAGATACTGAACAATGCAATGGGCGAAAACATGATGTCGCCTGGCCAGATATCGACGCTTCCGGGCGCAGACAGGTCCGACCTGCCCTATGTTCCGGTGATCACTCCCCCCGAGATTGCGCGGATCTGGATATACGATCATGTCACTCCATCCAATGACCTGGTTGTCGGACACTGGATATTCATCAAGCTGAAAGATGAGAAGTGGTACATCGAGGATCAGTGGGAAGACGCCCCCGGGGGGACAAGAAAAAGACCCCCACTTCCCCAAGCGGAGCCAGCTGAAACGCATCTGCGCCATGCGGACAAGCACTCTGGACCTCTGCCCGGTGAGACGCAGCCGTCCCCACCCGCTCCACCGGCAGGACGATAATGTTGCTAAAGACGATTGAGAGTTTCTACGGCAAGCCACTTCTGACCGACCTCATCTTCCCTTTTCTGTTCGAAAACGACGCCTTTCTTCTCGTTGACGGTTCTCTCGGCATGGTTTGGGAGATCGAAGGCATCAACGTCGACGGCAAGAGCGACGAGGAAATTCAGAAAGCATCGACGACATTCTCGAACTTTCTGAAGGCGCTGCCCCAGGATGTCCCCATGCAGATCATCGTCGCAGCCTGGAGGGGACTGGAGAAAAATCTTCTCGACGTATATTCGAAAGGCGACCTCGGCAACGACTGCATAAGGGAGTACATGCGGAGAAAAGTGGAGTGGCACGACCATGGCAAATTGCACGGCTTTGCACAAGAGGGCAATATCCACTTCTATCCAAGAACGATAAAGGTCTTCTTCACAATAAAACAGAACCCTACTTTAACGAACGGCAATCTCTATGACAGACAAACCATGCAGGAGACGCAGAAAAAACTGAAACGCGTCGAGATGACCGTAGACACGTCTTTGTCATCCGGGGGTATCAGGCACAGGCGTCTCGGGCCTCAGGAGCTAATCGATCTGCTTTACAGAATGCTCAATCCCCACAGGTTTCTCACCGTGCGGGCTCCGGTCTATAAGGGAGGGGATCTTAGAAAATACGTGCTGTTCAATTCGCCCGATGCGGACCAGCACGGGTGGACGTTCGAGGAGAAAAAATACAGTGTAATAAGCTTCGGCAATAATCCCGCACAACCAGACGATCAGGGTCAGCTACACACGTTCCCCAACATACTCTTCAGGGAAGTCAACGGCGTCAGTCTTTACGATTACGCTCCTATGATGCTATTCACCATCAACTTCTTTTCTCCTTCTCAGGACGCGCTGAACAGCAGGCTGAACTTCAAGAGATCCATGGCGTTTCTACACCGGCTCAATTTCCTCGGCGACGTCTCCATAGACAAGGAGATCGCCAGGGAGGAATCTCGAAGACTGCTCACAGCCATGTATGGCGGAGAGAAGATTGTGAAAGCCAGCTACCATCTGTGTGTTCCCAGCGACCGGGAGGACTCGGAGTTCGCCAGCGCGCAGATAGTAAGTTACCTCAACATAACGACCGGGAGCAACGCGTTTAAGGAGGACCTTATTGCCCCCGTGATTTTCATGCGATGCCTCCCCTTTGGTTTCGATCACAATGTACCCGACGAGGAGAGATTCGTAAGAAGGGCCGTCACCGCCACCTCGGCCATCATCGCCGACGTAGCTCCGATCTTCATGTCGGGGAGAGGGGGGAAGACCGATGTATCGTCAGGGTCCTATAATAGGAGGGGAGAGGGTGCTTGGCTCGACCTGTTCGATAAGGACACGGCCAGCACATCGCCCCACTGCCTGATAACCGGCGCAACCGGTTCCGGCAAGTCTGTCACCACCGTCGACCTGATCTGTCAATGTCTCAGGCAGCCCGCGACCGTTTTCGTAATAGACAAAGGCGAATCTTACAAGAGAACCTGTGAAATCTACGGCGGGCAATACCTGAAATTCGAAGGCGAGCCGAATTTTGTCCTCGACCCATTTGCAGGCGATTTCCAGGACGACCACAGGGCGTTTCTAACCTCCCTTATATGCAATATGGTGACGGGCGGCACCGAGCGAATCTCCAGAGAGGAAGTCTCAATGATCTCCGAAGCGGTTCTTTCCCTCTTAACGAGCGCCGAAAGAAACATGGATGAGCTCGTCAGTACGCTCAGGTCGTACAATGACGACATAAGCAAGGCCGCGGCTAGGAAGCTGTTCCCCTTTTACGGTATGGGACAATATGCGCGTTTCATCGAGGGAAAGAAGCCCCGTTTTCAAATCAGCAACAGATTTACAGTGGCGGAGCTGGGAGATCTCGACATGTACAAGGATCTGCAAGCGGTTGTTCTGTTTCTGCTCATCTTCCATATCACCGAGCATGCGAAAAAGGTGCCCGGGAGGAAATACCTCATCATCGATGAGTCCTGGTCTCTATTCAAAAACGAGGCTGCGGTCGACTTTCTTGTCACCGCCGCGAAGACCTTCAGAAAATACGGATGCGCGGTCATTTTTGTCACACAGCAATTGGATGATTTCATGGTCATCGCACGCGCAATGAATATGAAAGACAATTGTCCGAACAAGATACTGCTGTATCAGGAAATGGACGTGGTGACCAGGCACGCAAAGGACCTGGAGCTCAATCAGGGCACTCTCGATCTCTACAAGACCATCAGAAAATCAAACAAGTACGCTGAAGCGCTCATCGTCGCCCAGAACTGGACTTCCGTGTTTCGCATCACTCTCGACCCGGAGACTTATTGGACAGCGACCACATCAGAGCCCGACAAGGTGTATCTCGACGAGTTATTAGAAGGGGGCATGCCGCTTCGTGAGGCGATAAAACACGCCGCGCTGGCGCATCCGTTCGGGATACATACGGTAACGGCGCCCGAGCGAAAGTAATATATGTTGGAGGGAGGGCTATGCTTGTCCGTTTGCTTCTTACTGTAAGTATTCTGCCGATCTTGTGCGGTTGCGCGTCGATCAACAGTTTCCTGGCTACGACGCAGGCCAAGATTGCTCCGCGGGAAAGGGACCGGCAAGTCTCCATGAGCGTCGAGGAAATGATGGAAGCTCGAGACGTTCGAGCTGGTGCAGGAGACCATTTCCGCTGGATGCCTCCTGTGGTCCAGAAGGTGACGGTGCCCGCCATGATTCGAGGCGGGGTGTTGATCCCGACCCACGAGACCTATGTGATCGTAAATGATGCCTCTTACGTAGTGAATGACGACAAGACGGAGGCTGTGAGGCGCAAGTATTCGATCCCTGCGGGGGTCGAGATTGTTTCCCCCATGAGAGGGAGCGATGTGGTGGTGGCCGTTTTCCGGATGAATAGGGTCTTTGACGAGTCCACGGTCGTCCCTATCGCAAAGGTCGCGTTCCTCTTTCATGAGAAAAGCCCCGACCGGGCACTCGCGCTTTCCAATGATGAAGTGGCCCAGATAGGCAATTACCTGTGCTCGTTCAGCAGGGAGAGAGGGGCCGACTTCATCACGGCCAACGTCGTAGAGAGCGGCCTCAAGAGCATGAAGACTTATACCATTTCACAGACGCAGATGCTTTTTCTGTCAAATGGATATGTGCTTGCCCCACTATTTGAAAAGGGCATGCGAAAAGGAGAGTCATAAATGCCAACGAAGATCATGTCGGCCTTCTTTCTGATCCTTCTCTCGGCGGGGACTGCATTTGCGCAGTCAAACGCTCTCACGTCGGCCCCGCCTTCAACCCCTCCTCCCGCCATTCCTGCGCAGCCGCCCGAAATCGGTAAACAGATCGAGAGGTTTCTTGAAAAGGACAAGAGGGGCCCCGCAGGACAACCTGAGGGCGCATCGGAGAATGCAATTACTCTGAACTTCAAGGAGGTCCCCCTTTCTGACGCAATTACCGTGCTGTCAAAGCAGGCCGGCATCAATATTACCCTCGACAGGGATGTGTCTGCAAACCTGACGGTCACTTCGGTCTACTCGGGCTCTTCCGTGGAGAGCGCATTGAAAAGCATAACGACGGGCATGGATTTAAGGCAAAAAAAGACACCGGACGGGTTTCTCCTGCTTCCATGGAGCGAAGCCTACATAGATGTCAACAAGGTCTACCAGTTAGGAGGCGGTTCTTCTGTTTCGAACAATAACACAGTCAGCCCGCCCCAGACGAACTCCGCAGGTGCGCTGGTTGGGGTCAACACATCCACCATCATAGGGACTCAGCCCGGCCAGATGGGTACTAGCCAGGTCACCCTCCAGGATTTCGGAGGATACATGGATTCCCTGCTCTCAATGATAAAGCCTCTACTTTCAAAGCAGGGCGTCGTGTCTTATATGCCGACGGGATTTATTTATGTGAGGGATTATCCTTCGAGGGTGAAGGCGATCGAGGAGATCTTCAACGTAGACAACGACAAACGTGAAGAGGTCAACATAAAGATCACGATTCTTCGCATAGACTACAAGAAAGAATTCGAGTCCGGCATCAGCTGGACTAAAATCTTCGAGGGATTTAAGGTGGGAAGCCCTATGACTTACAGCGTCGGCGGCAATTTTCTTGCGGACCTGGCGGGTAAGAAGGACAATGTGTTCACCTTCAACTATAAGAACGCGCTGCAAAACATCGACACGACCGTGCAGTTACTTGAAAGCTACGGCAACGTCAAGATTGTCCATTCCTGGGAGACCAGGGCGATGACCGGCTCGGTAATCCCTTTTGATCTTACACAGTTGGTATGGTATTCCGCAGGCTCTACGGTGCAGGTCATCAACAATCAGACGATAACGACACCCCAGATATCGAATACCCCGGTCGGTCTTTCCCTGATGCTAAACCCCCTCAAACGCGATGACGGATATCTGGTCAACACTTCGATCAAAATGTCGAGCGTAGTCTCTCAGCAGACTATCGGTGACCTCGTCTTTCCGAACATTGAAAATAACGCGGTCTCGGTGCCGATCAAGATGCTCCCCGGAGAACAGATCGCGGTCTCCGGCTTTAAGATAAAGAGCGCGACAAAAAATTCCATCGGAATTCCCCTTCTATCTCAAATACCGATCCTGGAATACCTGTTCGGCTTCAAGAGCACGCAGAATCAGACCTCCGAACTGGTCGTTGTCATATCCCTCAACAAAAAGTCGGGCAAGGAGATATAGATGGACCTTTTCGTCAAGTTCGATGAGAATCTCTATCTTAACCCGGCGACCGGAGAGATAAAAAAACAGGTACGAAGCAGCATTCCGCTGACGGCTCCCATAAGCGTTAGAAGGATGAAACCATCTCTCAAGTACACTAAAAAAATAGGGGATATATGGGTCGGCTCAAACAAGATGTCCTTCCTCCTCATACTTGCCTATACACTGCTGAAGAATCAGAAGAACAAGGTGGTCGGCTTTTTCAGCCATGGAGACCGATACCTTTATATCGAGGCGTCGGTGGACCTCGACAAGAGGACCTCCATCGTTACAGGGTTCACTTCCCCAAAAGAGAGCCCCGAAGTTTTCATCACGGTGAGCGGCAAGGTATACGACGCTGTCTTTGGCGAAACTGAGATAAGGAATGCCATCTTCGACTTCTTGAAGGCCTACCGGGAGCTTTCCCGGAGGATAAGTCCTTCGCAGGTGGCGGCAGTGCTGTTGTGTCTTACCGTCTCTGGATACCTTTTCTCCGTTGTGGTCGAAAAACCGCCGAAGATCGAGCGGCCAGGAGTTTTGCAGAAGACACCGCCGCCCCCGCCTCCCCTCACTACGGCTGAATCGAATAAGCTTTCACTAATGCTCAAGGACGGTTTTATCGAAAATTACGGCGCGGCTCAGGAAAGCATAAGAAAGAGGGGAAGCGAAAAATGGCTGAAGAGCGTCTCTGTCTCGACCGCTCCTGGCGCCGATGGGCACTCGGTATCTCTCACCGCGAATTTCACTTATTCCTCATTCTATCCATTCGAAGGGTCTCGGAAAGAGGGCAAGACCTACGTCTGGACAGCTCCTCAAGGGCTCAGTCTCGGACGACAGGACCTCGACAGATACGTAAACAAAGTCTCACCACGTGTCTGCCTCAAATATCTCATTAACTACGATGTCACTGAGAGGACCAAAACTTTCTGGAGCATATCCGTTAAAGAGGAAAAGTCTTCACGAATCGCCTTTCTCTTGAATCTCATATACAGCTGCCCTTGTGTCATCAAGGACATGACAATAGACGAAAAGGGAATGTCGGGAAGCGTCCTTCTCGACGCAACGGAAACCTGAAAGAGGGTTGGCACTCGTTGGGAGGCACAGAGCACATATGATTTTGAAAACGATTCTTCAGTTCCTTAAGGACAAGATGGCACGTCGGGAAGTCGTCCCTCAATCTCCTGAAAGTCCTCCAGCCGAAGGACTGACCGACGGCAGGAAGTCCGGCAAAAAGGTGAAAGCGCTTATACTTGTGACGGCAGCCATGGCTGTGAGTACCGCTGGTTTTGTCCTTACGGTCACTGTATTGAATTCCCTCTGGGACCGGAGAGACCCCATCGCCTTCAGTCCTCTCAACGTGAACCGCCCATCAGGAACGCCAGGTCATTCCATAGGCCCGCAAGGGTTAGCGGAGTCTCAACCACACAGCGATGCGGCAGCAGAGACAGGAGGGGAACGGCCCGGTCCGGCGGCGCGAGAGTCCGCCCTCCCGAAGGGGCAAGTCCTGCCGGAGAGGTCCATTTCTCCGGAGAAAGCGGCCCCAATCCCTCAGAGTAACAATTTGAGGAAAGAGGCAAATGCGAAGCCCGTTTCTGAATACGACCCGTTTAAGACGGAGTTTCTCAAAAAATACGAAGAAGCCGAGAAGAAGGAGCGGAAGTCAAAAAAGAGAGGCGGTGCGGATCCGAGCCTGACCGATTTGGAGGGCGCCATACAGGCGACGCCTCCCAGACCATCTCTTCCCGTGCAGCCTGTAGCGGCCCTTCCAGTACTCCCGCACAAAGAGAAAGAGCTGAAATTGACCGTCTATGGCGTAGTCATTTCGAAGGGAAACGCCTACGCGATTTCCGATCGGGGCATAATAAGGACTGGCAATGCCGTCGATGAGTTTACGGTGGAGAAGGTGGAGTTCGAGATGGTCAGTCTCAAGAACAAGGACGACGAAAAGGATATTCGAAATGTCTATGTAAACCCCAAGGGTTCCGAAGGACAGAAAGCCGGCCAACAGCCGAGTTTTTTCCAGCCGAACGCAGTTCAGGCACGGTAAGGAGCCCTTAATGCTCATATCCGAGAATACAAAAGCATCTCTCTTCACGGTCAAGATACAGGCGATCCTCTCCAAGAAAAACCACGGAAAAGATGTGGAGCACTACCTGGACATCGCCAAGAAGCTCGGAAGAAGCATATACGAAGTCCTCTGCGAGATAGAGAAAGTGCTCAGCTATGATGAACTCGCAATGGTCTTCCACGAATGTTCCGATCTGCCCCTATCTGACGATGTCAAAGGGGAAATACTCGGGGCCACTCACAACGCCATTGAGACGTCGCAAGGTCTCTACATCTGGCACTTTGCCGCCCACGACGCCCTTGCAGCGAACGGCAGGAAGGTCTTTCTTGTTTCTAAAACTATTTTTGATTCCTACGCGAATGTGGAAGCCCTTCACATCGAAAGTGCCTCGCTTTCATCAAACAAGGAATGGTTTACCCAGAAGATCCTTATCCCGGCTGTCAAGATAAACGCCACGGATATACATATCGTGCCGAAGGAAACCACCGGTACCTATAAGATCTACTTGCGGGTACTCGGGGACCTGAAGGATATAATAACCCTCTCCGCGAAGAAGGGTGCGGCGGTAGCCGCTCTTCTGAAGCACTGGGCAAAGGAGTTCACGCCGTCGATCAGGGTGGACGATACGCGCAGGCCGCAGGACGGCAGGATAGAGGTTTCGAAAGAGCAGACAGGCGTGCCCCTGGACCTTCGTCTCAGCTTTATCCCCAAAGCCAACATGAAGGACGTGGATGTCGTTATCCGACTGCTTTACAAGATTGAGCTCACATCGAGCACTCTTCATGGCCTGGGGTTTTTTCCGAAACAGGAGAAGTTACTTGGCGATGTCTCCCTCAAGAACAAGGGCATAGTTCTTGTGACCGGCGCAACGGGTACGGGAAAGTCCCGGACCGTGAATACCATACTTTCGAAGATGGATCCCTCACGGAACGTCTTGACCGTTGAGGACCCCGTAGAATACCTTCTCTCCAATGCGAGACAGTTCCAGGTATTCGAGTGGGAAGGAACAGACGGCGAAAGGAGAAGCAGCGTCCACTTCGGAGATTTTGCGCGGGCCTTCAAGAGACACGATCCCGATGTGATTTTCATAGGCGAATTGAGGGACAAAATGACGGCCGAGACCGCATTTCACCTCTCGAAGACCGGCCATCTCGTTTTCGCCACCCTTCACGCATCCAGGGCGACCATGGTTCCCGAAATGCTCTACCACGACTATGGCATAAGCATCGACGAGATCGCCGACAACCTGCTTCTGGCCACAAACCAGGTTCTCGTAAAGAGGGTCTGTCCAAAGTGCACGATAAAGAAAACGTTTTCGCATGCGCCCGAGTGGTTTTCGCTCCTGCCCTATGCAAACAAGGACAAAGCAGTTGATCGCCTTATGGGAAAGCAGGTCCGCGTTCAGCGTGAGTCGGATGCGAGAACGACTGAGAATGCACCTTCGGCAAACAGGAGTTCCTGCAACTGCGCCATCCGGTACGAGAACGCCATGGTTTCTTCGGGTTATATCGGCAGAACAGTGCTTGCGGAATGCATACCTTTCAACCCCGAAATGTTCGAGGATAAACTCCTATCAGTCACTTCGATGAACAAAAAGACGGCCGAGGCCGGTAACATTCTCGATGACGCCGTCGAAAAGATAGAGAAGGGGATGATAGATGTCGACGCTCTCTGGAGGCTCATCTGATGTCTGTTTTGGGGGGCGTCAAGGAGACGGACGTTCTGAGGAGCATGCAGTATATGCTCGACGCGGGTATGTCCATGCACGAGATAATCGCCGAGCTTGCCAACACGATCGACAATAAAAGAATAGCGGCGAAGCTTGAAGTCGTAGACGACCTGATGACAAACGAGGGATACAAATTCGCGGATGCCCTGGAATCAGCCGGGCTCTTTGAGCAATTTACTCCCATAATCCGAACAGGCCAGGAGACCGGATCACTGGCAAAGGTGATAAACGACATCATCGTCACGGCGGACAAGGTCTATGCCCTGAAGCGCAAGGTGAAGACGATGGTCATTTATCCAGTGCTCATGATGTTTCTGGCGATCGCGTTGGGTTTCGGCATATCCTTTCTCCTTGAAAAGGTCCTGACCTCGCTTCCGGAAAAAGACATCAAGGGGACTGCAGCTTACTCCGTCGCCAGGTTCATTGTCTCATACCGGGGCGTGATTTTCCCCGCCTATGCGCTCGGCCTGGCCGCTTCGATTTGGATAATAGGGAAGAACGCCTCCAGAATCCCGGGCGTAAGGGGTCTCTTCAACACAATGACGGTGGGTCAGACCTTCAAGATGATATCTCTCTGCATATCGAGCGGCCTCCCCCTCAAAGAGACCTTTGAGCTGACTTCCTTGATACTGAAGGAGAAGAGATGGCGGAAGGTGATGGATCTTCTCTCGGCGGATTCGCAGGAGAGAAACTTCTACGACCTTGTTGATGAGCTCTCGGACTTCATATCCACACCCGACCTTCTCATAATAAAGTCGAACATAAAGGCGGGGAATATGAGTTACGGCTTCGACTTTGTAGGGGAGAAAAAAATCGCGGATTCTTATTCTCTCATTGAAAGGGCATCCCCTTTGATGCAGATAGCCGCCTATTTCTTTGTCGCCGGGCAGGTTGTGGCAGTGATGTCGCCTTTGTACGTCCTCCTTATAGGGTTTGCTGGGAAAGTCTGATCGTCAATTGTTAACCTGACTGATCCAATCTTCGATCTGTTGCGATTAACACCGACGACTCCGTAGTTTCACGACGGAGAAACTATTGAGGATTTGCTGAAAAAACTGCCGCATTCTTTCCGCGAGCGAAGCGAGCGGGAAGAATGATCAGTTCAGCAGGTTCACCGCTGGTACGGTTGGAACTTGTCATCTCCGCGAGACACAAGACCCCGTTTCACGTTTCATTCGAAGTTTCGTGAAGAAGAATCGCCGGAAAGCCATTGCAGGAAATGGAGGGCTTGGATTGTCCTGCGTTTAGAGATGGGTCTGAATTTGCAATTACACACGAGTTTCTTCTCTTGGCGGTGTAAATATTTTCTATGGAGGCTATAATTAATTCATGCGATTGAAGGCATATTACGATGGTAGCGGCAACAAAAAAAATAAATCGGAGAGAGTACTGACCCTCTCTGGATTTGCTGCACCGGAAGAAGTTTGGAAGCGGTTTGAAAGCGAATGGCAAGATGCCCTAGATAGTAATGGCACTGGGTCCTTTCATATGGCTGAAGCAATGTCCCTAAATGGGGCGTATAAACGCAGTTCTGGATGGAATGAAGCAAGAGTGCATTCCCTGGTTAAGGGCTTATTCACCGTTATTGGTAAATTTCGATCTGAGGAGTTCCAAGCTTCTTCTTGTTCCATAGTATTAGATGATTATCGAAAGGCAAAACAAACAATATCGAAACTTAGACCGCCAGAAGCAATATGTGTCAATTTCTGCATAGATAAACTCTGGATACCGGCTAACGCGAATGAGATACCTGGGGAGCCTCCGATCGATCTGCTTTTTGATCAGAACGAGCCCTTCTTGAACACAATTAATAAGATTTGGGTTAGCGTTAAGAATAAGCCTCAGACGATAGGCTGGCCTAAACAAATCCGGCTTATTAAAACAGAAAATGCAACCACATGCTCCAGACTGCAACCAGCGGACATGTTTGCCTGGTTAGTGCATCGCTATCACACTGGTCGAAATAATCATCCTTGGTTCCCGGCGTCGTCTTGGTTTCAGGTGTTGCCTATTCTTGCGGAACATTACTCAGCGATATATGATTATGAAAAGATTCTATCTGAGTATCCAAATGGTTAGTTAAATGAAGCTTGCATTAGATATAAACCCACAATGGTTTTTGGACAATTTGATAGCCGGAGCCGCTATAGCCGGTGGTCCTCTTTCCAATGTTCTGCAAAAGCTGACTATTGATGGAATAAAAGATAAATTACAACCACTCCTTGAAGAAGGGTTAATTCTTTCCATAGAAGCGAATGGTTTTTTCAAAGGCTCCTGTGCCTCTCTGAAAGAGATTGTCGAGAAACAAGGATTCATCTTCGAACACTTTAGATTCAAGATTGAAACTCCACTGAGCATTGTTATCGAAGAGCAGGATGTCTTGTTGCCCGCGAACCTCAAATGGTTGCCGAAAGACGGCTATGAAGACTTTATTTTTACGTATAGAAAGATACCCTTGAAAAAGAAAAATAGATACTTTATTGAAATTTATAATTTGTTGATCCCCGCAACTCTAATACAACCCGTTTATGACAAATTCCTTTTGACTTGTTCATGTTCCCATCATGACCTTGCACCTGTTCATGCTAAAGCCTGGGTATGGTGGATCGAATTTGGTTGTAAGGTATGCGGCAAGACATATTTTTGCGACTGTTTTAGGCCGGCACTTGAAAAGTTCAAGAGTGTAGCTCTGGAGCAAGCCCCTCTTTATGCAGATACCGGATGGCCTTATGATTTCCTCGGTGCTGTAAAGAGGGCAGAATTTAGACCCAACATATGCCATCTATGTACTGGTTCCAAGTCTGAGATGACGTTTTGTCATTCCATGTACGGCAGTGACGTGATGGTCAATTATGGTGCCTATGTCAGAAAGATTTCCATTGAACACAATATCGCCGAGCAGGATGCAGAAAATATTGTTCGTGATAGGCTAGGATTGAGCTACGCCAAAAAACTTGACAATATTACCACCGGGAATGATACATTGGCGTCAAAGGATTCGAAATGCGCCGAACAGCCCTTGACTGATAGCGAATTAGGAGAATCTACAGGCGCAACTTTTCACTCGAATATGAAAGAAAGCGCCGAAAGACTTGACTCTCACACCACGGCAGCGGAATACTGGCAACTGAGCAGGGATGCCCTAAGTAATAATGAGATAGACAAGGCTGTACAGTTGGCTTTTCAAGCGAGGAAGAAAGAAGCGGAAATTAAGGGACATGATTTCTTGGCGAACACACCATTCGGCAATCCTCTCGGTGCGAAAAGAGCGGTGTTAGCAGCCAAGATATTGGATATACCCATAACAGGTCTTTCTGATGATACCAAAGCTGAGTTGAGAAATGAGATAGCCTTCGGAATCTTAAAAGGGGAAAATCCCAGAGTTGCGGAAAAAAGACTAAGAGCTATATTGAAAGATGTTAGCCGACCAGATCTTGAAGAAATGAGTGATAATTTTCTAACTCAAGGACTTTATAACAAGGCATATCGTTCCGCTGCATTGGGTGAGTATGACGCAGCTGAATCTCTGATAGACAAAGAAATAAAGGTGCAGTGGTGGGCTGCGCTCGATGACAGAGTATGTTCAGTATGTGCCACGCGACACGGCATGATATACAGCAGGGCAGAAGTTCAACAGTTACCGCAACCTTGTTCAAACTGTCGTTGTGCTCTATTGCCCTATATTGAACGGTCGGAAAAGAGACATCGCTAAGGTAATCCATGTTACTTTCTGGTACTAACCTTGTCATGTGGTGAAAAAGGCTTTTGTGAGTTGTTCAGGAAGGAAACTTGCTGGTGGAGCATCCCGTTCTTGGTTCGTTGGCCAAGACAGCGGCCCTCGGCCGCATTTACCGGTTTAAAATATCAATCTTCGATTCTAATGACGCTCTCACCTCTTTGAGATGGAAAGCAGTAGTGGGTCCTCCATGGAAAGTTCGAGACACCTCAAAGAACCCATTGATACCTATCATAATTATCCCTGTTCCGCCAGCCGAACTCTTGTGTCATTTTTCAGCTGCATTCCCCAGTTCTTTTTTCAGGGTCATTCCCCAGGTGTAGCACCCTATCGATGTTTTAGCATATAGGACTGATCATGATCAACCCCTATGCCTTTTTTTTCCTGTGGGGGTCCTTTTTTCTCCGGTAGCTTTCCCCCTCGATGACCAGTTGGTGGGCGTTGTGGGCGATGCGATCGAGGGCTGAGTTTGCCATGATGGGATCGTCAAAGAGTGCCATCCATTCCTGCACGTCGCGATTGCTCGTTATTATCGTGGAGGTTCTTCCGTACCTTTCGATGACGACCTCGTAGAAGTCACCCGTCTGCTCATCGGTAAGTCTCTGGAGGCCGAAGTCGTCTATGATGAGCAACTCGGGGCTAATCAGCTTTACCAACTCTTTACCGTATGAGTTATCGGCCCTGCTTTGGAGGAGTTTCTTGAACATCGTGCTGGCCCTGAGCATAAGCACCTTGTGTCCTCGTCTGCAGGCGCTGTGGGCAAGGGCGTTAGCGATGAAGGTCTTCCCCACGCCCACAGGGCCGCAGATGAGTATGTTTTCCTTACGGCCGATAAATTCAAGGCTGAAGAGCTCCTTAAGCCTGTCCCTATCGACAGTGATTGCAGCATCCCAGTCGAACCTCTCGAAGGTCTGATCGAGATCCACCAAGGCGCTCCTGAGTCTTGTGGAGACATTGGTGTCTTCTCTCCTTTGGATCTCATCATTGAGGATGAGTTCGAGGAACTCCGTGTAGGAGAGTTTTGTTCCCTTGGCGTAGGCCACCCTGTCGGGCAGAGTGGCCAGCAACCCTGATAACCGCAATCGTTTCAATGTTTGCTTCAGTTCATTCGTTATTCCCATAGTGGTTTTTGTTCCTCCTTTTTCTGCTTAAAATACTCCGCCGGCCGCCCGAACCGCGCCGGCACCACAACACCTCTGTTTTTCTCACCTCCTTTTTCGGCCTCTTTGCCAAGGCCCTGTTTGATGATGCGTTCCAGCCTGAAGACATCGATAAGGCTGAATGACAGGGCGCGACTACATGCCTGCTCTATCCGCGCCGTTCCGTATTTCTCTGAGAGCCGTATAAGCTTCTGTGCTTGTCTCAGCTTGGTCCAGGGGAAGTCGCCCGAAAGCAGGTGTTCCATGAAACAGCCGCAATTGCTTCCCGATTCTTTCGCCTTTCCGATGTAGTAATCACAGTTCCTCATCGCATACGGCGTCTTGTGTTTTGGATAATCCTCATAATCGGTAGATCGTTTGCCCTCTGACATGAGGGGATGGGTCTTGATCACCTCCCCTTGGTGATAGATGCGCATTAGTTTGCTGTCTGCGCGGATCTCTACCTTCTTGCCGATGTATTCCGTCGGCAACGAGTAGAGAGCGTTACCGAAGCGGATATGATGATCAGGGTGGACTGTACAGGAGCCCCATTTCGGGATATCAAAGCGTTCCTCCTGAAGCGGCAGCAGGAACTCCTTCTCCTGCTCTTCAAAGACTATCCTCGGCCTCTTTCTCGTCGTGCCATGGATCCTCATCCCCGCCACGTCCGTGCACCACTTCACGGCTTCCCTTTGGACATGCTCACAGTCGATGAACTCCTCCCCTTTAAAAAAGTTCTCCCGAACATAGGGTATTTGTCTCTCCACGGCGGCCTTCCCCTGAGGGTGGCGTGCAACCGCCGGGTCTATGATGAAGCCTTGATACTGCGAGTACTCCAGAAACGTCCTGTTGAATATCGGCTCATAGCGGCTCGACTTCACTACGGCGGCCTTCATATTGTCTATTATGAGGCGCCTAGTGACGCCACCGAAAAACTCCCATGCATCCTCTATCCCCCCTATGAGCGCGGGCAAGTCCTGCTTGCGCGTGATATGTACATACTGATACCTGCTGAATACAAGCGTGACAACCAGGGCATATAGCGCCCTCGTCCGGCTGAGGGCCTTGTCAAACAGATATCCCAGCCTGCCAAAATCTACTTCCGCAACCTCACCAGGCTCCGTCTCGGCCATGCGAACGGTCCCATGGTTGCCGGGCATCCCAATATGCTCCTGCGCAAAGCGATACAGAGAGCTGTAGCTTGTCTCGACGCCGCTCCTTAACAGCTTCATGTGCACTTTGGTGAGGGTCAACCTTTCACCGTCTAACCACTCGGCGATGCTCTCTTTGTGAGGAAGCAATATGCTGTCCCTGGGATTGCCATCTCCTTCGTTATCATTGCCGTTGATTTCCCTGAAGACCGCATATGCAATATCCTCAAGGTTTGCATTAGACCCCTTAGAGAATCCCTTCCCCTCGGCTATCCTGATATATTTGCGAACGGTCTTGCGGTCCATTCCAGTAGATCGCGCTATAGCACTGATGTTGTCTCCGGCCGCTTGCCTTCTTAAAACATCCACAATCTCAATCACTGTGTACTCCTTGTCTGACATACCACCTCCCGTATTTATGGTTTGGGACGTAGTATGACTGTTATCGAGATTGCTACACCTGGTTGCCACTTATTGGGTGGGGAATGCTCGTGAAAAACTAACCCATCAAACTGGGGAATGCTCGTGAAAAATCACACTCTTGAGAATATGGTCGTCAGTGAAGTAAAAAGTTACGGTTATTAGGTTACCCTCCTTATTTGGCAACGGAAGTGGCATCCCGCTGAATGAGCCAGACGTTAGGAGATCTAGGTCGATGCCTTCTTTTTCAACTATATCAACTTGCTCCCTTATGGAGACACTGGCATCAATATACGTGTCGAGAAATACAATTTTACGGTCATTGGCCTCCAGAAAAGAAATAATCTCGTGATTCTCCGGATAAGTAACGTAAATTGGCTTATGAGACGTCGATACTTTGGGAATCGTTGTCTCTGAAGGGCGCCACGAGATCCCTCCGAGAGGTGTAGAAATACCAGTAATCCTACTTAAAATACGACGAAGCCATCTGATCATAATGTTCTTCCAAAGTCGTTTAGCTTTTATACCTTGCCGCTCAGATTACTGTCAAGAGAACTCCTTAGTCAGAACTGTTGAGACGAGTCTTCCTTTGAGGGCAGGGTCCGATCCTTCAAAGATAATATCTTCTTTATAACGCCCGAGTGATCAGGAAAGGAACGGCAAACGATGCAGAAGGAACTTTCTATAGAAGACATGGCAGGCCTGCGGGAGGTGTTCTCCCAAGCCAAGAGCTTCGACGCCACCGACATCTATATTCTCCAGGATCGCGTTCCGAGATTGGGGCGGCTGAAGGACTACTACCCGATGACCGAGTCTTCCGAAATAACCCAGGCGGACATAGAGCAGTTCACCCTTACGACCATGGCCGACAGGAAGAACGGGGCGGCGAAGGAGCATTATTCTCACAGCGAGTACGCCTTTTCTATAAAAGAGCACGGAAGATACAGAGTATCTTCCACGCGGTCGGAAGAGGGTATAGGGTTATCAATAAGGAAACTCCCCTATTTCATCCCGGCCCTCACGGACATAGACAAGAGGAATTTTCTCAAGGGTCTGAAAAGCGTCTTCGAGGGAAAAGAGACGACCGGCCTCATCCTTCACACCGGCATAACGGGCTCCGGCAAGTCCACTTCGATAGCGAGCGAGGTGGACACGATCGCAAGGAACATAAGCGGCAACATATTCACCTTTGAAGACCCCATCGAGTACCGTTACACTCGCACCAAGGCGATGATCAGGCAGTACGAAGTCGGCAGAGACGTTCCCTCCTATATCGAAGGGATGAAGTTCGCCCTTCGGAACAACGTCTCGGTCATTGTGATCGGGGAAGTGAGGCTGCACGAGGAGATAAGGGCAATGGTCGACATCGCGATGAGGGGTCACCTTGTGTTCGCTACGCTCCATACGTCGAACGCCCTGAACACGATAAGGTTTCTCGACAGCGTGTCGGAAGACAAGGACTCATGGAGGCAGCTCATAGCGTATTCCCTGAGGGCCGTAATATCTCAGAAACTCCTGTGGTTGAAGGATAGGGGTTTTGTGTTCATTCCCGAGGTCTTCATACCTAACTCCATGGTCAGGAACAAGATATCCAGGGGAGAGTTTAAGGAGGTTAAAGAGGCATTCTACAGCAACAATCTCAGGGAAAACGGCTCCTTTACCTTTGACGATTCGCTCAATATCCTTTGCAAACAGGGCATTCTCTCCGACAACGACAAAAGGAGCATTAACGAAGACTTGTGTGTCCTGGGCTGACCGAACATGGAGACTCCTTAAATATGGACCCGAACGAAGAAATCGTAGTGCGTAATACCTATGTGAATTTGAAATTGCGACTCTCGGAAATAATGGAGGCGATTCGCATTGTCAAGGAGCGTACCCGTGCCAACAATATCGCTACCGCCATCGAGCTGAGTTTCCATATCGGACTCCCCCGGCAAGAAATGGAAAAGGTGAGCGTTCTCATAACACTTATCAGGTGCATCAAGGACGGCAGTGTTGTCCCGCCCGTTGACATGGACAAACTCTATGCGTCGATCGCGCTTCCGCCATGAACCCTTAGGGGGAGCCGACGACGGGAACAAAACGAAATGCTGCTTTGCAGGACGAACGATATCAGGAAAGGAGATTCACAGAAGATGAAGACAAAGGATTGCAGTGAGGTCGGAAGGAAGAAAGGGGAGGAGGGTTTTACCCTCATCGAGCTGATACTCGTCATCGCTCTTGGGGCGATGATCATGCTCACCGCCATGATACTTTACAACAAGAGCAGGGATGCGGCCGTGACCGACACGAACGTGAAGAGCGTACATACGATAATGGCCGGGCTTTCAGAACTACGCCTATACAAGGGGAAATTGAGCGCCGGCAGTTCATGGCCTGCGGATACGGCGGCGTATGTCGATTCGTCGCTTACAGCTTCGTACGGGTATAACTGTTCTTCCGGCGTCCTCACGATCACGACACAGAAAGCGGATAATCCTGCCCAAGCGGGCAGGATCCTCACGAAGCTTCAGGACCAAAACCTGTGCGACTCGGGATCCGCGATAAATGGGTCCGACGCCACCCGGGTGGACTGCATAATAACAAGTTTTAATGGCAGTTCCGGGTGCTGATAGTGCATAACGAGGGTCAAGAGCCGTCTCCCGAGAGGCGGTGGAGGGCACTCCACACGGGGATGACTCTCATCGAAGTGGTGATGGTGATCACATTGATGGCGGTCATCATTGCGGGAGCTGTCGCCGGAATAAAGGTGATGAGCAATTCGTCCGCGGCAGGGACGTTCAGCAACGAGTTGAACCAGATCATCTACGGAATCAACGAGTACAAAATGATCAACAAGAAGATACCCGTCAGCGGCTCTTGGCCCTCTTCACTTAATGACTTTGTAGAAGCGTCGTTGAGAGGCAGATATTCTTATAAATGCGACTCCTCAACGAGCAACAAAGTCACCATCACAACATCGTATGTGTTTGGCGCCGATCCGACGCAGAAGCTCAAAGACCAGGACCTCTGCACGAACGACTCGAACACTTTCTTCAATGCCGACCAAACCGTGACCTGCCGTCCTGTAGTCTACGTAAATGAGGCTTGCAACTGATGTTTCTAATGATAACCTTAATACTGCTCATGATCCCGGCGATACTCCTTAGCCTCAATGTCGCGGTGACACCCCCGTCCCAAGCATTGTATAACGACATGGCGTATAAGAAGGCCCTTTCAGCCTATTATCAGACGGGCGCTGCGCCTTCCACTGTCAGCGTCATGGGCGCGACGGTCAGCGTGGGGGTAGTGGACGTCACGGACCTGAACTATCAGTATTTGGACCAGCTCAGCTGGAAGAAGATAAATAGCGAGCAGGCGATAATATCGACTTGCAACCAGATCATGAACAAGTGCAACGTCAGCGACATTACCAAGGTTTTCGCGTTTCTGCCTGCCAATAAGGGGACCCTTCAGTCCATGCTGTCGCTTACGCAGACAAAGAATACCATCAACTGCGGCGTGCCGTCCGATTACTCGGCATACGGGCTCTATATGATTCAGCAGGCGTTGAGCTCTCAGGACACCACACAAACCATCGGGGACACTACTTATGCCCTCTACTATAACAAACCGCTTTCCGGAAGCGGATGCTTCTTTACGGACATCGTCAATGCGCAGTGAGGGAAGGAAGCAAAAGGGCTTTACCCTTGTGGAGGTCGTAGTGGCCGTTGCCATCATTGCCGTGACTATGACAGGGGTAGCGATGATCATGAACAAGGCGAACAGGCTGAAGATGAGCGCCGACGCCCTCGCGAACATCAAGAAGATAGAGGATGCCTTCGATCTCTCTTACAGGGAGTCGATATCCTACGCGGAGAAAAACTGCGCGGGCTGGGGTCAAACCGGATGCGCAGCGGGAACTCTGACCCCCTCCGGCGTGAATTCAACTACGCTGAATGTATATCTTCCTACTCAATCGGCACAGAATGCCTGGCTCGCGGCTGGATGTACCCTTAACGGAACCGCTCCCACGTTTTCAGTCACGTGTTTAAGCGGCTACGGAACTAATTTCACGTTCTCCGGTATTTCCAACGTCCAGGCCGCCGGGGCAGTCTACACAAACGGGTATTCAAAGACGCCTTATTCCATTACTATATCGGCGACAATCCCGGGGACAACCACAATAGTCCAGGACATCTGGACTTCAGGGTATCTTGATGCGGAATACTTCGACAGGAGCAACCAGAAGGTCCTTACCCTATTGAGGGCCATCAAGGCATACCATTTTAACCGCCTTCTTTACGAAGCCAACACTAATATTTGTGCGACTGGGGCGGGGGGCCTTTCCTCGATGGACGACACTCAGGTGCCTTGGGTATGGCAGATCACCGGCTCGGCGCCACAGCAGCAATGTTCCGGCGTGGAAGTCGAGCCATGCGGTTGTTCGGCATTCAGCGCCGGAGTATGGCCAAATTCGACCACGTACCTGCAGATCGATACGGGCGCGGAATTGACCCAGCTCGTAAACAATCTCGGAATCGACATCGTGTACAGGACAGACGGGTTCGGGAATACGCTCACCGTTCGGCTCTTGTCGGACAAGGCTGGCAACGCCCTTGGCGCCGTCCCGTCTAGACCCAAGATCACTTATTCCGACTGCCTGCCGGGAGGAAGCAGCATCGGATGCAGCGCTGGCGCGGTCTGGTCACAACTCCCCCCTTACACCGGCGTTGCTGGAGTTATGTCCGGCGGCAGCATGCTTTACTCGCTAAAGATTGTTTATGCGAACTGATCATGCATTGCACGGATTCTGCCGGAAGAAGGCTTCGAATAATATCTATATAACTTCACTGTTCATTGGAGGTTTACCATGTTAAGGAGGGCTGTTTCCGTCTTTTTAGTAGCTACCATTTTCATCATTGCCGCACTTGGGGTGTCTTACGCCGCAGACAAGGCCCGTATCACATCTTCCGGCGAAACGCTATATTACGTCGACAGCGCAACCCCGGCCATAAACGTGTCGCCGGCGAGTCTGGATTTTGGCACGGTGCAGGCCGGCAACACGTCTACCCTCTCCGTCACGGTTACAAACGACGGCGCTGGCAGCCTTGTTATCGGCAGCGTTACGACTCCCGCGCTTCCCTATGGCAAGACGGCCGACAGTTGTTCGGGACAAACGGTCCCTCAGAGCGGAACCTGTAGTATTACAATTCGATTCGCCCCTATGGCAAGTGGGACGTTCAATAGCAGTTTTAACATTCCCTCGACCGACCCTAATACGCCCAATTTCAACGTCACCGTTACCGGCAAGTCTGACCGGGCACTCATCAGCGCCAGCCCGAATCCCGTCGATTTCGGATCAATCAACGTCGGCAGCTACGCCGACGTTTCCTTGACTGTTCAGAACACAGGAGACTCGAACCTGATTCTTAATGCCCTAGGCAGTCCCGGCTCACCTTTTTCAAAACAGAGCGCCACATGCGTGAATGGCGGCACCGTTCTCCCTGGCGGAACATGCACAGTAACATTGCGGTTCTCTCCAATGGCTGCAGGTCCCTTTAGCGGTAGCTTTATAATTACATCAAATGCTTCGAACTCGCCTTCTTTGACGATAAATCTTTCGGGTACCGGCGTCTTCGTCCCTACAATCAGCGTAACGCCTAACCCTGACAATTTCGGCCCTCAAACAATCGGAAGTGCCGTTAACAGCGTCATAACTGTGAGGAACACCGGACTGGCCAATCTTGTGCTGGGATCGCCTGCCCTTACCAGCCCCTCCGGTCCATTCAGCATAGCGTCGACAGCATGCACGCCTGGTCTTTCCATCGCGCCTGGCGGGACTTGCACTATTATCGTAAGCTTCGCTCCTACGAGCACAGGTCCTGCAAACGGTGGTTTCACTGTCTACTCCAACACAGGCGGCGTTACCGGCACCGCCACGGCTGTGAATTTGACCGGCTCCGGGGTCGCTGCTTCACCGACCTGTTCCGCCTCCTTCAGCCCCTTGACCATTACGACAGGGCAGACTTCCATCCTGTCTTGGACGTCCGCAAACGACGCAAATGGGCAGATCCCTTATAGCTGCACCGGCAACCTGGGAAGCGGTACGTTCTCAGGTGCAAGCGGATCTCAAACTCTGTCTCCCTCGGCAACGCAAACCTGCACTCTTACCGCTGATAACGGCGCGGGGACACAGGATACTTGCAATACCACGATTTCAGTGACTGTCCCGGCGCCGACGTGTACAGCCTTCTTCAGCCCCTCAAGTATGACAGCGGGTCAGACCTCTAGCCTGTCTTGGACATCCAGCAACGACGCAGACGGCCAGATAGCTTATAGCTGCACCGGGAATCTGGGGAGCGGCATCCTGTCAGGGGCAAGCGGCTCGAGGTCCTTCTCGCCCACAGCAAACCAAAATTGCACTTTGACCGTCGTCAATAGTGCGGGCGGTTCAAGTACCTGTTCTGGCAGCGTGACGGTCGTTCCAGCGCCGA
>JAKAIZ010000179.1:5018-6688 GCA_021814065.1 Nitrospirota bacterium | reverse complement strand
AGTGAGTTATTATCTGGCGGCATACTTTGTGACGATGCTCGGCGCCTTCGGTGTTGTTACTCTTCTGTCCGGAAAGCAGGGCGACGCGGAGTCGCTTGACGATTACAGGGGGCTTGCCGGGCAACGACCCTGGCTGGCAGGTATTTTCACGGCGATGCTCCTCTCACTGGGCGGTATCCCGCTGACGGCCGGATTCATAGGAAAATTCTATGTGGTCGCCGCTGGGGCAAATTCGGCGCTGTGGCTGCTTGTCGTCATCCTTGCAGCGAGCAGCGCGATAGGCCTGTTTTATTACCTGCGCATCGTCGCAGTCCTGTTCATGCCGGGTGCGGAAAAAAAGGATACGCAGGGGACGGTATCATTTCCCGGCGGGTTTGCGACCGTCTGTCTCGCTGCGGTCCTTTTCTTGCTCGGGATCTACCCTTCATTTCTTATCGATTTGATCCGGACTGCAATGAATACTGTTCATTAAAACGACGTGACCGTTAATTAAATCGGGGCAAAAAAAGTGGAGTGTAACAGTCGTTTTTTCAGGTGAAATTGACTATTTAGCGCTTTCTGTAGGACAAAAACCTACATTTCCCTTTTTAAATTCTTACAAAAAAAACAGACTCAACCCGATATAAATGTTCGGCATACCCGTCTATTATTAATAATTATATCCTCTGTTGTTAATTTAAATTCAATATGAGGTCTGGAGAAAGGGGTATTTGTCATGGGTAAAATGACTGATGTTGTGGCATATTCAGACGAGTATATCGAGCGGGAAGACCTGGATTTCCTGGAGCCGCGCGAAAGAGAAAAAGAGGACGACGGATTGTGGGGCAATGAAGAGGAAGAAGAGGTCGATATAGAAGAGAAGCGCGACAACTTCATAGACAGCGATTATGAGCCTTTAAAGATGTATCTGAAAGAGATGGGAAGTATACCGCTCCTGACAAGGGAAGGCGAGATAGCGATGGCAAAAAAAATAGAGAGGGGCAGGGAAAAGCTTATGAAGATAATTTTTTCCGTCCCCTTTGCGCTTGACAGGCTGATTTCGATCGGCGAAGCAGTGAAAAACGGCGAGACGACTATTGATGATATCGTACAGAACGGCGGCGGTTCCGAAGACGCCGTGATATACGAGACGAGGAAGTTCGTTGCCGCAATTGACCAGATAAAAGGTCTCTATAAAAGGACGCAGGGGTGTGGCCGTGACGCGAAAATGGGGAAGAAACGACAGCACTCAGCGCAGAGCCGGAAAAAGGGGCGTGCAGACAGCAGCAGGGAAAAGATGCTCGACCTGATCAGCGGCCTGAGGCTGAAGGAGAGTTTTATGCAGTCCTTTTATGGGGAGATCCAGGTTGCAATCGCACGCGTTGATGAGGCGAATAATGAACTGCTTTCCATAAGCCGCAGGCTGCGGGCTGCCGGCTACGCGGTGAGCGACAACGGGCCGAGAGGTTCCGTGAAGCTGAGGCAGGGAAAGACGGATTCCAGGAATCATCTGGTAAAGATTTACCGCGAATGCAGGGAAAAGATGCGTTCGTGCGAAGGGGCCATCGGTATCAATTATGCGGAGATGAAGCATATCGTTAAAGTCTTTGCTGCCTGCGCGGACGAAATTTCCGACGCGAAGAAGGCGATGGTCGAGGCCAACCTCAGGCTGGTGATCAGCATTGCGAAAA
>JAKAIZ010000179.1:0-5008 GCA_021814065.1 Nitrospirota bacterium | reverse complement strand
TCATCCAGGAAGGAAATATCGGTCTGATGAGGGCCGTGGACAAATTCGAATATCAGCGGGGATACAAGTTCAGCACCTACGCCACGTGGTGGGTCAGACAGACGATCACAAGGGCCCTCACCGACCAGTCGAGGACGATACGGATACCGGTGCATATGGGGGAAGTGATCGCCCGCGTTTCCCGCGTGACGAGGGAACTCGTTCAGGAATTAGGCTGCGAGCCCCTGCCCGAAGATATCGCGTCGAGGATCAATATGCCCCTTGCGAAGGTCAAGACTATACTGAAGGTCTCGAAAGAGCCGGTCTCCCTCGAAACCCCCATCGGGGAAGAAGAAGACAGCCATCTTGGCGATCTCATAGAAGACAAGTCAACACCTTCCCCGCTCGAAAGATCGGTGTATAACGACCTGAGAAAGCAGGTGGAACAGCTGCTTTATACCCTCAGTCCAAAAGAGGCGAAGATACTGCGCAGACGGTTCGGGATAGGGGAAGATTCTACCAGGACGCTCGAAGAACTCGGACAGGAGTTCGACGTGACCCGGGAGCGGATACGGCAGATAGAGGTCAAGGCGATACGGAAATTGAAACACCCCTCCCGGAGCGGGCACCTGAAGGCGTTCCTCGAGGCGAGGTAAAGGAAGAGACAAACGCAATGTCGAGCACTGACACTAAAGTGTGCAATGTGAGTGATTACAGGTTCCGAAGTGGGGCGGCGGCCGGTGCCGCTCCACAGTCCCACAGTCTTCCGCCTGCTTTCTGACAAACCGCCCGAAGGGCTTAAGCCGCTCTTTACCATCTAATGCCTCCTGCGAATATCGGTTCTCTTCCCTGAGTATGACGCCGTGCGCTGCGCTTGACAAGAGCGTGCCCGTGGTATAAATTAACCGGAAAACCGAAGGAGGAACAACCATGACTAAGGCGAGGATTACCTATACAAGCGGTCTTCAGTTCGTCGCGGAGGCGGATTCCGGCCATGCCGTAATAATGGACGGCCAGGAAAAATTCGGCGGGCGCAACTCCGGAGCGAGGCCGATGGAGCTCCTGCTTATGGGGATCGGCGGTTGTTCCGGCATGGATATCGTCTCTATCCTCAAAAAGAAGAAAGAGCGGTTGACCGGGCTCGATATACTTGTCGGCGGGACCACGGCCGAGGAATACCCTCATAAATATACGCAGATCGATATCGAATACGTCGTCAGGGGCAGGGGTCTGTCTGAGGCTGCCGTAAAAAGGGCAGTTCAACTCTCGATGGACAAATACTGTTCGGTTAAGGCGACGCTTGAGGGGGTAGCGAAGATCGGTTTCTCTTATAAGATAGTCGAAGAATAGGTGCGGTATAAAAAAATTCTTCTTTTCAGGTAAAATTCCTATATGAAAACATACGATGAGGTGGTGGAATTTCATGGTCATTCATGTCCCGGCCTTGCGCTGGGGTACAGGGTTTCCCTGAGGGTGCTGAGGGAATTCAAAGGGCGCGCTGAAGACGAGGAACTTGTTGCTATCGTCGAGAACAACTCCTGCGCGGTCGACGCAATCCAGGCGATGACCGGCTGCACCTTCGGAAAGGGCAATCTCATTTTCAGGGATTACGGAAAGCAGGTGTACACTTTTCTCCGGCGGCCGTCGGGTAAGAGCATCCGGATTTCGGTAGACTGGAAGAGACCTGCCGAGGCCGAAGAGGAGAAGTCGGTTTGGGAGAAATACACGAAGGGAGACCGTTCGAAGAAGGTCCTGCAGTTTGTTCATGACCGGAAGGCATCGAGAATCCGGTACATCCTGGAAGCTGATGAAAGAGAACTTATGGCGGTGAGGAAGGGGACAGAGAATCTTCCGCCGGAGGCTGAGATCTACCGGAGTGTTGTCTGCGAGGGCTGCGGAGAGAAGGTTGCAGAGCCCGGGGTGAGAATCAGGGACGGCAGATTGTTATGTATCCCCTGCTTTGGGAAAAAGCAATGATGGAAGAGATCATTAAGAAGGCCGAAATACTTGTCGATGCATTGCCCTACATCAGGAATTTCTACGGCAAGACCTTTGTCATCAAATACGGGGGTGCCGCCCAGACGAAAGACGACCTGAAGGAAACCTTTGCCAAGGACGTGGTGATGCTGAATTATATCGGCATACGCACCGTGATCGTCCACGGCGGCGGGCCGAAGATATCGGCCACGATGGAGCGGATGGGCAAGAAACCCGAGTTTGTGAACGGGCAGCGGGTGACCGACCGGGAAACTATGGACATCGTCGAGATGGTCCTCGGCGGACTGATCAACAAAGAGATCGTTTCCCTTATCAACCGCCATGGCGGAAAGGCTGTGGGCCTGAGCGGGAAGGACGGAAACCTGCTGCGGGCACAAAAAAAGGTGATAAAAAAAGCTACCCCTGAAACCGGCGTCGAGGAGATCGTTGACCTCGGGCTGGTCGGTGAGGTGACCTCGGTTGATCCTTCAGTCATAGAGGGCCTCGATAAGAACGGTTTTATCCCGGTGGTCTCTCCGATCGGCGCCGGCCCGAACGGCGAGACGTTGAACATCAACGCGGATTTCGTCGCTTCTTCGATTGCGTCGGCGCTCAAGGCGGAGAAACTCATGCTGCTGACGGACGTTCCGGGGTTGCTCGACGCTAAGGGAAATATTATCTCGACGATCAAAAAGGCACGGATAGACAAGCTGGTGAAAGACGGTACGATATCGGGCGGAATGCTCCCGAAGGTGATGGCCTGCCTGAATGCCATTTTGAACGGCGTGGGAAAGACGCATATCGTAGACGGCCGGGTACCCCATTGCCTGCTCCTCGAGATTTTCACGAAAGAGGGCGTCGGGACCGAGATCCTGGGTTGACTGCGGCAGGATCGTTCTCCCGTCGGAGTGTTCCGCAGGCAGAACACTCCTTCATTCCGCCGTATAATCGTTAGATGTATGAGGTGCTGCTCCCCTTCGGGCTCGTCATTCTTGCCGGCGTTGTTTTTAAAAGGCTGCGAGTTGCCGGCGCGGACGCGGAAAGCGTTCGTGTTGCAGTCGGTGCGGTTGTCCTGAATATCTTCCTCCCGGCCCTGTGCATCAGGGCCGTGTACACGGCACGCATAGACGCGCGCCTCTTCCTAGTGCCGGTCATCTCTTGGGTGACGACGCTTGTTTCTCTTCTGCTGTCGCTTGGACTGTATACAGTGCTCGAAAAGAGAATGCGGATCTCTCCGGCAGAAAAAGGGGTATTGGTGATCGGCGCGACCTTCGGAAATGTACTGTATCTCGGCCTGCCCGTCCTTACCGGTCTGTACGGAAGCGAGGCTGCGAAATATGCGCTTTTCTACGATCTGCTTGCAGCCACTCCGGCGCTCTGGATCTTCGGTGCCGCGGTTGCGGCGAGGTACGGGGAAGGAAGAGGAACGACGGTAGCAGAGTCGCTGAAGACTATCGCCACGCTTCCGCCGATATGGGGAATCATCGTCGGTTTCGCCCTCAAATGGGCCGCTGTCCCCGTCCCCGGGTTGCTCATGAAATCACTTGGCATGCTCGGCGACACGGTGGTACCGCTGATGGTCTTCAGCGTGGGGTTGGCGCTTTCACTCCCGAAGGTGAAACACGCGATTATCGCCTTGCCGGCGGTATTTATGAAACTTCTGATAGTGCCGCTGGTGGCGTTTCTTACGGGGGGAGTTCTCGGTCTTAAGGGAGAGCCGCTGGCGGCATGCGTTGTCGAAGGCTCCATGCCGACGATGATCATTGCGCTTTTGATTGCAGAGAGGTTAAGACTCGATATCGCCCTCGCAGCTTTCCTTATCGTCGTCACCACGGCCCTTTTTTTTCTCACGCTCCCGCTGATCGTGTATTTAACAGGATATCTTATGTAGGGGACTTTTTTCCGCCACATCCGCCTTCCTTGTTGCACTTATTTGTTCACTTGTCAGGTTTACAAACCGGACGCGAAAAGTGTAATGTGTCTATTGATGGAGATATCACGAGCTGAAGAAGGAACCGCATGGAATCGGTAGCTTACGGTATCCTGGGGGCTGCGGCGGCCGGCATTGCCGTCTGGATTTTTGTATCCTGGTTTTTTAAGAAATCCTATGCGACACAGATAGCCGACCTCCAGATGAAACAATCGGAACTCGACGGTAAGGCAAGAAGCGCCGAGGCGGTGAACAGTGAATTGAGACAGCAGATCGCCCAAAAAGAAGCGGCGATTGACCAGCTGAGGGATGAGCTGAATGCCGAGCGCCAAACGAGGGTGGAGGCGCTCACAAAACTTGAGGCAGCGCAGAAGAGTTTCGAAGAGCAGAAAGCGTTGATAGAGACTATGAAAAAGGAGATGACCGATACATTTAATGCTCTTTCAGCTGCCGCCCTCAAGAGCAGCAGCGAGGATTTTCTGAGGCTTGCTTCGGAGTCGCTTGGAAAGGTCGTGTCTGATACAAAGGGGAAACTCGGTGAGCATCAGGCAGCGATGGACGGAATGATAAAGCCCCTTTCAGAGACCCTGAAAAGATATGAGGAACAGATCAAGGCGATGGAGGAGAACAGGCACAAGGCTTATGGCAGCCTCGAAGAGCAGCTCAGGTCGCTTGCCTTAACGCATGAAAACCTTCAGAGAGAGACAAGCAACCTTGTATCTGCCCTGAGAAAGCCGCAGGTCCGCGGCAGGTGGGGCGAGATGCAGCTGAGGCGGGTCGCGGAGCTTTCGGGCATGTCCATGCACTGTGACTTCACCGAACAGCAGTCCGTCGATACCGATAAAGGCCGGATACGGCCCGATATGATCGTCCACCTTCCGATGGGGCGTGAGATTGTTGTGGACTCGAAGGTCTCTCTTGAAGCCTATCTCGATGCGATAGCTGCTCAGACTGATGAAGAAAAAAAGGTGAAGCTGGAGAGGCACGCGCAGCAGGTGAGGGCGCATATGGTAAAACTTGCCTCGAAGGACTACTGGAGTCAGTTCCGGCAGTCCCCTGAATTCGTGGTGCTTTTTATCCCCGGGGAGGTTTTTTTGAGCCCGGCGGTAGAAATCGACAACA
>JAKAIZ010000178.1 GCA_021814065.1 Nitrospirota bacterium | reverse complement strand
GGCTATCTGCGACGTGTGAATAAAGCGGTCCACCTTTGATCTCGCCCCTTTGTCCAGTTCTCTCGATATCGCGACAATGTCTTCACCGTTTCTTTTGAGCGCGCTGATATCCGCATCCAGTACCCTGAGTTCCCTGACGGCCTTGTGTTGAGAATCCAGCGAAAACACGTTTTGCAGCAGGTCGGCATTCAGTTTCGGCCGTTCGAGAAACGTCGATTCGATAAGGTCGAAGAACTTCTCATAACGGAGATGGGAAGGCTTGATGTCCCCGAAGTCGCGCTGAAAATCCCAGAATATGACCTCTATGTTCCTGAAATTCCGCTCGTAATCCAGTATTTTATTTTCGAGGCCGGCAAGGGCGCCGGTATCGTCGAAGTGCCTGCTCTCCTCAAGGATCTTCTTTAAGTCCCTCAGGTAGACAAAGACGCTCTTCAGTTCCTCGAGGTCGTTGCGAAGGAAAAAGTTTTTTTCATGCCTCCTCAACTGGAGGGATTTGCTCCTGATGGTGTCGGTCACCTCGAGATACATGATTTCTTTTTTTATCTTGATGAAGTTGACATACTCCAGCACCACAAGAATCGCGATTATGAATGCGCTGATAAAAAAGCTGAGCGCAATTTTTTTCTTCAGTAACATAGTCTTTTCCCTATGCAGGTATTCTAAGACATTATGCGTATTTTTACATCACCCTATTACTGCAGGCGTACCTGAAGGCACGGAAGCGGGAGGTCTTCCGCAGAAGTATGTCGCTTATCCCTATCTGTTATAATATAAGCGCGGATCAAATAAAAAAGAGGCGCGGAAATGAGAAAAAAAGTATATATCTTTTTGTGTATCCTCTTTGCTTTCGCCGGATGCTCAAACCTCCCTGCGGAACATACCGTCGTCTCCGTCCGCAGCGGCGAGGTCAGACTACCGATAAAAGACTTCAGCGACGGCAAAGTCCATTTCTTCACCTATAAGAAGGACGGGAAACGTATAAACTTCTTCGTGCGGACCGACGGAAAGGACAACCTGTCGGCCTATTTCGACGCCTGCTACACCTGCTACAAGCACAAAAAGGGTTACCGTGAGGAAGGTTCGGACCTCGTATGCAACGAGTGCAACCTGAAGTTCAGACTCGCAGAGGAGCATTGGGACACATCCCATGGCTGCTGCCCCATCGCTGTCAAGAGCAGGATCGATGGCGGTGAGTTCGTCATAGCGGCAAAAGACCTCGAGAAAGGGGAAAAGCTCTTTTAATGCCATGAAGGCCGGATTCTTTCAATTTTCCCCCCTCTTCGGGGACGTTGCGGGCAACGTCGAAAAAGTGGGCCGCGCGCTGGCCGGTAAGCAGGTTGATCTCCTGGTCCTCCCCGAACTCTTCAATACGGGCTACCAGTTCGTTTCAAAAGACGAAGTGGCCCGGCTTTCTGAGGAAGTGCCTTCCGGGTTCACCACCCAAAAACTGATCGAACTCTCAAAGGAGAAGAATGCCCATATCGTGGCAGGTCTTGCCGAAAGACAGGGCAACGTTTTTTTTAATTCCGCGGTGCTGACCGGTCCGGACGGCTTTATCGGGAGATACAGAAAGACGCATCTTTTTTTCGAGGAGAACCTCTGGTTTTCACCCGGCGACTCCGGTTTCGGGGTGTGGGATACTCCGGTCGGCAGGATCGGTATAATGATATGCTTCGACTGGTTCTTCCCGGAATCAGCGCGGACCCTCGCGTTACAGGGCGCCGATATTATCGCCCATCCGTCGAACCTCGTCCTCCCTAACTGCCCGGATTCCATGCCGACGCGCTGCCTCGAAAACAGGGTCTTTGCCGTTACGGCGGACAGGACAGGCAAGGAGCAGAGGGGCGGGAAAGAAGGTCTAGAATTTATCGGGACAAGCGAGATTGTCTCGCCTTCCGGCAAGGTCCTCTTGAGGGCCGGACGCACGACCGAGGAACTTGGGATTGTCGAGATCGATGTGACGGAGGCACGCAACAAGGAATTGAACCGTTTCAACAACCTCTTCAGAGACAGACGAAAGGACTTTTACCGTTCTTAAGCCTTGATATGAACTTCAGGGAAAGAATATTAGCGATCCAGGGGCGGCCTCTCAGGGCCGAGGGAGTCAGGACCCTTCAGGTCAATATGGGGAACCGCTGCAATATGCACTGCACCCACTGCCATATCTCGGCAGGTCCGCGGGAGAAAAAGCAAATGCAGGGGAGACTGTCAAGGACGCCATGGACGGTCTCCCGGAATTTTACGCCGGGAACTCTGTAGAGATCGTCGCATCTCTTCCCTGCTATACCGAAGCCGGGGTCGACACCGTCAGAGGAAGGGGAGCTTTTCAGAAGAGCGTACGGGCGCTCAGGACATCAGTTCAGGCCCCTGAAAGTACTCACGTTATATAATTGACTAATAAGGAAGGACCGTATCGTACTTCGGCAGGGCGCGGGCTATATCTTCCGTGCTCATCTGCTCAAATTTGTTCTCGGGATTATTCGAATATATCTTAACGTCAAGGTCGTTCAGCGTCTCGACATTAAGTGCGACCGCCTCGTCGTCCAGATCGATCTTCTTGTCCATCATGAACACATTGACCTCATCGTCCGCAAGCGTGAGACCTACCGCCATTCTTATCGCCTCAGCCTGCCTGTCCCTGACCAGAACCGCTATCTTCTTTGCCATGTCCCTGCCCTCCTTTTTCATTGAGAAGTTGCGCCAGACTGCGCCGCTGAAAGATGCATTACTCTTCCCTCGATACTTTTGTATCACAAGAATCAGCCGATAGTCAAGATAATTTTCAAGCATTCATTCCCATGGATTATACCTTTACATTTGTTCCATAATAGAGCAAATGCAGAAGCGCATCTCGGTGATCATACCGAACTATAACGGCGGCCGGACAATAGGGAAATGCCTTGAGGCGCTGTTCGCCTCGTCGTACAACAGCTTCGAAGTGGTGGTTGTGGACGACTGCTCGACGGACAGCTCCCGGGAAATCATCGGCCGCTTCCCCTGCAGTCTCATTCCCCTCGGGGAACAGTCCGGCGCGTCCAGGGCAAGAAATATCGGCGCGCAGAACAGCAGCGGCGAGGTGCTTTTCTTCATAGACGCCGACTGCATCGTACAGGAAGATACGCTGTCTCTGGTGGACCGCGCGGTCGACGGGAATCGCGGAGTGGTCGTCGGAGGCACTTACACTTGTCTGCCCTTCGACGACTCCTTTTTCAGCACCTTCCAATCCGTCTTCATCCACTATTCGGAAACCAAGAGGGAGAACCCCGATTATGTTGCAAGCCATGCCATGGCGATGGGCCGGGAGCTCTTCGCGAAGAGCGGCGGCTTTCCGGAAAATTTCATGCCGATCATCGAAGATGTGGAATACAGCCACCGACTCCGGAGGTCGGGATCGACGCTCAGGATGGATGCGTCGATCCTGGTGAGGCACGTATTCGAATTTACCCTCTTAAAATCGCTTGGAAATGCCTTCAGAAAGTCGATGTACTGGACCGCATATTCGCTGAAGAACCGGGACTTGCTGACAGACTCGGGGACCGCTTCGATCGAACTCAAGACCAATGTCTTATCGTTCTTTTTGGTCCTCTGCTTCGTCCTTCTTTTCTTTTTCTTTAATAAACCGCTTCTTCTGGTTGCAGCCCTTTCGGTCTTTGCCTTCAACCTATACTCGAACCGAACCTTTCTTGCTACCCTCGGACAAGCCAAAGGGATTTCCTTCCAGCTGCCTGCCGCACTTTATTACGTCTCCGTCTATCCCCTGCCGGTAGGCGCCGGGTCGCTGGCGGGAATCATTAAGTACTGTCTTGGCCGGGGCGAACTGCGGAGATTGCAATGACGTACTCTCCTTTTCGCCATGCGGACTCCATTGTCTGGAAGAAAAGGCCGATCCATCTCACTTTTTTTGTTACCCGCAGGTGCAATTCGCGCTGTCCCTTCTGCTTCTATCTGAAGACACCGGGCAGCGGTGGAAACGGCCCGCCGGAGCTGAACATCGATGAGATCTCGAGGATATCACGTTCGTTCGGGGACCTTCTCTGGCTCGCTTTTTCAGGAGGCGAGATATTCCTGAGAGAAGACCTGGTTGAAATAAGCCGGATCTTTTATGCGAATAACCGTCCGGCGATCATGCTCTTCCCCACAAACGGTCTTCTTCCCGAGCTGATCAGGGAACAGACCGTGCATATATTGGAAGACTGCCCGAAAAGCGTGATTGCGGTGAAGCTCTCCCTCGACGGCATAGGCGCAGAACACGACCGTCTTCGCAATACGCCGGGCAGTTTCAACAAGACCATGGAGACCTACCGTCTCCTCGAGGGACTTCTTGATGGCCATCCTCACTTCGAACTCGGCGTCAACACCGTCTTCTGCTCCGAAAACCAGGACAGGATGGACGGGATCATCGACTTCGTAAAGGGACTGAAGAACATCAAGACACATACCATCTCCCTCGTCAGGGGAAACCTTAGCGATAAGGGATTCAAGAATGTCGACGCGGAGAAATATCATCGGGCGGTCGGAAGGCTCGAGCAGAACCTCAAGAACAAAACGTCCAGCGTCTACCGCTTCAGGGGAGCCGGGATCAAGGCGGCCCAGGACATCCTCCAGCGGAGCATGATCCATCGAACTATGCAGGAAAAAAGGCGGCTGATACCCTGCTATGCCGGAAGACTCAACGTCGTACTTACAGAAAACGGCGAGGTCTTCCCCTGTGAGATCCTTACTGCTTCCCTCGGCAATGTGAGAAACCACGATTACGATATTACGAAGGTCCTGGCTTCAGAGAATGCCCTCAAGGCGGTCGGGTCGATTATGGACAACGGCTGCTATTGTACTCATGAGTGCTACTTCATGACCAATATTCTCTTCAATCCGAGGCTCTATCCCTCACTCCTCAGAGAATACCTCCAGCTCCGCTGATGCAGTGTGTGACAGTCGGCAGATCGCCGTCGACCCCACTTTCGGTCATGTTCCCAACCGCGCCGTGTATATACAGCTCATTACCGGCGACATCGATCAGCACGCGAAACTGATCTCAGTGACCGGCAAGATACGAGTCGAAGGGATAGCGTACCGATAAAACCTTCCGGCGCCCGAGTACAAACGAGACGGGTCCGTCCGTCAGGCTTCTTCGGCTTCGGGATATTCCTCGGCGCTGTAACCCGGACAGTTCGAGGCGAAGACCTCAAACGACCGCGGCAGGGTGTTGGAAGGCAACTCCTGCCTCAACTTGCCGACCGGGGATATGCACTTCACCTTGTTATTTTGTGCGCGGACGAGATTAAAACAATCGAGACAGCTTTTCTTTTCCAAAGACCTCTCCAATACGTTAATGAACTTTTACTATATCCATTGTAGAATATTTTTGCCTTTTGGTGCATCTTTTTCTGCAGGAATTTATTTTTTTCAGCGAATCCCCCCGCCACTCCGCGTTGCTACTTTCCGGCAACAAGAGAAACATTTATTCTCCCAGGTACGCGTGTCTGACCTTCTCGTTGTTGAGTAGGTCTTCGCTCCTCCCTTCAAGCGTAACCATGCCGCCTTCGAGGACATATCCGCGGTTCGAAAGCTTGAGCGCAGCCCGGGCGTTCTGCTCGACAAGGAGGACAGTGACGCCCTTTTTGTTTATCTCCTCGATAGTCCTGAATATCTTACTAACCATGATAGGGGCGAGTCCGAGGGACGGCTCATCTAGGAGGAGAATCTCCGGTTTTGCCATGAGCGCCCTGCCGATCGCGAGCATCTGTTGCTCACCTCCGCTCAGAGTACCGCCGTACTGTCTCGCCCGCTCCTTCAATATAGGAAAGAGCCCGAAGACGTCTTCGATGAGTTGGGTCAACTTCCCCCTCCTGAGAAAGGCCCCCATCTCAAGGTTTTCGAGCACCGTCAACCGGGGGAAAATCCTCCTGCCTTCAGGCACCTGGCTTATGCCCCTCTGGACTATCCGGTGCGGGAACATTCCCACGATATTTTCGCCGTTAAGTTCGATCTTGCCGGAGGACGGCTTCAACACCCCTGAAATCGTCATGAGACACGTCGACTTGCCCGCCCCGTTGCTGCCGATCAGAGATACGATCTCCCCTCTGGGGATCTCCACTTCGATACCCTTCAGCGCCTCTATGGGGCCGTAATGCGTACGGACCGCCTCAAGCTTCAGCATGAATTACTGCATCTCCTTGCCGAGATAGGCCTCGATCACCATCGGGTCGTTTCTGATCTCCTGCGGCGCTCCCTCGGCGATCTTCACACCGTGGTCGATCACGACGATACGGTCGGATATGCCCATGACGACCTTCATGTCGTGCTCAATAAGGATGATCGTCTTCCCAAGCTCCCTCAAATTCCTAATGATCGTCATCATCTCGTCAGTCTCAAGCGGATTCATGCCTGCCGTCGGCTCATCAAGGAGTATCAGCAAAGCGCCGGTCGCCATCGTCCGCGCAATCTCGATCTTTCTCTGAAGACCGTAGGCGAGGCTTCCGGCGGGCTTCCCGGCAAGGGCCTCAAGGCCGAGGAATTCGAGGTACTCGAACGCCCGTTCACGCACCTCCTTCTCCTCCCGCTTAAAGCCGGAAAGCCGCAGCACCGCAGGTACAAATCCCGACCGTATCATAGAATGCTGGGCCACCATGACATTCTCGATCACGCTCATCTCCCTGAAAAGCCGTATATTCTGGAAGGTCCTCGATATGCCGAGACGATTGATCCTGTCGGCAGACATCCCGGTGATCTCTTTTTCGCGGAGGACAATGCCGCCCTTCGTCGGCTTCAGGAACCCGGTGAGGCAATTGAAGAGGGTC
>JAKAIZ010000177.1 GCA_021814065.1 Nitrospirota bacterium | reverse complement strand
ATGTTCCTCCCTTTTTTCTTCTTTTTCAGGGACGTTCCTGCAACACTTGACGACGTTGGTGTCCGTCACGTCCACGAGTCCCTTCTCCACGACATGATAGACGTCGGGCAGGACCTTATTGATCATCTCCTCCGAATCGACGACTTCGATCTTGACAGGCATGCTTGTCGACAGTTCAAGCATCTTTGAAGTATGAAATACCCCGTCGCTTCCGTATCCAGCTATGCCTCTGAAGACGCTCACCCCGATGATCTTCTTCTTGAAGAAGATATCGAGAAGCACCTCGTAAACCGGTTTCCCGTGGAATTTGTCCGTCTCGTCCACGTACACGGTGAGTTTCTTCGCAGGTCCTCTGGTAACCATTAATACCCCCTATAACATCTTAGCGATGATTTCACCCGTTTTTAAGGCAACAAACCCTGAAAACACGCTCAAGACAACATTGAGACCCGCGAGCAACAGCTCGCCATCTTTAAACAGCTTACCCGTCTCGTACTCAAAAGTCGAGAAAGTAGTATAGGCCCCGAGAAAGCCGACAACCAGCAACAACCTCCATAGAGGATTAGTCATAAACCTCTCTGTGAGCAGTGTCATGAGAAGGCCTATCACAAAGCTGCCGCTCACATTAATCACAAAGGTCCCCAGAGGGAAAGTCCGGCCCCACTTCTGACCTATCCAGGTCGCCACGACATACCTCGCAATTGCGCCGATAAAACCTCCGGCCCCTATTATCAGATAGTCACCCACCTTGACATGCCTCCTTTGGGGCATAAAAAAACTCCCGCCCTCAACAAAATTTGAGAGTAGGAGTCATCAGCTCCGATGAATCAAGAGCGGTTAGCGGCGAACTCCATCGCCTTTCGTCATTTTATTACATATTTTATGCCGATTTCAAGAAGAAAATGACAGAGGAGTTCCCCCACTTTTTTTTATTCGCCATTCCCGCACAGACGGGAATCCACTCTTCTCACCGCATCAAGCTTTCGTACAAATCCGCCCATTCGGGGTTGTGTTCCTCAACAAGCTTAAGCTTCCATATCCGATTCCATTTTTTCACTTGCCTTTCCCTCGATAGCTCTGTCTCGGCGTCTCGCGCAATCTCATAGTAAACGAGCCGATGCACTCCGTATTTGTTTGTGAAACCATCAACCAAGCCGTTCTTATGTTCATAAACCCCACTCCTACACCCGCAGTTAGAAACCCTCTTTTGGAAATGAAGGAAATCCCTGATGAAAGAGTTTTCAGGACGGGGGTCCGTAATCCTCCGGACAAATTCCTTTACGCCCTCCCGGGGATCGGGAAAACGCTCGTTTTCTCCATCCTGTCTCCTGTGCCGGCGGGAAACTCCGGCGCTTATTAAAAGTATATTACGGACGGTCGCACTAATCTACTGTCGGTATAAAACAGGAAACAATGTGGGGGCTTAAGCCCATCGAGGCCTTGGAGGCGGAATAAATTTGGGGAGCTGCAGCAGACCGGCGGACACAATTCCGCCCGTCATATTTCCGGGGACCCCTGCCTAATCTTCGTCTTTCGACGCCATAGGGTGGGCCTTGTCGTAAATGTCCATCAGGTGCGTGATGTCCAGATGAGTATATTTCTGGGTCGTCGAAAGCGATGCATGCCCGAGAAGTTCCTGAATGACGCGGAGGTCGGCGCCGGCCTGAAGGAGATGCGACGCGAATGTATGACGCAGGGTGTGGGGGCCTATCCTGCCGCCGATCCCGATCATCTTCGCATACTTGACCACGATCCGTCTCACTCCTCTGTCGGATAACGGTCTGCCCCTGTTGTTGAGAAAGAGGGCCTTATCCTTCCGCTTGAGAAGTATCTTTTCGACGAGGTAGGATTTGATCGCGTAGATCGCCTTCGATCCGACCGGGAGGATCCTTTCCTTTTTCCCTTTTCCTTTGACTTTTACGAGGCCCTCCCTCGTATTGACATCTTCCATATTCAGGCCGGCGATCTCGCTCACCCTGAGCCCGCTCGAGTAGAGCAGTTCCAGTATCGCCCTGTCCCTGGTCTGAAGAAAGCCTATGCTTTTGGGCTGCTGCACCAGCAAGAAAACATCGTCGACAGAAAGAAACTGCGGCAACGGCCGCTGGGCCTTCGGGGTGTTCACCAGTTTCGCTGGGTTCTCCCTGATGTACCCTTCGCGGTGCAGGTATTTCAGGAAAGACCTGACGGCAGCCAGCCTCCTTCCCGCGGTCGATTTATTGCGTCCATCCTTGATCTGCCGGGCAACGAACGCCCTCACGTCTATCATCTCGACATCTTCGGCCCTCTTCTTTACATAGTCGCTGAAATCTTCGAGGTCCTTGCGGTATGCCCTTAGGGTGTGTGCCGACGCGCCCTTCTGCAGATCCAGATACCTGATGAAACGGTCGATATGCTCCTTCATATCAGACTCTCCCGAGATACTCCTCCCAGTCTGTCAACGCCCTTTCGACGATCATCGCCTTCCTCCTCCTCTTGTCCCTGATTTTCAACAACTCGTCGGAAACCGGGAAGAGTCCGAAGTTTATGTTGCTCGGCTGGAAGTGCTTGCTCTCTGGCCCTGTGATATGCCATATCAACGCTCCGTGCGCGGTCGAAGGAGGGACTTCGACAGTCGTCTTTCCCTTGATTTTGAGAGACGCATTTATCCCTGCGATCAAGCCCATCGCAGTCGATTCGATATATCCCTCCACCCCTGAAATCTGGCCGGCAATAAAGATATTCTCTTTGCTTTTTAGTGTCAGATCCCTGCTCAGGAAAAGCGGGGAATTGATAAAGGTATTGCGGTGAAGACTGCCGTATCGCAGGAATTCGGCGTTTGCAAGGCCGGGGATCATGCAAAAGACCCTCTTCTGCTCGGGCCATTTGAGCCGCGTCTGGAAGCCGACGATATTATATGCAGTCAGTTGCGTATTCTCGGCACGCAGCTGGACCACCGCATAAGGCTCTTTCCCTGTTTTAGGGTCCGGAAGGCCTACCGGCTTCATCGGGCCGAACCGGATTGTATCTTTCCCCCTCGATGCCATCACTTCGATAGGCATGCAGCCTTCGAAGACCCGCTGTTCCTCAAACTCCCGCGGCGTCACCCTATCGGCCTCAATTAGCGCACTATAGAAGGCCTCGTATTCTTCCTTACTCATCGGACAATTGACGTAGTCGTCGCCGCCCTTTCCATAACGCGATGCCCGGTAGACTTTTTCGTAATCGATAGAATCAGCGTCTATGATCGGCGCAATAGCATCGTAAAAGTAGAGATGATCGCCGCCCAGAAGTTCGGCCAACGATGCAGTCATGGACCGGGAGGTGAGAGGACCTGTCGCCAGGACCGCAATTGTTTCCGGAAGTTGCGTTAATTCTTCTCTCACGATCCGGATGCGGGGATGGCCGGAGAGTCTCCGGGATATGAATTCCGAGAAGACACCCCTGTCCACAGCAAGGGCGGACCCCGCAGGGACCGAAGAATTCACCGCCGCTTCCATTATCAGCGAGCCGGCCATCGAAAGCTCTTTCTTCAGAAGTCCCGGCGCGCTGTAAAGGTCATTTGACCTGAGCGAATTCGAGCATACCAGCTCACCCAGGTTCCCGGTCCTGTGGGCCTCGGTCATCTTCCCGGGCCGCATCTCATAGATACAAACATCTACGCCCCTCAGGGCCGCCTGCCACGCAGCCTCAGAGCCCGCGAGCCCGCCGCCGACTACGATCAATTCTTCAGACATGGTTAATTATAACCGAATCGGATGCTGAAACATATTCAAGTAAAACTGCAGTTGCCCGCGCAAAGCCGCAAAGCATCCCCTGATTGGCCGCCCCCCTCTTCAGGGTTGAGGAGATGAGATTTTCGCTATCATCCAGACAGAAAGAAAAAGCGATACCCAGAAAGCGGCCCTGAGAAATATGAGAAGGTTTGCGGAATCCTTTTCCACATCACGCGGGGTATAAAAAAAGAGGGTGACCTTCTCCACCATATTCCTGCCGGCGTTCCCGAGGATGAGCGCGGAGATCAGGACGATAAAAAAAGGGAGCAATCCGAGCACCAGGACCATACATTGTTATAGTTCTTTGGGCCGCCTGTGTCAACCCTCTTTGCGCAAATAGTGCGCTCACGGGACCAGCATTATTCCGCCGCCTTCGGCAGTTCCCTCTTCTTCCAGATCTTGTAAATCGCAGGATAAATCGTAAGCTCTAGTATCTCGGAGGTGATGACGCCGCCGATCATGGGGGCCGCGATCCTCTTCATCACATCAGAGCCCGCCCCATGACTGAACATGATCGGGATAAGACCCGCCAGGATCACCCCGACGGTCATGAGTTTCGGCCTGATCCTCTTCACCGCGCCGTGCATGATCGCCTCGTCGAGGTCGGCCACGGTATTCATCCGGCCCTGCTTTTTCCACTCCTCGTGCGCCAGGTCCAGATAGAGCAGCATCACGACGCCTGTCTCGGCGTCGAGCCCGGCAAGGGCGATCATCCCGACCCAGACCGCGATGCTTGTATTGTAGTGCAGCAGGTACAGCAGCCAGAACGATCCGACAAGCGAGAAAGGGACCGCCAGCATCACGATAAAGGACTTCGTGACCGACTTCGTGTTGAAGTAAAGAAGCACGAAAATGATGAGGATCGTAAGGGGAATCACCAGCTTGAGCCGCTCATGCGTCTTCACAAGGTATTCGTACTCCCCGGACCATTCGAGCCTGTAGCCTTCCGGGAGTTTTACGGCAGCGGCGACTTTTTCCTGGGCCTTCTTCACATAGCCGCCGACGTCTCCGCCCGAATAATCGATATAGACATAATTGGCGAGCAGACCCTCCTCGCTCTTGATCGAGGTGGGACCCTTCACGATCCGGACGTCTGCGATCTCTCCAAGCGGGACATTGGCGGACGCCTCTGCGGGCGCCGGTCCGGCCATCATTTCTTTCCCCACACCTCCCGCGGGTCTCACGGGCACGAGGATACGTTTTATCTTTGCGATACTATTCCGCAGCTCCCTCATGTATCTTACGTCCACCGGATACCGCTCCCTGCCCTCTACCGTGAGCGTGATATTCATGCCGCCCAGGGCCGTCTGTATCACGTCCTGCACATCGTCGACGGACAGCCCGTAGCGGGCTATCTCGTCACGCTTCGGCGTAATATCGAGAAAATATCCGGTCATGACCCTCTCGGCATAGGCTGACCTCGTGCCGGGGATGCCTTTGACAGCGTCCTCTACCTCTTTTGAAACTTTCGCGAGTTCATCCAGTTTCGGACCGATCACCTTGACCCCTGCATTCGTCCTGATGCCGGTCGCGTTCATGTCAATCCTCGCCTTGATCGGCATCGTGAAGGAATTCGCGACACCTGGTATCTGGAGCCTGTCGTTCATCTCGTTCTTAAGTTTCTCAACGGTCATGCCCTTGCGCCATTGCGACTCGGGCTTAAGGTTGACCACCGTCTCAAACATCTCGATAGGAGCAGGGTCGGTGGCGGTATCGGCCCTCCCTGCTTTCCCGAAGACCTGAGATATCTCGGGTATCGTCATGAGAAGCTTGTCCTGAAGCTGAAGAAGCCGGGAGGCGAGAGAAACAGAAATCCCCGGCACGGTGACCGGCATGTAAAAGAGCGTCCCCTCGTAGAGCGGGGGCATGAATTCCGAGCCGAGCTTCTTGACCGGAAATACCGTCAGCGCCATGATCACTACCGCAAGGACGATGATCAGCCAGCTGTGCTTGAGAGAAAAGTGGACCCTCGGTTTATAGAGCCTCCCCAGGAAGTTGACGATTGGGTTTTCGGACTCGGGTTTGATGTTCCCCCGGATAAAGAGCGACATAAGGACCGGGGTAAGCGTGATTGCAAGGAACGAAGCGAAGAGCATCGCGAAGGTCTTGGTAAAGGCAAGGGGTTTGAAGAGCCTTCCGGCCTGCGACTCGAGCGTAAAGACGGGCAGGAACCCGACGGTGATCACAAGGAGAGAGAAAAAAAGCGAAGGCCCGACCTCCTTTGCCGCGTCGATGATCACGTCAAGCCTGCTGCACCTCTTCCTTCCGTCGCAGATCCATTCCTCCATCTTCTTATGGGCGTTTTCGACCATGATGATCGAGGCGTCGACCATCGCTCCGATGGCGATAGCGATGCCGCCGAGGCTCATGATGTTGGAGGTCACGCCGAGGTAATACATGCAGATAAAGGAGATGACTATCGCGACCGGAAGGGTCAGGATCACCACAAGCGCGCTCGGGAGATGGAAGAGGAAGATGAGGCAGACGACGCTCACCGCGATCGAGAGTTTTATGATCTCCTCCTTCAGCGTGTCGATAGACTTATGGATGAGGTCGGACCGGTCGTAGGTAACTACGATCCTCACGCCCTTGGGCAGGGACGGCTGAATATCTCTCGCGATCTTTTCCTTCACCCGGTCAATGACGTTCAGGACGTTCTCCCCGAAACGGACGACGACGATCCCCCCGGTTACCTCTCCCTTGCCGTCGAGTTCCGCCACCCCTCGCCTTATGTCCGGGCCGAGTTGCACACGGCCGACGTCGCGCACGTAGACAGGGGTACCGTTGCCGTTTGTGCCTACCACGATGTCCTCTATGTCCCCGATGCTCCTTATATACCCGCGGCCCCGCACCATGTATTCGGCGCCGGAGAACTCCACGACCCTGCCTTCCACATCCTTGTTGCCGGCCCTCACCGCATCGACGACCCTCATGATGGGAATGTTGTAGGCGGCAAGACGATTCGGATCGACGTTCACCTGGTACTGCCTTACGAATCCGCCCACGGAAGCCACCTGGGAAACGCCGGGCACGCTTTCGAGAGCGAGCTTGATGTTCCAGTCCTGGATGGACCGCAGCTGCGAAA
>JAKAIZ010000013.1 GCA_021814065.1 Nitrospirota bacterium | reverse complement strand
ATTGCCGACTTAATAGTATTACCTTCATCATAAGATCCCCCTCATATATGCCTGCCGGACAGACAGGCCCCGCCCGAAAGCGGAATTCCTCCCTTAAAAAAAGGAGGCCAGGAGAGATTTTCTTACCGGAATCATATCATCTACCGATCCTCTCAGGCAACCGTGATCTCCTTGCACGGATAGACATCTGAATGGCATCTCCTCCCGATATCCTGAGATTTTGTACTGTTTCACAGCCCTCTCTCAGCCCAGGGATTTGGTCCGCCAGGGCCCCTCTTCTTTAAACTCCACTCGACGGTCCCTGTCATGTCCACCTTCACCGGCTTCGCCTTCCAGATGTCATCGCAATATTCTTTTATGGCCCGGTCGGATGAGAATTTCCCCATCCGGGCGGTATTCAATATGGACATCCGAGTCCAGCGCTCCCTGTCGAGATAGGCCTTTCCAACTTCGTCCTGACAGTCCATATAGGACTGGAAATCCGCAAAGAGCATATACTCGTCATGATCCATGAGGGTGTCGACAAGGGGCCTGAAGAGGTCCGGTTCTTTAGGCGAAAAGTGCCCGCCGCGTATAAGCTCGATTACTTCTCTTAGCAGCCGGTTCGAAGCGTAGATCGCGGACGGACTGTACCCGCCGGATATCGCCTTCTCCACCTGCGCTGCAGTCAGCCCAAAAAGATAAAAATTTTCCGCACCTACCTCTTCCCTTATCTCGACGTTAGCGCCGTCGAGCGTGCCTATGGTAAGGGCGCCGTTGAGGGCGAACTTCATGTTCCCAGTTCCTGACGCCTCTTTACCGGCCGTCGAGATCTGCTCCGACAGGTCGGCGGCAGGATATATTTTCTGCCCGTTCTTCACGTTGAAATCGGGGAAAAAGACGACTTTCAGCCGCCCGCGCACATCAGGGTCGCTGTTGATCACTTCTCCGGCTGCAGTGATGAGTCTGATAATCAGCTTCGCCATGAAATAGCCTGGCGCTGCCTTGCCCCCGAAGATGAATGTCCGGGGTACGATATCGATGTTAGGGGTCAGCTTGATGCGGACATAGAGCGCTATGATGTGAAAAACATTGAGGTGTTGGCGCTTGTACTCGTGAATTCTTTTTACCTGCATGTCGAAGAGGGTATCGGGGTCCACCTCGACGCCGGCCGCCTTTTTGATATGAGAGGCGAGTCTCTTTTTGTTGTCCAGCTTTACCCGACGCCACTTTTCGCGGAACCCTTCGTCGTCTGCAAACTCCTCAAGTCTCCTTAACTCCCCGAGGTCCCTGATCCAGCCGGTGCCGATCTTACGGCTGATAAGACGCGTCAGTCCCGGATTGCTAAGGACCAGCCATCGCCTCGGCGTTACACCGTTAGTCTTATTGCTGAATTTCTCGGGGCTGAGCTCATAGAAATCCCGCAAGACCGTTTCTTTGAGAAGCCCGGTGTGCAGCGCCGCAACCCCGTTCACTGCATGACTGCCCACGCAGGCAAGGTGGGCCATGCGGACAGAACGGCCGCCGGTTTCATCTATCAACGACATGCGCGCAGTGCGCGCTTCATCGCCGGGATATGTCATCCTCACCACATCAAGGAACCGCCTGTTGATCTCGAAGATGATCTCCGTATGCCGTGGCAGAAGTTCGCTGAACAACTGGAGGGGCCATTTTTCGAGGGCCTCCGGCAGAAGGGTGTGGTTCGTGTAGGCAAAGGTGTTAACCGTTATCTGCCATGCCCTTTCCCAGTCCATCCCGTATTCGTCCACCAGCAGGCGCATGAGTTCGGCGACAGCTATGGAAGGATGGGTGTCGTTGAGCTGAACTGCATAGCCCACGTGGAATCTGTCAAGGCTTTTCCCGGACAGCAGATGGATACGGATCATGTCCTGCAATGAACAGGAGACGAAAAAATACTGCTGTTCAAGCCGCAGATTCTTGCCCTGGAGCTGCTCGTCGTTAGGGTAAAGCACCTTCGTCACGTTCTCCGATACTACCTTGTCCTCGACTGCGCGGTAGTAGTCGCCGTGGTTAAAGGCCTGGAGATCGAAGGATTCCGTCGCCTCGGCCTTCCAGAGCCGGAGGATATTACAGGTCCCGACCCTGTAGCCGAGCACCGGCGTGTCATATGCGACTCCCCTTACAATATGGTGAGGCACCCAGCGCACGCAATATCGCCCCTGCTCATCATAATAATGCTCGGTAGAGCCGCCGAATTTCACGTCGAAAACGATTTCCGGCCTGGCGATTTCCCAGGGATTTCCGAACCGGAGCCACTTGTCGGTCCTTTCGACCTGCCAGCCGTCGCGCAGCTCCTGATCGAAGATACCGAACTCATACCGTATCCCGTATCCCATACTCGGGATTTCGAGGGTGGCCATGGATTCGAGGTAACAAGCTGCAAGGCGTCCCAGTCCGCCATTGCCGAGGCCGGGTTCTTCCTCCTGTTCGAGAAGCTCTTCCATGTCGTAACCGGCTGTCCCGAGGGCTGTGCGCACCTCGTCATAGATGCCCAGGTTGACGAGATTGTTTCCGAGATGCGGGCCCATCAGAAATTCCGCCGAGAGATAACAGACCACCTTGAAATCCTTTCCCCAGTATGTATGAAGCGCATGCGCACCCCTGAATGCCATGCGGTCACGAACCGTATAGGCAAAAGCCATGTACCGGTCGTGCGTCGTGGCGATCTGGGGCACGCCTCTTCCCTGCACACAAATGAGATTTTCGACGTAGTCTTGCCACAGGGCCTTGATGCTCAGCCCGCTGCGGACATTGTCGTTCAGTTCAACCTCGCCAGGGTCCGCCTTATGAACAGGCTTTTTCTTCATTTCATTCCCTCCTAAATACCCGGAAAAGAGTACTTATAGAACGAGTGGACAATTCCTAAAGGAGGCCACTTACAAAGCCTTACAATGTATCATTCCCGTCAAGCAGAGCCGCGCAAACAGACATGCACCCATAGTCTCTAATGAAGTTTACTTGTACTGACAAAGTATATCGCTCTTTTGGATAAAATTCTACGCCGATTTCTTGAACCTTGGTAACATCCCAAATTGGCGGCGGGATACAAGAAAACGGTTGCATCACCTCCTAAAGGCTGGTAGCATTTTTTTAGGGGAACGTTGGGCGCTTCGAAAGAAGGGACTTGCCGATGGAGCACAGACTAGAACTGTACCCTTCATGGCGTGCGAGGATCCTTGCCGCTGCAGTTATCATGGAGACCGTCTTTCTGCTTCCTGCGTGCGAAGGCAGGAAGAAGGCAACTACGCCTCCCCCGCCTGTCGTTTCAGTGATGACTGTGGGCCGGAAAGATGTGCCTGTGTCATTCGAATTTGTTGCACAGACACAGAGTTCGCACCTCGTCAACATACAGGCACGGGTAAGCGGCTTCCTCGACAGACGCATGTATACCGAGGGATCGCTGGTCAAAGAGGGACAGGTGCTCTTTCTTATGGACGCAAAACCTTTCCAGGTCCAGCTCGACCAGGCGAGGGCAGCCCTTACAAAACAGGAGGCGGCGCTCGAAATGGCCCGCTTAAATCTTGAGCGGACCAAACCTCTTACCGAACAGAACGCGCTATCGCAGAAGGACCTCGACGATGCAACGGGCCACTACCAGTCTGCTGCCGCTGCAGTCGAACAGGCGAAGGCGGAGGTCGAAGCAGCCAAGCTGAATCTTTCCTATACGACGATTACCTCGCCAGTGACCGGCGTTAGCAGTTCCGCAATACAGACCGACGGTACCTATGTCAGCACCCAGAACAGTCTTCTCACTACTGTTGCAGTGCTGTCGCCCATATGGGTCAATTTCAGCATCTCTGAAAATGAGATGCAGAAATACCGCGACGAGGTCAGCCGGGGCCTGCTGCGCCCGCCCGGGGGTGAAAAATATGAGATCGAAATCATCCTCGTAGACGGTTCGCTCTACCCTCATACGGGCAGGATAACGTTCGCCGAGCCGTCCTATAGTGCGCAGACAGGCACGTTTCTCCTTCGCGCGACTGTCGGGAACCCGAAAGGCCTGCTGCGCCCTAACCAATACGTCCGGGCCCGGTTGAAAGGAGCCATCCGGCCCAATGCGATCCTGCTGCCCCAGCGTGCGGTCCAGCAGGGATCGAAGGGGCATTTTGTCTGGGTCGTCGGAAAAGACGGCAAGGTAGAGCAACGACCCGTGACCGTCGGTCAATGGCGCGGAGACGACTGGTTCATATCCGAAGGACTCGAAAGCGGCGAGCAGGTGGTCGTCGAAGGAGGCCTCACACTCCGGCCCGGCATGACCGTCTCCGTAAAGCCGTATGATGCCGGGAAGGGACCAGGGACCGACGGCATATCGCAAAAAAAAGAGGCTCAAAGGGCGGCGAATAGGTGAAGCGTGTTCTCAAAGTTCTTCATTGATCGGCCGATATTCGCCACTGTCATCGCTGTTATAATCTGTCTTGCCGGCCTCGTTGCGATGTCCGCCCTTCCGGTAGAGCAGTATCCGACGATCACACCCGTGCAGGTTACCGTTTCGGCCACATACCCCGGCGCCGATTCACAGACACTCGCAGACTCCGTTGCCGCACCGATCGAGGCCCAGATCAACGGCGTCGACAATATGCTCTACATGTCATCGACCAGTTCCTCAAACGGGCAGTTGAGTCTCACCGTTTATTTCGCACTCGACACCGACCCCGACATTGCACAGGTGCAGGTTCAAAACCGGGTGGACCTGGCCCTGCCCCAATTGCCTGAGGCCGTAACACAACAGGGGGTATCGGTACAGAAGAAGGCCTCGTCGATCATGATGCTGATCGCCATCTTCTCCAAAGGTGAGCGCTACAGCAGCAACTACGTCGCGAACTATGCCAACGTCTATGTCCTCGACGCCCTCAAACGCGTGCCGGGGGCAGGACAGGCCCAGATCATGGGCGTGCCGGATCAGGCGATGCGCATCTGGCTTAACCCCGACAGGATGACATCCCTCGGGATTACCACCAGCGACATCCAGCAGGCGGTCGCCAAGCAAAACGCCCTCTACGGGGCCGGCCAGATCGGCCAGCAGCCGACGGCGGGGCCCGTGCAGCAGACGTTCCCGGTCGTCACACAGAGGCCTTTTACCGAGCCTGCGCAGTACGAAAACATTATCCTGCGCGCCACCCAGGGAGAAAGCGCAATCGTACGCCTCAAAGACGTCGCGCGCGCCGAGGTCGGACTCAGGCAGTATATTGTAGACGCAAGCCTGAACGGCATCCCCGCGACCTTTATTGCCGTTTATCAGCAACCGGGCGCCAATGGGCTCGCGGTTTCGAAGGCCGTCCGCAAAACGCTCGAGGAGATGAAGTCCCGTTTCCCTGAAGGGATTGACTACGTAATCTCTCTGGACTCAAACGATTTTGTGCGGCTGTCGATCGACGAGGTGAAAAAAACACTCTTCGAAGCGGTCATTCTGGTTGTGCTGGTCGTCTTTCTTTTCCTTCAGAGCTTCCGCACCACGATCATCTGCGCTGTTGCGATCGTCGTCGCGCTTGTCAGTACCTTTACCGGTATGCTCGCGCTCGGATTCTCGGTCAATATTCTTACCCTCTTCGGACTGGTGCTTGCGATAGGAATGGTGGTGGACGATGCAATCGTAGTTGTCGAGAATGTAGAACGAAATATGGCGAGGTTCCATCTGCAACCCAAAGAGGCGACCATAAAGGCAATGGGAGAGATTTCGAGCTCCCTGGTTGCGGTCGTGCTTGTCATGGCTTCCGTTTTCATCCCTGCGGCTTTCCTGCCCGGAACAACCGGCCAGCTTTACAAACAGTTTGCGATTACGATAGTTATTTCGGTTGCTGTATCCGGCTTCATCGCTCTGACGCTCACCCCTGCGATGTGTGGGGTCCTGCTGAGACATAACGAGCCCCGCACCCGCGGCCTATTCGCCTGGTTCAACCGCGGAGTGGACGGCATTACCCGGTCTTTTGGAAACGCAGTTACGCTGGTAATAAAGCGGATGATCATTGCCTTCATCGTGCTGGCAGTCCTGGTATGGGCGATTGTGCACCTGTTCAGCATACTGCCTACGAGCTTTGTGCCGAACGAGGACCAGGGTTATGTGATGGCGATGGTGATCATGCCTGATGCCGCAAGTCTTGACCGAACAAAGGCTGTTACTGAGCGCGTAGACGCCATATTCGCAAAGATACCGGGTGTCGAATACCGAACGCAGTTCGCAGGTTACAGCCTCCTTGACAGCGGATTTAAGACAAATGCCGGGACGTTCTTCGTGACGCTTAAGCCTTTTGAAGAGCGCTATTCCTCGGCCAGGAAGGCGCGTGCTGAAAACGCACGTTCCGTACTGATGAGCCTGAACAGGGAAGCCCGCGGCATCAGGGAAGGTCTTGTAATCCCTATTGCACCGCCACCGATCCCCGGCATCGGTACGACTGGGGGGTTCGAGTTCTGGATCCAGGATACTGCAGCAGGAGAGCCTGCCAGGCTGGAGGAGATCACCAGGCAATTCATAGCAAAGGCGGCCGGCAGGCCCGAGCTTGCAGCCCTGAGCACCACCTTCCGTGCCAGGGCGCGGCAGCTAAGCGCAGACGTAGACCGCGACAAGACCAATCTGCTCGGCGTGCCCGTGCAGGACGTCTACAGCGCCATTCAGGCGCAGTTTGGATCATTGACGGTAAGCCAGTACAACGAGTTTAGCCGGGTATGGTGGGTTATTTTGCAGTCAGATCCCAAATACCGTCAAAAACCGGAAGACCTGACGCGCCTCTACACGCGTTCGAACCAGGGTGAGATGGTGCCTCTTTCTGCCGTTGTCACTACGCGGTGGGTGACCGGCCCCGACCTGCTGCCGCATTTCAACGGCTTCCCGGCTGCTAAGGTCAACGGCAATGCCGCACCGGGGTATAGCACCGGACAGGCGATTGCGGCTATGGAGGAGGTCGCCCGGGAGGTCCTGCCGCACGGTTATACCTTCGCATGGTCCGGGCTGGCCTTCGAGGAAAAGAAGGCAGGGGGCACGTCGGCGATCGCCTTTGTCTTCGGCCTCATAATTGTGTTTCTCGTTCTTGCCGCCCAGTATGAGTCGTGGACCCTGCCCGGCTCGGTTATGATGGCGGTGCCGTTTGGCGTACTAGGGGCCCTGACCGCCAACTGGCTTAGGGGCCTGGAAAACGATGTCTACTTCCAGATCGGCCTTCTCGTCCTGATCGGTCTGGGGGCGAAAAACGCGATCCTGAGGGTATCATTCGCTGTCGAGCTGCGCAAACAGGGCAAGTCTATTATGGAGGCCACGATCGAGGCGGGAGAACAGAGGCTGCGGCCGATCATCATGACCTCTTTAGCCTTTGCGGTTGGCTGCCTCCCGCTTGCTATCGCGATGGGCGCCGGCGCCAATGCGCGCCATTCAATCGGCACAGGAATCATTGGAGGCATGATCGGCGAGACTACGTTGGCGATGCTCTATGTGCCGCTCTTCTTTTATATCTTTGACCGCTTTAGCGAGCGTTTCGGGGCAAAGAAAGAAGCAATGAAAACGGGTGAAAAGATTTCCGCCCGGGAGAATACGTTGGAAGATCCTCCGGATGAAAGCCAGGGGGGCAGCTGACATGCGACGGCCTATTGTCATTGCCCTTATCTTCCTGTTAACAGGCTGTATGGTCGGCCCGGATTACACGCGGCCCAGTATTGATGTCCCATCTGCCTTCCTGTACGAAGAGAAAGAGGCGCGCGATACGGCAAACACCGAGTGGTGGAAACAGTTCCAGGACCCGGTGCTCGATGCGCTGATCGCGGAGGCGCTAGCCAACAACAGGAACGTCCGGATAGCCGCCGCAAACATTGAGCAGGCTGCTGCAGTGCTCACGCAGACCAGGTCCTCGCTTTTCCCGCAGGTCGGATACAGCGGCAGCGCGACGAAAGAGCGTGGAAGCGAGCTTGGGGCGACTCCAGTGCCACAGGGCATCCCGAACCCCCAGACATCATATCAGACACTTGCCAGCGCAAGCTGGGAGATAGATCTCTGGGGCCGCATCCGACGGCTTACCGAGGCTGCTCAGGCCAACCTGCTTGCCACTGAAGAGGCGCGGAGTGGAGTAGTCCTCTCACTCGTTTCCTCGGTTGCGAGCGACTATATTCAACTGCTCGGTCTCGACGAGCAGCTCGTAATTTCGAAACGCACAATGGCTGCATACGCCGAGTCGGTCAGGCTTTTTGAGCTGCAGTTCAAATATGGCCAGGTTTCCCAGATGAATGTCGAGCAGGCGCGCACGCAGTACGAAACCGCCGCAGCGGCGATCCCGCAGATAGAATCGCAGATCGCACAGACGGAAAACGCGCTTTCGATCCTGCTCGGGCGCAATCCGGGTCACATCTCCCGCGGGAAGAAGATTAATGAACTCGCGGCGCCCGCGGTTCCGGCAGGGCTGCCGTCGGACATACTCGTGAACCGTCCCGATATCCGGCAGGCTGAACAGGAACTTATCGCAGCAAACGCGCAGATAGGCGCTGCCAGGGCGCTCTATTTCCCGACCATTTCATTGAGCGGCGCCTTCGGCTTTGCGAGTTCTGACCTGTCAAACCTCTTTAAAGGTCCTGCGAGGGTCTGGAGTTATGCAGGCTCTTTCACAGGGCCCATCTTTACCGGCGGCGCGATTTCAGGACAGGTGAGACAGGCCGAAGCAGGCCGGAAGGCCGCACTTTTCAATTACGAGTTAGCAATCCAGAGTGCCTTCTCCGATGTAGAAAACGCACTGGTTACCCGCAGGAAGCTTGTCGAGCAGATCCGGGCACAGGAGCGTCTCGTAAAGGCCAGCAGCGAGTATGTGCGGCTTGCGCGTCTTCAGTATGACGCGGGTTATTCACCCTATTCTACGGTGCTTCAGGCAGAGCAGCAGCTTTTTCCTGCCGAGCTCAACTATGCCCAGTACCGCGCCTCTCTCTTCACCTCGCTGGTGAACATCTATAAGGCGATGGGCGGGGGCTGGCAGATTGTAAATTAACAGCCACAAAAGCTTGATTGACGGGCTTTTGAGCCTGATGACACTCCTTATGTTGGAGTTCACCGAATGTTACCTCCAGGTCATAGTTCTTTTTCCGTCATACCCGAGGTTCTCAGTCGGGCATCCATGTTTTCTTAAGAATGGATTCCCGCCTAAAGACTGCGGGAATGACGGCCTAAATACACACACTTTATGCAACATTAGGGTTCAGTCTGCCAATTTTCGCACAAATTACGATGACTTCTTTCCATGGACCGAAGGCGCTCCTGGAGCGGCGGGTATGCCTATAAAAGGAGAAACATATAGCGCATTTGAAGATGCGGAGGGAAACCGGCTTGCTCTTCATTCGATGAAAGGGTGAGAGTTCGTAAGCAAGGTGCGTACAGAAATCAGAGGAGATTCTTCTCCCCTGGTTGTTATTGCATTTTTTTTCAGCATCAAACCCCGGATAGATTGCCCTTTGCGACTGTGATAAAGTGGAAGAAAGGCCAACGGAGGGGCGGATGAAGGCATATGAGATCAGGGAAGCGTTCGGAATCGATCATCTTGCGATCACCGGGCAGGTAACGCCCACGCCCGGACACGGCCAGGCGGTCGTGAGAGTCAGGGCGGTCTCCCTGAACTACCGGGACCTTATGGTGGTAAAAGGCCTTTACAATCCCCACATCCACCTGCCTTTCACCCCCTTTTCGGATGGAGCGGGCGAAGTCGTCTCCATCGGAGAAGGTGTTTCCCGCGTGAAAGTGGGGGACCGCGTAGCAGGTATATTTATGCAGGACTGGCTCGCAGGAGAGATGACCGAGGCCAAACAAAAGTCCGCGTTGGGAGGCGGAGGGCAAGGCATGCTTGCCGAATATGTCGCCCTGAGCGAGGACGGTCTCGTGCATATCCCCGGACATCTCTCCTACGAAGAGGCCGCCACCCTCCCCTGCGCTGCAGTGACCGCCTGGCATGCGGTTATCGAGACCGGCCTGAGGCCGGGAGACCGCGTGCTTCTCCTTGGCACCGGCGGGGTATCCCTTTTTTCCCTCCAGTTTGCCCGCCTCGCCGGCGCGGAGGTATTCATCACCTCTCATAGCGCTGAAAAGCTTGAGAGGGCCGTTAATCTGGGAGCCGCACAAGGCATCAACTACCGGGCCGTACCAGACTGGGGCAGGAGGGTCCTCGAAATGACCGGAGGGGCGGGGGTGGATCTCGTGGTGGAGGTCGGGGGAGCTGGGACGCTGCCTCAGTCCATCGAGGCGGTCCGCACAGGAGGGAGAATCAGTCTGATCGGCGTATTGACCGGCACCGCTGGAGAGATAAATCCTCTGCCGATAGTCATGAAGAAGATCTGCCTGCAGGGGATCTTTGTCGGGTCCCGCGAGATGTTCGAATCGATGAATAAGGCGATTGTCCTTCACCGCCTCCAGCCGGTGGTCGACCGCGCCTTTTCCTTCGGGGAAGTGCGTGATGCACTCAGGTATATGGAAAGCGGCAGCCACTTCGGCAAGATCTGCGTATCCGTGCCGTAGGATGCCTCCCCGCCGTCATATCATTGTCGCTCTCCGGCTTGATCCCGTATCAAGTCCGGGACAGGCCTCGAATCCAGTTCTGTTCCGGATTGCCCGACAAGTCGGCCAATGAGAAATAATGCACGGAGTATTTTCATCACATTCTCCCGCTGTCCATTTATGGACTTTTTCAGCATGTGCGCCTTCTCCTTTATGCGGCCGCAAGATATATTTACAGCAACTCTATCTGGTATAATTCCGTAATGTTTGATGCGCTCATTCTCGGTATCGTCCAGGGGTTGACGGAATTTCTGCCTGTCAGCAGCACAGCACATCTGATACTCTTTCCGTGGCTGTTCCACTGGGGCGGTGTCCTCGATTCGCTCACCTTCGACTTGGCCCTCCATGCCGGGACCCTCTGTGCCCTGCTGCTCTGCTTCTGGAGGGATTGGCTCGATATCCTTATGAAGAAACAGAAGCTCCTCCTGCTGATAATCCTGGCGTCGGTGCCTGCGGGAGTAGCCGGAATACTGCTGGAGCATATGGTCGAAAGCAAACTCAGGAGCCCGCTGATTATCGCAGCCTCCCTCGTTGCGGTCGGCGTATTACTGCTCGCTTCCGAAAGGGCCTTTAAGCACAGAAGGGTCGACGACCTCGGCTACGCCGATGCGGTCGTGATCGGCCTTTCCCAGGCGGTCGCCCTCATACCCGGGGTCTCCCGCTCCGGCATCACCATATCCTCGGGGCTGTTCAGGGGACTCGAACGAGAATCCGCGGCGCGTTTTTCGTTTCTCCTTTCGACCCCGGTCATCGGGGGCGCGGTGCTCCTGCACCTGAGAAAGATGCTGGCCGGGGGCGCAGGCCACGACACCTCTCTTTTTGCGGCGGGTTTTATCGCGTCGGCCCTGACCGGACTTGTGGCGATCAAATTCCTTATGAATTTCCTGAAAAAACATCCTGTAAACGTATTTGCCTATTACCGGTTTGGGCTGGCTGCTGTTATAATGATAGGGATATGGCTGAAAGGGTAAAACGGGTCGGGCAGGAGGTCCTCGGGGTGCTCTCAGCCCTCGGGAGTGTCTATCTGGGTCTCAGCGTCTATACTTACTCAATATGGGATCCGTCTTTTTCCACATATTCTCCCCACGCGCCTTCCCGGAATTATGGAGGTATCGCCGGCGCTTATCTTGCCGATCTTCTCATCTCGATTGTGGGCTATACCGCTTTTGCGCTCCCGGTCTTCCTTCTTTTCTACGGAATCCGGAGGCTTATCGGAAAAGAGGGGCAGAGGGCCTATTTATTCGGGGCGCTCCTCTTTCTCTTCTCCTCGTCGGTGATGCTCACCCTCTTTTGCGAGACCTTCAACCTCAGAGGGGGGATCAGAAATGCCGGAGGACTCATAGGTCTCAGTACCGCCTATTTCCTCGAAAAGTATCTTTCTCTCCTGGGCGCCTATCTTTTCTCCCTTTCCGGATTTCTCACGTCGCTCGTCCTACTTTCCCCTGTTTCGTTGATGTCGTTGCCGCTCAGGAGAAGGGAGACAATACCGGAAGACAGGAAAGTAAAACCCGGGATCGTCGAGGAAGAGATACTCATAAGCGAACCCGAAAAAAAAGGCTCGGACTCGATGCCCACAGGTCCGATCTTGAAGGAGCATACGGGACCCCAGCCTGAACTGTTTTCGGAGGCCGAACCCGAGGCCGAGGAGGAAAAGGCCCCCCCCGTAAAGCCCGTTCAGCAACGGTCAGCGCCGAAGGGTCGGGGATATACGCTTCCGTCGGTCGAACTTTTGACGACATACGACACCTCCGCCCTGCGGCCATCGAAAGAAGAGCTTTTTTCCAACTCCGCCCTCCTGGAGGGCAAACTGGTCGACTTCGACGTCGAAGGGAAGATCACCCATGTGCATCCCGGTCCCGTGGTGACTATGTATGAGTTCGAGCCTGCGCCGGGCGTAAAAATCAACAGGGTCGTTTCGCTCGCCGACGACCTGACCCTGGCGCTCAAGGCGCAAAGCACCCGGGTCGCTCCGATTCCGGGAAGCTCCACGATAGGGATCGAGGTGCCCAACAAACAACGGGAGGTCGTGTCACTCAGGGAAATCCTCACTTCCGACATTTTCAAGAAAAGCCGCTCGAAACTGACGCTCGCGCTCGGCAAAGACATCTTCGGCAACCCGATCGTCGCGGACCTTGCCAAGATGCCCCATCTCCTGGTTGCCGGCGCAACGGGCGCAGGCAAAAGCGTTTCGATCAATTCAATGGTGATGAGCATCCTCTTCAAAGCGACGCCTGCCGAGGTGAAAATGCTGATGATCGACCCGAAGCTCCTCGAACTTTCGATGTACGAAGATATCCCCCATCTAATGTCGCCGGTGATCACGAACCCCAAGAAAGCGGCCGAGGCGCTGAAGAAGATGGTCTTCGAGATGGAACGAAGGTACCGGCTGCTGGCAGAAAAAGGGGCGAGGAACATCGAGAGCTTCAACAACCAGTCCGCCGACGAAGAGAAGCTCCCCTACGTCGTGATCTTCATCGACGAGCTTGCCGACCTGATGTTCGCCTCGTCGAACGAGGTGGAAGATTCGATCACAAGGCTCGCCCAGATGGCGAGGGCCGCAGGCATTCACCTGATCATTGCGACGCAGAGGCCGTCGGTCGATGTGATCACCGGCCTTATCAAGGCGAACTTCCCGGCGCGGATATCCTTTCAGGTATTTTCGAAGATCGATTCAAGGACGATACTCGACTCACAGGGCGCCGAACAGCTCCTCGGCAAGGGCGACATGCTCATGATGCTTCCGGGCTCGAGGATCATCCGCGTACACGGCGCACTGATCACGGAAGACGAAATCCTCGCGGCGACGAAAGTCATCAAGTCCCAGGGCGAGCCGGACTATTCGATCTTCGAAGACATCCAGGCGGAGGAACCGGCCGCCGAAGGGCCGTCCGAAGAGCGGGACGAGATGTATTACAAGGCCGTAGAATTTGCCGAGTCTGTCGGGGAGGTCTCTATATCTTCCCTGCAGCGGCGTTTTAAGATAGGATATAACAGAGCGGCCGGCATCATGGAGATCATGGAAGACGACGGGCTTGTCGGGCCGCCTAAGGGTGCGGGCAAACCGAGGGACTTTCTGGGGAGGCACAGTTGAGAAGAAGATATAAGAATTTGCTTGTCGCGGCGGCATTTCTGCTGCCATGGCTTTTCGCCATGGCTGGAGCGGCCCTGGCGGCCGACGTCAATGCCGGGATCGCGAGGATCCAGAAGGCATACGAGTCGATAAAGGACCTGAAGGGATCGTTCGTCCAGAAGAGCCTGATCAAGGACCTGGACAAGACCGAGACATACAGGGGCGAATTCTTCATTAAGCCGCCGCTGAAGATGAAGTGGGTCTACGCCGGGAAGAACGCGCAGTCACTTACCATACGCGACGACACCGTCCTGATCTACAAGAAGACCGAAAACCAGGCCTATAAGAGCAGGTTCGACCGTCAGACGTACGGCCAGACGCCGGTGGCGCTCCTGAGCGGGTTCGGAAATATCCGGGAAGAATTCGCTGTTTCCGGCAGCGGGGATTCGCTCATCCTGAGGCCGAAGAAGCCTATGGGCAACGTCACCTTCATAAAGATCACGTTATCGGCGGAGGGATTCCCGATCAGGGGCCTTGAGATCCATGATTCTTACTCGAATGTCATCAGCGTTGCAATCAGCGGCGTAAAGATAAATACCGGCCTTAAGGACTCCTTTTTCGATCTCACATTGCCAAAGGGGGTAAACGTCTTTGAGCAGTAGTATGAGCATAGGGCCTTCCGGGAGCGGGCAAATAAGATGCCCCTGACCGGCCTGCCCGCGAAGGACTATCTCAACAGGGAAGATGATCTCTCCTACCTGAGACGCCTGGCGGACATGAGGCAGGACAGCCTTGCCGCCAATGTGCTCCTTCTGGGAACGCGGGGCATCGGGAAGACCGAACTTCTGAAGCAGGTCTTCCGCGAGGTCTTCTGGGAAGGCAGGGAGGTCGTCCCTTTCTATTACTCTTTCAAGACCGCAGCACTCAAGAGTTCCACCTTCGCCAGGGATTATTTCACCCGGTTCCTCAAGCAGTATGCAGCATATGTAAAGAAAGAACCTCTCTTGGTTGACGACGCGGGCATGTCCCTCACCCGCCTGATGCCGGTCCTTTCATCGGCCGGCCTCGACTGGATGCTCGACATCGTCGATGCGTTCCAGGAGCACGCCGTCAGCGGGGACCTCTACGGACAGATACTCGCGGCGATATCGGCACCTGCCGCGGCGGCGAAAAGAGGCGGCAGGAGGATACTCGTCATGCTCGACGATTTCACAGCCTCCGAAGATCTTCACGAGGCGCGGCGCGGCGATGCCCCCGGGCTTGCGAGCCTCTTTGAGGAATCGATGAAGAACAGCCTCTGCCCGCATATAATAACCGGCTCACCCACGGCGAGACTGGAAGGTATCTTTTCCGATCCGTCCCTTCGTAAGGACACCGAGAGGATGCAACTCCTGCCTCTCCCGGAAGATACCTCTTTTTCTTTCTTCGACTCCCTCCTGCGCAAGATGCATATCACCTGTGACATGAGAGAGGCGATCGGCCTCATCAGGACGGTAAGAGGCAATCCCCTCTATCTCAAGAACATGGCAAAGGCCGCATGGAAGACGAAGAAAAAAGAGCTCAGGGAGAAAGACCTCGCCGAATGCTATTGCCACGAGATATTGGACGGGGAAATCTCATTTTACTGGTCCTCGGTTCTTTCGGAGCGGATTCGAACAAAAAACCTTTTGAGGACCTTATTGAGGCTTCTCATGCGCCAGATGACAAAGGAAGGGGCCGATGACGAAGCAAGGCTTTCGCAGGTGCTCGGCATCCGCGATGCGGAACTCGGCCAGGCGATGGAGATACTCGACGGCAACGGCCTGGGCAGGCATGACGACCCTGTATTCGAGGACTTCGTTCGCGCCCTCTACATGAGGGAGATCGAAGGGAGATCGGCAGGAGAGATCCGGGAACGGATCGGCGAAAGGTTCGGCACACAGCGCGACTCCTCGCGCTTCGAGATGGTCATCCCCATGACAGATCAGGCTGAACTGGTCGCTGCGCGGGCGGTGGAACAGATAGGGAAGAACATAAACCTGGAGCCTGACCTCCTCAATTACATCCAGCTGGCGCTGGTAGAGACCTGCATAAACGCAATAGAACACAGCGGTAGCTACGAAAAAAAGATTTACCTCAATTTTCTATCGACGCCGGAGCAGATCGAGATCACGATCGAGAGTCCCGGCAGATCTTTCTCGCTCGATTCGCTCAGGGAAAGTCCGGTCGAAGAGAAGCTGGCGAGCGGCAGGAAAAGGGGCTGGGGCTTTACCCTCATCCGCAAGATCATGGACGACGTGAGGGTAGAACGGGTTAACGACAGGACAAGGGTAACACTCGTGAAAAAGATCAGGAACAAGGAGGCTCTCAAATGACAACCTCTCCCTTTCAGGTCACATCGAGGCTGGTAAAGGACGTGGCTATCGTCTACCCGAGGGGATACCTCAACAACCTTTCGGGGGAATATCTCGTCAATGAGTGCGGCAGGCATGCCCAGGCCGGACTGAAGAAGATCGTCGTGAATTTTCACGAGACCGACCTGATCAATTCCATAGGGATATCGTTCCTGCTGAACGTTATGGAAGACCTGCAGACAGCAGGCGGGACGCTCTGTTTTACGGAGATGAAGAAGGTCCACCTCGACACCTTCGAGATGCTCGGACTCACGAAATACTTCCTCTTCTTCCCGGATGAAGAAGCCGCATTGACAGCCTTGGACGCGCGGAAGAGATAAACATGGAACTAAGGAAGGCCCTCTATAATATTTCGGCCCTTGGCGACCTCGGTGTCGAGACAACCTCGGAAAAAAATTTTCAGGAAAAGCTCGATTCCCTGCTCCACGTCGTCCTCGGCACCTTCCTGGCCGGCAAAGGGGCGATCGCCTACAGGGAGAAACCGGCATCCGAAATCTCATTCGTTGCCCGGAAGGGATTCCACGACCTGTCCGTTGGGGACATAGACCTCGGCCCTCTGCTCGCTGCAGGAAGAAACCGGCCTTACCATCCGGCTGGCAACGAGGCCCTTGCCGGAGCGGGGGTAGAGGTAATCACTCCGCTGTGGGAAAGAAACGACTTCATCGGCTTCGTCCTTCTGGGCAAGAAATTCACTGCAGAGCCCTATACCGGGGAGGATCTGGAGATGCTCGGGATGATCGCCCACCAGATCGCGATCACCCTTAAAAACCATGCGCTCTTTCACCACGTCACGGAACAGCTGGAAGAAAACCGGAAACTCTACGAAGAGATGCGGAGGATCTATCACGACACTCTGCAGGCCTTTGCCGCGGCCATCGACGCCAAGGACTTATATACGAAGCACCACTCACAGAGGGTCGCGAAGTATTCGGTCGCGATTGCGCGCGAGCTCGGCTGGTCGGAACACGACATAGAGGGTATTTACGTGGCCGGCTTCCTGCACGACGTGGGCAAACTCGTAATAAGCAATGAAATCCTCAACAAAAAGACACCCTTCACGCCTGATGAGATGAAGGAGATGAGAAGACATTCTCTCCTTTCGTACAAAATCATTTCACAGATCAAGTTCCCATGGAAGGACGTTGAAAAAATCGTCAAACACCACCATGAGAGGCTCGACGGCACCGGGTATCCCGACGCACTTTCAAGAGAAGATCTCAGCGAGGGTGCGAAGATCCTTACACTTGCCGATTCTTTTGACGCGATGACCTCGGAGAGGGCGTACCGGAAGAAGATGGACGTCCGGAAGGCCCTCGCCGAGTTGAAGAACTGCCTGCACAAACAGTTCGACGACAGGATCCTGCTCGCCTTCTGCAAGGTGCTCGACAAGGAGATCAGGGGCGAACTCCCGGAACCGGACATACTTCCCCACATCGAAAGGGGTTCCGATCTGTCGGTTATCTCGGCGCTCCTCGAAGGCCTCATCGAGGAGCTTTCCGGGGACAGCCGGGAGGCTTGAGGACAGACCGGCGTCTCCCCTCTCCAGCCTCGTTTGATCCGCCTGCCTTCGGCCCCGTATAATATTTGATGCTCATTCTCGGCATAGACACGTCATGCGACGATACCTCTGCCTCCGTCGTTGAAGACGGCGGAAGGATCATCTCGAACATCGTTTCGAGCCAGTCCGATATCCATGCGAAATACGGGGGGATAGTCCCCGAACTGGCCTCTCGGAGACATATCGAGATGGTCATTCCGGTGGTCGACGAGGCACTGAAAAAGGCGGGTGTCTCATTGCGGGAGATCGCAGCCGTCGCGGTCTGTCACGGACCGGGCCTCATCGGCTCGCTGCTGATCGGCTGCTCTTTTGCAAAGGCGCTCTGCTATTCCGCGAAGGTCCCCCTCGTCGCGGTCAACCATCTCGAAGGCCATATCCTCTCGCCGTTTCTTGCGCCGCCTGTCCCTGAATTTCCTTTTCTCTCCCTTGTGGTTTCGGGCGGGCATACGAGCCTTTACGCCGTGGAAGGATTCGGCAACTACCACGAGCTCGGGAGGACCCGCGACGACGCGGCGGGCGAGGCCTACGACAAGGTCTCGAAACTGCTGGGTCTCGGCTATCCGGGAGGGCCCGTCATCGACCGCCTCGCCCAAGAAGGCGATGGCCGCGCGATCGATTTTCCGCGCGCCTATCTTCCCGAGACGTTCGATTTCAGCTTCAGCGGACTGAAGACGGCTGTACTCAATTTTCTCAGGTCGCGCTTGGGAGATAATAAGCCCGCCTCAACGCTCGACAAAGGTATGATCGGCAATATCGCCGCGTCCTTCCAGAGGGCGGTGGTGGATGTGCTTGTGAGAAAAACAGAGTGGGCAATCAAAAAAAAGCGGATAAAGCGCGTCGCCCTTTCGGGCGGCGTAGCGGCGAACAGCGAATTACGGAAACGGATGAAAGAGATGGGCGCAGAACGGGACGTCAAAGTGTTTGTCCCCCCGGTGGACCTCTGCACCGACAATGCGGCGATGATCGCGGCGGCCGGGTACCGCCATTTCATCGGCGGAGATCTCGCCGGCCCCGACCTGAACCCCCGCGCCTATCTTCCGCTCTGAACTGCTCCTGAGGGGATTACTAAGCCGCCTTCATCCAGTATTTCAGCGCCTTTATGTCCTCTTCGGTAAGTTGCTCCGTTTCACGCTTCTTTTCACCTTCCATGGCGGCAAGTGCCTTCTCGAGCTGGCTGCGCCATCCATTTACATCCGAAAACCCCTGTATAGCAGCCTCGGCATAACGCATCGCCTTTGATATGTCCCTTGCGCCTTCCGCCTTCCTGCCGAGATTCACGTAGGAGACTCCACGGGCAAGCAAGGCGGCCCTATGCTCAGGGTTCCTTTCGATCGCCTTGTTGAAATCCGACACCGCGCTCGCGTAATCGCCTCCCAGCATATGCGCTGAACCTCTGAAATAGTAGGCCGCAGCGTCCCTGTCGTCGATGTGGATCGCACAGTCAAAGTCCTTCATAGCCATTTCCCGTTCGTTCATCCTGAGATAGCTGACCCCGCGGCTCATAAAGGTTATAGCCGGCTCGTGACCAGCCTCCAGCACATCCGAAAATACCTTTACGCTTTCCTTATACTTCCCTTTCAAAAAATATCGCTGTGCTCGTTCAAATAATTCATCCGCGTCCATAGTCAACCTCCGAAACAGGTGAAAATCATGCGCCTTTATTTTAAGCATACGAAAAAAGGAGGAGGCACGCAAGGGCCTGCAGAATTAAATTTTTTTAAGGAAAAATCCGGAAATATGGATTCAAGGCACGCTTAATGTTCACACTCTCATGTCCGCTTGACCGAAGGTATATATTTGCTCCCCTTGTGAATATAACACCACAGGAGGCGCAACATGGCGAACCCATTTGTTCACATCGAATTGCATACTAAAGACGCAGAGAAGTCGCGGATGAAGGCGGATCACGAAATTATTGGCGTTCTTTTCTAAGCTACCCTTTTCTCCTCGGTGTCGTTCGCCGTGACGACAGAGGACCTCAGGTGAAACGGGAGTGCGCGGGGTAATATTGTCCGGCGCGCAGCGGCGGACGCGGCAGGGCCGTGTTCACCCAATCCCAGGGCTTCTGTGTAGACTGAATGGTGACGGAGCAGGCTGCCGACAACGGATGCGATAACGCACGCAGGCAGCGCCGCAAGTACCACATTGTAGTTGTGCGTGGTCTCGAAAACCATGATAGCGGACATCGCGGGGGCATGGGTGGTTGCCGCAAGCAGGCTGCCCATGCCGACCAGCATCCAGAGCGTCTGGGAATGGTCTGCCCATGGCGCCAGCATTGTGTGACCGATGAGCAATCCCAGGGAGGCGCCGGTCACCAGGGTCGGGGTAAGCACCCCGCCTGGGATGCCTGCAGCGCCGGCAAACGTGACGGCGACCAACCGCAGCACGAACACGGCCACTACCGCGCTCAATTCCCAATGGTTGGACAGGAAGGACTGCATCACGCTGAAACCGTTGCCCCAGACCTCGGGCCGCACAACCGACAGCAGTCCGATGGCAAGCCCGGCCACTCCCATGCGAATGGGCAAAGAGGTGAACAGCGCCTGGTAGCGGCGGTTAGACGTCTGGAGCAGCCACAGAAAAACGGGACCGAACAGGCCGGCCGTCAGGCCTACGAGGGCTGCATCAAATAGGTCGTTAAACCCTACCGCGGGCACTGCGCGCGCAAGATAGAGCGGACCGGGATGAAAGAATGCCTGCGCGGTAAGCTCGGCGATCACGGCGGCGACCAGGACCGCGCTTATTTCGCGGAGGGCCAGTCCGCCCAGAATGATTTCCGCGACGAACAGGGTGCCAGCGATCGGGGCGTGATACGCGGCGGCAAATCCTGCAGCCGCGCCGCAGGCAACGATCAGCCTGCGGTGAGATTCATCGGCATGGAAGATCCGCCCGATGAGCGAGGAGGCTACGGACGCAAACTGGATCATGGTCCCTTCGCGGCCGATCGTAATGCCTCCGCTCACGCCGATGAGCGAGGAAGCCGTCCGGACAAGATTCGGCCCGAGCGGCAGCACTCCGTCGCCCACATGCACCGCCTCCATGTATTCAGGGCCGCGTGGCCGCTTGATCCAGCGATGGCCCGCCCACATGGCCAGTCCGCTGGCGAAGCCGGCGATCGCCGGGACTGCAACGCGCGTCTCCATGGGCAATGCGCGCGCAGCTGCGACGAGATGTTCCTGCGAGGAATAGAGGCGGACGATAGTATACATCGCAGTGCGGAACAATTCAACGGCAAGGGAACCGACGAAGCCGACCGCTGCCGCTACGAGCAGCATCGGGACCATCGGATCAAGCCCTGGACTGAAAGGGGGGTCTGGGTGCTCCAGCCGGGGGAATTTTTTTGAGATATTAAAAGTCATGGCTTTTTCCTCAGCCCGCAGGCCGGAAGCGACTTCTCCCGCGCGGGAATTCTCCTTTTTTCTTGGGGTTACTGATTATGACTGCAAGATTAGCATTTAATTTAGCATTGAATTGTGAATACAATTTGAATTTGCAAGGCGGTTGATCTGGATTTTGCTAAGGAGCGGCAAAGAATAAGACTTCAAGTTTTTTTGGGACGCGCTCGCTGTAAAGGTTTCTTCCGCCATTTCGCGCCTTATCTGTCCGGGCCGCACGAATCCGATGGCCCTCAATTGACGGTCAGCTCATATGCAGCCTGGCGCCGTTGTGCTAAAATGAACCAAAAAAATGAAGGAGGCACGATGAAATTTCCTCTCCTTTTTTCATCCTACCGTCTGGGCGGCATGATCCTGAAGAACCGCATTACCATGGCACCGCTCTTCCTCGGCTATGCCAATGCCGACGGAAGCGCCGGCGAGTTGATTATCGAGCACTACCGAGAAATGGCAGGCTCGGGAGCGGCAATGATCGTGGTGGAAAACGTATCTGTCCACGCCAGCGGGATGGGGCATCCTTTTGTTTTGCGACTTGATGACGACAAGTTCATTCAGGGGATCTCGAAAATAGCCGACGCAATCCATAGCGCGGGCGCATCGGCGGTGATGCAGATCAACCATGCAGGGAGGTATGCCTATGCTTCGGCCCAAAGACTGGCTCCGTCTGCTTTTAAGACGGGCGACGTAATTCCGAAGGAGATGACGGTTGGAGAAATCGAAGCTATCGCAAAGGCATATGCCGATGCGGCCACACGCGTGCGGAAGGCGGGATTCGACGGGGTCGAAATACATGGGGGAACGGGATATCTCCTGGTGCAGTTTCTTTCGGGTCGCACCAATTTGAGACAAGACGAATACGGAGGCAGTCTCGAAAACAGGATGCGGTTCCCTCTCAGGGTCGTCGATTTGGTAAAGGAGGCAGTGGGGAATGCCTATCCCGTCGGGTACCGCCTCCTGGCTGACGAGTGGCTCCCTGATGGCCTCCATACAGGGGAAACGGCCATTCTGGCGAAAGAACTGCAGGCGAGAAACATTGCGTACCTTTCGGTGATGGCCGGGACTTACGATTCATTTTTCCTCCCGGAATACATAAAGGAGGAATCAAAGGATGCATACATGGCCCACTTTGCCGGCGAGATCAAGAGGGCGGTGCCGGAGATGACTATCATTACTGCCGGCAGGATCAGTTCACCCGAAACCGCCGAAAGGATCCTTCAGGAAAAGACTGCTGATCTCATAGGACTGGCGAGGGTCCTCTTCGCCGACCCCCAATGGCCCGGAAAGGCTGCGGGGACAATAGACGCTCCCATAATCAAATGTGCCCCGTCCTGCACAGTGTGCCTCAACAGGGTCATGCAGGGAAAGCCGGCATTTTGCGCAAAGTGGGATAAGAAAAGACGGGAGCAGTTCCTCGCAATGCATAAATAGTCGGACCAGGTTGAGGGGGTAAAAGTTGTTCTTTGCCCTGAGCACTGCGGCGATGAATCGCCCCAGGAATTACTCGACTTCGGATACGCGGGCATTTTGCATTTGGCAGGTTTCAACCGCAAATCCTTAATTGTCTGAATCGCAGCGCCAGTTAGCATTACAGGTAGCCACCGAAAATTGCTTCCTCACAGAAGTCGAGACTTGTAAGATGTCTTGATGCACTGAGTGTTTCGAACAAAAACTTTGTTGCTCGATTAAATGCGCACCCGAATACCTGTATCCTAATTTGGCGAGGTTAACGCGATATTTCGTCAGGGAAAGGAGAATCAGGCACACCGAGAATTTCATCAACCCTATCGCACACCTTAAGCTGCGCGTCTAAAGCTGCGATATAGTGATTTGCCTTGCTCACGGCCCGGGGATTTGACTGATTGACGAGTGCCATCACGCGCTCTTTGAAACTCACAATCATTCGGCGCATATTCTGGTTGGCGCGTTTTTCTTCTTCCGGGTCGAATGTTACTCCCCATCCAGAGACTATGAAAGAGTGCGACAATCTCTTGAACGGGAACAAGGCTGTAACTTCCCCGTCCGTCTTTACGGAACGAGAAAACATCTCTTTAACACACGAGTCGCCATAATCATTCACAAAGTCACAAACGACGGGATCAACTTCGATGAATGGCGTCCCCCTCTCATCAGCTGCGCGCTTAAAAGCAGTTACCAGAACTTCTTTCTCACACGCTTCCTGGTAGCCTGATCCGATGACATAGTCATCGGTGTGATAAATCGCTCCTCGCGTAATGTATCCTCGGCACATAATCCCCTTGGTCAAAAGCTTTACCACAGCGCCAAAGCAATGGTCAACCAAATTCATCAATCCTGCCGGAGATATCTCACTAGACACAATCACGCAATCTGAAATCTGCGTTAATTGGAAATCTAGGCCACGCTCACTATATGTACTGTTCGGACAGATCCTTGGCCCGTACATCTCATATTTGTTGCGATCCTCAGGTGTGCCCAGGTCTTTTAACGCATCCACTAGATTGCTCAGGGCCATTCCAGCCCTTGCCTCAGCGGCTTTCACCATATCTTTCCAACCGAGGATATCCACAAATCCAACGAACTTGTCTTTGAATTCCATGCCGAGATCCTTTTCCAAATTACAACAACAGAATTATTCTGCTATTTTTCCTAAAAAGCCGCTTTTCTGATTCTTCTTCCATAGGTCATACGACCAAGGCTGATAGTTTCGACTTGCAAGTTTGACAATTTCTATAATCTTTTCGACTAGCTTTCTTTTTGGTTTGCCTTTAACAAACTCGGCATCTAAGCCGGATATCAGGTTATCAATTAATTTCCCAGCTAATAAAGGTTTATTTAAACAAACACCCGTCTTATTCAGAGTAAGTACAGCGATAGGGTCTTTTTGTCTGCCAAAAGCATTTCTACATCCAGCTATTTCAGATTCAGCAAAGCAGTGCTTGTCATCGAATATAGAACAAAGAGCATCGGCAATTTCAATATCTGAAAAGTTATCGAATTCAAAACAGGTATCCCATAGAAAGATATAGTCCTCATTTGTTATGTATCGATTAACATCTGGACAGCGGGATTTCTTCCTAAGAATCTTATTTTTGAATTGATTCGCATTATTTTCATTGTCCAAAATAAGATAGACTATTGTTTGGAGACTGTGGTAGTGATCTATGAAACGCTCAAGCTTCTCACTCTTAAAGTTGCCAATGCCTTCCAGCAATTCAATCCTTATGCCGAGCCTATCAAAGGAATATCCCAATTCTTCCGCGAGACGAGGTACTTGCTGATACTCAGAGCTTCCCTCGACGACTAGAATCAGCTTCGGCCTTGGGTTTAGGTGAAAAAGGTTCGTCAGGTACTCTAAAAAGAGCATGTTTGATTTTGGAATGCCTTCACCAAACACTTTTTCCTTCCATTCGGCCTCAGTCGAGATGTCTTCAGATAGCTCTTGCCCTGAAAGCTCTTTATAGAAAAGTCGCAGCATCAATTCCATCGCGTAAAAAGATTGAGCCAGCAACGCACTTCCTTGTAGTTGATTCTTCTTATCCACTGATATGAATTGGACTAGGTCGTACCAATCTGCTATTGGATCACAACACCGAGCATGCATTGACATCGCTTCTTGGTATTTCTTTATCCTTTCTTCATTGACGCCCATCTTGGTCAATTCTTCTTTTGCATCCCATTTTCGACAATAAGCCCTCCAGCTCCAATCATGATAATGCGAGGGGTATGAGATATTGATTGTTCTCCTGTCGGACCTAGTTTTGGGATGATATCTATTTGAGATTATCTGGCAGGTTAGTGATATTTCATTTGGAAGACTCTCACCTTTATTGAACACCTCAAGGACGGACGATGACACATCACTAAGTTGATTCACGAACTTATCAATAGCCTCCTTGTCGTAGGTCGTCCACGAAGCAAGTGAAATCTTCATCGAGAGCGAACTTGTAATCATGTAGAGCGGGAAAATTTGAAATATTGAATAATAACTCTCTATTCTTCTTTCCATTAATTCCTTATCGTAAAAATTATTCCACGAAGTAAACTCTCTCTCCATTGGAGCCCATAAGAGACCCTCAGAATGGAATTCTTTTGCCAAATTCTTTTCCCACAAAAAATGGCCATAATCTTCTCTGGTATCACCTTCCCACACCTCTCCCTCCCGCAGGATTCCCAGGCTACGAAAAGCGGTCCTATTCTCAACGTATTCGATCTTCTCCGTATATCTGGGGAACTCCACGCGAGCAATGGGATAAAAGACACCAAGCTTTTCGTATAGCTCCAAGTCCTCCCTGTCAATAGATAGATCACGCTCCTTACAGTAGCTGACAAAGGAATCAGCCGGAACTAATGGACACTGGATAAAAAGCTCATCTTCAATCAATTTCTCAATCGTTAACACAATATTACTTTCTTCGCCCGAGCATCTGCTTGCCAAATAATTTCGGCAAACAAATAAAGAAAGGGACTTTTGGGGGCAGGTTTTTATTCTTTACATTTCCCAATATACTTTTCTAGTCACTCCCTCTTTTCCCCATAATCATCAACTGTAGATTTCTACTAGTAAGCCGCAACTTTAATCAATGGAATAATGTACGAGTTGTCAAGTGCTACGCACGGCATGAAAAAATCCGGATTAAAGTTTTCATTCGCCTTGTCTACTGCTTTGGCCACGAATACAGTTGCTTGATTACCTTCCGGTAATTATCGTCCAGGGCGGGTCGTAAAGTGACCAGTGCAGCAATGCGCCGAGCCATTTCCGTAACATAACGGACCTCATCCGGCGTCAGGCCCCGGCCGAGTAAAGGTTTCTCCCGGTATGAGAGCCACTTCTTGATGACCTGATAGCCACCGATGTAATAGTCCCAGACATCTTTCGGCACATTGCTCCAGCAGCTTTGCTCATTGAGGAAAACGTCATATGAACCGTTACCTCTGTCTATCAACTTTCCCTTGCCCGGCATCGTAACTCCGCCCTTTCCGGCATGTCCCCAACCGGCCATTACGTCGAGATCGCCTGCCTCAGGCTTCGCCGGTCTGCCGTCCACGCGAATGAAGACCGCAATCTCCTTGAGGTCATCGTGTATAAGTCCAGAGGTCACGCCAGGCACATGCGTTTCGCTATTAAGCAATGCTGCAACCTGCTGGCCAAGAGAAGCAGAGTCAAGCAGATCGTTCTTTTCCGAGGGTAACGGAATCCGTGGCCAGTCTTGACGTATACCATCCGCGTTTTCAGTGAGATAAGCCGGGGAATACCCGATTGCCAAAGCATGCAACCAAATCGTCTCAGCAGCCGCGAGATCAGTGTCCGGGACATGGAGACCAAAGGTGGCGACATATGTGCGAGCGACGGCCGAGAGATTGGCGGTGATCTTGCCTGAATTGCGCTCCATCCCCGGCAAAGCCTGATTGTCAGGATGACTGTGAGGCGAAAGACTAGCACCTTCTTTAAGACTGAGAGGAAAATGTCGGGCATGCCCGGAAATGCAATCGTAATCGCAGACAACCGGCGAAAGCAAAAAGGGCGGCCCTTCAGGCTCTTTGTCTGCGGTATCTCGAGTTATAAAGAAACGGTTGCCCGGAAAACGCTGATTCAATAACTGTGGCGCCGGTCTCGAAAAGAGTGGCGCTATTTGGGCATCAAGATATGCGATACGAATATCGAATGGCTTAAACGGATATACGACAATGTTGTCAGAATTGTAAATAATCTTGTCATCGCCCTTGAGTTTCAGTCGTACTTTAACGGCATTAAATTCACCTGAAGATGTCATCCACTCGGGAGTAGAGCTTGCAATTTGATCGTCAGGAACTTCTTTGTTTAGATAATTTGCCAGCAGCCCAAGACGCGCTCTTTGATCAGGGAAGACAATCAACGAATTTCCCCGACGTTCAATAGGTCCGTTGAATGGAGGGCTTTCACAAAGCTCTGTTACCTTTGGCCATTCGAGATAACGATTTGATACTTCAGAAGGCCGAAAACTCCAGCGGTTTTCTTTCATGGGGGTGGTCGCTTCATATTGCGCGTCGAAATCTTCCAGATCGAGGCTACTGAGAAGATCGGCACGCTTGCTCGAACCCCAGAAGTGCCGAAACCGCACGACTGCAGAAGCGCTGATATCTCGTTGCCTGCCGGTCTTCACGAATAAGCCGATTGCGGTGCCTAATCGAATGCCCGCTCGGTTCCATTCTGTCGAAAATACCGACGGATCAGGTTTGCCCTCGGGAGTCAACTTGCCGGTCTCCCGGCTATCGCCATTCATGCAGTCAATCCAAGTGGAGTCAAAACCTTCCAGAAACCGTTTGCGCAATACTACAAACGATGGGTCAGAGATATAAGAATAGCTGGTAATGTAACAAATGACACCGCGGCCACCTTTTTCTGCAATACGGCGCTCAGCAAGTCTGAAGAATCTTGCATATAGTTCATCCAGATTAAATTTCTTGATCCCCCACTCGGAAATCAGCCCTTTCTTATAAGGCTCGACCAGCCCGTTTTCCTCCTCTGGGCTCACGCCTGCGAAGGAATTGTATGGGGGATTGCCGAGGATGACGAGGATCGGCTTCTCCTGTTTAACCTTGCCGGCAGCGTCGTGTTCCTCCTGGAATCCTGGGAAGGTAATCTGCTTCGGTTTCTCTTTGGGCGGCTCCCAACCGGTGAGTGCGTTTGTGAGATAAACGCCCGCCCTCTCAGGCGGATCGCAGGCATCGCTCAATGGCGCGCCAAGAGTTTCGAGCGCCAACCCGAGTTGCAGGTGCGCTATTACAAACGGGGCCGGAAGAATCTCGAAGCCGAAGATACGCTCCATCGCGGCCTTCTTAAGGTCATGAGCAATGAGAGCATCGCCCCCTCTGTCGTTCAGAGTTGCCGCAATGCGCCGCAAGACGGCGCGTAAGTATGCCCCAGTGCCGCAGCAGGGATCAAGGACAATGACGTTAGGATCAGCCAGCCCGTCAGCCAGACCCAGTTCAGAGCGGAGCACGGCATCCACACGCTCGACCTGATAGCGGACGATCTCCTCTGGAGTGTACCAGACGCCAAGTTCCTTGCGCAGTTCAGCATCAAAGGCATGCAAGAAGGGCTCGTAGAAATACTGCACGGCGTGGCCTTCATCAAAAGAATTGAAGAACTCTGCGCGGTCTACGCGGTTAAGGGCGGCTGCGGACCAATCGAGGACTTCGATAAGACCAAGTGCGCCAAGGCGGTCTGGATCAGCAACTTGTACAAAAAGGGCGCGCAGCATTGGGACACGCAGCAGCCAGTGGGCTGAGCGCCAGTCAAAAAGGCCAGAGCCGCCATAAGGTGAGGACGGCTCGCGTATTTTATCCGCAAAGGTCTTCTTTACGTGCATGTCATCCTGACGTCTTGCCCAAAGAACCCAAGCCGAGAAGACTCCATAGAAGAGGGTCTGAACGAGTGTCGAACGGAAGAAATGTTCGCCCTTGTCACCTTCAAAATGCATGCCGAGGGCTTCTTCAAGGGCCTGGCGAAGATTCGCAAGCGCCGGGAGATCCGCATGCTCGATACGCAGGCGTGCATCGTGGGCATAAGAGGCCAGGATGATTGCGACGTCCTTTGGTTCGGCAAGCGGAGCATTATGGAGGAGAACCCTTCGGAGGTATTCGAGCATACGCTCACCGCCCTCTGCTGCGGCTTTCCTTGGATGTGCCGCGATTCGCCAGAATTCATTCTCCGAATCAGCCATTGAGAACGATTCAAGAATGCAGGGTTGTCCAGCCGGTCCTTTGCCTATTAGGGCGAAAGAACGAAAATTAGTGACAAGTACCATCCCGTACTTTTTCCAGTATCGCTCGACCTGTTCAGTCCCAACCACGCTGCCGACATCAGCGCTAAGGGCCTTTGCCTCAATGACACCACGCGCCGGGCTCTGAGCAAGGAAGGGGTTGTCCGGCTCTTCAGCATCCTGTGATCGCCGACGGAACTGATCAGCAGTAAACAGCCCACCATCGGGGAGGCCCGCGCCACGATTAGCCAAATTAATGACACACCTGACCTTGGGATTTAGCTTTTTGCCGATATGAGTGAGCAACTTCTCCAGTGCTGGATAAAAAGAAGTTTCTGGCGCATTTGCTCTTGTGCCGTGAATTTCTGCCACGTCTGTCAAGTATTGTTCTATCGCGTTTTCAGACATTACCTGTTCTTTGCCAGTTCCTCATGATAGCTATGTCCACCTGAATCGCACGCTCACTGTTCAGCATGCTCGACAACATAACCGAATGATAATATTTCAGGCCTATTAAAGACAAGATTATTTTGTTCTCCTGGGGAAATGCCAGCGCAAAGAAGTTTTTCAAATACGCCCTCTGGCAAGAGCGTTGGTTAATAACGGAAATCATCAACAGTTGCCACGCACGAAAACTGTTGGCTCTCAGTCATTGTTGAGCTGAACGCTATGGGGCCGCAATTGTTTTGGAACCCCTTTCTCGTTTTACTGACCCGCTTGTCCGGTAATAGCTCTGTCCTATCCCTACGCCTGTCTCGCCCAATCAACCGTCACTTGCACGGCTATGTCTGCATCCGTCGGAAGGAGCTTGAACCGCTCCATAAAGGGCGATCATCAACAATAAACAGCTAGTCCCATCGTGCACAGCGAAATCTGTCAGATACAAATTGATTCGCAAGTCAGGGAGCGATATAATCGCAGCAGAGGCCGGAAAAGGTAACATTTTTATGAAGGCAGAAGTGGTTATGAAAGGTTGATGCAGTTGACCCAAAGGAGATGATCGTGGATCTGAAGCCGTTTTAGACATGCATATCTGATAAGCATCTTTTCTTCGAAAACACATTAGAGAAGAGAGGAGTTATTCTGTGGACGATTTGACAGGTAAAGTGGCTCTTGTAACGGGGGCGAGTCGCGGCATCGGACGGGCTATCGCCCTTGCTCTTGCCTGCGCGGGTGCAAATATTGCGGTCAACTACCTGAGGCGTGACAACGACGCCGCCCAGGTGGTTTCTCAGATCGTGAGGTGCGGTCGTCTTGCCGTGACGGTCAAGGCGGATGTGTCGGTTTCGGCTGACGTCGACCGCATGGTTGCCAAGGTTGAAAAAGAACTTGGCCCGCCGTACATCCTTGTGAACAATGCCGGAATCGGCATTGCACGTTCAATCGATGAAATAGCCGAAAAAGACTGGAACGATACGATCGCCGCGAACCTCACATCTGTATTTCTCACTATTCAGGCTGTGCTTCCCGGCATGCGCGCCCTTAAGTGGGGACGTATAATCAGCGTTTCATCGGTGGCAGCGCAGGTCGGCGGAGTTGTCGGTCCTCATTACGCTGCATCGAAAGCCGGTATTTTGGGACTGACTCATTATTACGCTGCTCATCTGGCAAAAGAAGGCATAACCGTCAATGCAATCGCTCCGGGGCCGGTCCACACGGAAATGGCTACAGGCCTTTCGCTACTGAACCCCGATCTTGTGCCGGTCGGCCGTTTTGGAACTGTGGAGGAGATCGCTGACGTCACCCTCATGGTGGTCCGCAACGGCTATATTACGGGCCAGACGATCAATGTCAACGGGGGCAGATACCTGAGCTGATTTCATAGTTGAAGTTGAGCCGCAAAGGGAAGAACTATTTTCCCTTTTTGCATAAAACAGGACAGCCCTCAGGAGGGAGGCGCTGTGGGATAACTCCGCGTAGGCCTCATCCTGCGTCATGTCTCTGTTTTCTTCCCTGAGTTTTGAGGCGAGCCGGCGGGCGATATTCGCGATCCTGGCTATCTCCCGGGCAAGGTCCGGCTCATCGCGGATGACGATGGAGTACATGTTCTTCCGGATCAGGCCTATATTGTTGAGCGCGCCCAGTTCGACGGTGCCGTCGTTGGCGTTGTGGCGGGTTTCATTGAATGCGTCATAAGGTACGTTGTGAAGCGGCATACTGAGATCACCTATATAGTGCGCGCAGAACGCCATATGGTAACCGGCATATTTCCCCTCCTCCTGATCCTGCACATAGGCCCTGATCGAGGCGATTATCGCCCCATACAGGTGACCTTCCAGATCGGACGCCTTGTTGTATTGTTTTACCTGGTCCAGTACAAAAGACGGCGTCACTTCCACACCGGCAGAGTTGTTGCACTA
>JAKAIZ010000012.1:16091-31047 GCA_021814065.1 Nitrospirota bacterium | reverse complement strand
CAAAGATCGAATACATAGTGATCAACCATATCGAAAATGACCACGCGACCAGTCTTGACAGGATTATGGCCTTTGCGCCTAATGCTACGATTTATATCACCGAAAAGGGCAAGAAAGGTCTTGCGCGGTTTTTCGACATCTCCTCATGGAATATAAAAACAGTCAAGACCGGCGACACCCTCAATATCGGCAGACGGAACCTCCTCTTCCTCGAAACACCGATGCTCCACTGGCCCGACTCGATGATGACTTACATAAGGGAGGATAAGATCCTGATCAGCCAGGATGGTTTCGGTCAACATCTGGCAACCTCTTCGCGCTTCGATGACGAATTCATCGAATGTGCGTCCGTCTCTGAACTTGAGGACTCGGTCATCGATTATTACGCCAATATCCTTATGCCCTTCGGGGGAATCATCAAAAATAAACTGGCCGAGGTCCAAAAACTCGGCCTCGACATCGAGATCATCGCTCCTGACCACGGCGTCATCTGGAGAAATAACCCGGGCAAGGTCCTTCAGATGTACTCCGATATGGCATCGGGGAAGGCCAACCTCAGCGTTGCTGTGATCTACGATACAATGTGGCACAGCACCGAGATGATGACCCTGCCGCTTATGAGGGGCATTATGGAAGAAGGGGTGGATTGTAAGGTACTCAAGCTGAGAGCCACGCCGATGTCTATCGCAATCAAGGAGTTCTGGAAAGCCAGAGGGCTTCTGGTCGGCACCCCGACACTGAACAACAAGATGTTCCCCTCGATGGCCGAATTTCTTCAGCACGTCTCAGGACTCAGGCCGAAGGACAGGATCGCGGGTGCTTTCGGGAGCTATGGTTGGGGCGGAGGCGCGGTCAAGGAAGCTTATGAGTGGTTGAAGGCGATGAAACTCGAGACGGTGGAGCCGGGAGTACAGGCGCTATACAGGCCCGCGCCCGAGGACGACCAGAAGTGCTATGAATTCGGCAAGGAATTCGCCAGAAAGGTGAAAGAATATCACGCCCAGTTCGAATAGGCCTAAACCTTTCTGTACATTATACCCTTCTGGGCACAAAAGGAGAGAGTCCGACATGCTGAAAAGCGCCATAGAATCGGCAGCTCATTGTCCTTATCCACGTAAACGCAGGCATAACTTCGGGCACGGTTGTGAAAAAGGTATTCACCTGAGTACAAAGCCGGGTGCGGAGCCTCGACTATGGCCGTTTTTCATCGTGCCGGACTCTCTTTTGACCGGATTGTTCCAACTGCGAAGGTAAAGATAATCATGAAAATAATAGCCTTTCTCGGAAGCCCCAGAAAAGACGGCAACACGGAACTGCTGCTGAAAGAAGTGATCAGGGGCATAAAGGAAAAGTCCGCTGCCGACGTGACCGTCTTCAATCTTAATCTGATGAATATCAAGCCCTGCCAGGACTGCGGGGGCTGCGAAAAAACCGGCGAGTGCGTCATAGACGACGACATGACGAAGATATACCCGGAGCTTAGGACCGCCGACCGGATCATACTTGCCTCGCCTATCTTTTTCTTCGGTCTCTCGGCACAGTCCAAGATAATGATAGACCGCTGCCAGAGTTTTTGGTGCGAGAAATATCTTCTGAAAAAACCGATTCCCCCTGGGGAATTCGGCCGCAGGGGATTGCTTGTCCTGGTGGGAGGGATGAAAAAGGATGTCGGCAGCGAATGCGGTGATGCCTCGGCAAAGGCCTTCTTTAGAACAATCAGCGTCCCGGAACACAAGGTGCTCAGCTTTCTCGGGGTCGACGCGAAAGGCGCTATTCTGAAACACCCTACCGCCCTGAAAGAGGCGCTCGAAGCAGGCGGAGATCTTGTTTCGCGCTGATCATATGAGCTTCCCGCTGCCCCGGTTCATCCAGTTCTATCCGACGTTTCGCTGTAACCAGAAATGCTCTTTTTGCTTTAACTCGTCTTTGGGGAACGGGGATATGACTTGGGACAATGCCTGTCGGCTCCTCGAAATCCTCTCGGAAAACAGTGTGAGGGAGCTGGACATAATGGGCGGCGAACCCTTTCTTCTGCACTGGATGCCGGAATTTGTGGGGAGGGCAGTAAAAAAAGGGTTAACAGTAAATCTGAGCACGAATGGAAGCGTTCCTGATATTACCGGAAGATTTCGCGACTTCTCCAGGCGGAATTTCACTGTGGGACTATCCCTGGAGGGAAGTACGGAAGAGAGACATCGCACGCTGACCCGTGCCGTTCATTTCTCTGGCGTCCTGAGGAACATAACCGAACTTCTTTCTGCAGGATTCAATACCGTCGTAAAGACCGTTGTCAACAGGGAGACGATGGCTGATATTCAGGACATAGTTTACCTTCTGAAAAAGATAGGTGTTCGGCGGTACTATTTGCTCCATATGGACCTGCTGTCTGGCACAGACTCCTCGCGATTCTCGGCCCTGAGCTATCCAACATTCCTGTCTTTCTATGAAAAAATCAGGGACGCAAATCCGGACATGTCTATTCTTAAGGTCAATGCTTCCTGCTTCGAAAAGGATACGCTTCCTTCCGGAGTGCGTTGCGCCGCGGGCGTAAGGAAACTCGCCGTTATGCCGGACGGTGCAGTATATCCGTGCAACCTCTTCCATAACATGGAGTCCTTCAGGCTGAGTAATATCTTCGAGGCTGATCTGACGACAATATGGGATGATCCCAGGCTGGACATCTTCAGGAATGCTGCACAAAATTCCTGCGAGGCAGGGGATTGCGCCAACCGCACCTCCTGCACTGGCGGATGTCCCGCCCATGCATATTTTAACGGCGGAGATTCGTCTGCCGGAGATCTGAGATGTCTCCTTTGAAAACCGGCTGTCGAATGAAGAACCCTTTCTATTTTGGAAGACACTCGCCGTCCGTAAACCGCCCCATGACGACCCTCGCCCTTGAGACATTCATGCAGTCATATTCAGGGTCGGTGGCGGATGCGACCCATATCCTCTGCAAACCGGAAATAAGCCCTCTTCCATTAAAGGTGACCTTTCCACTGACGTTTCTTTGAAGATCGTAATCAGTCGATTTCGGAAAGCCCGACAATCTCTCGTCTCCTGTATCATTCTTTCCGCTTTCGTTCGTGTCTTCAATTATTGAGTACGAGTTCTCACCAAAGACGACATAATGCTCGCGACCCCTCTCCATGGCCCTCATTCTGGCATGCATCATGTCGAAATAAAGCTCTTTAGTCGCCCGTTCCACCTCATACCTTTCGACCCAATCCTGATAGCTGAAGCCCATGCCCGCGACAAGTATACCGATGATTGATACTACAACGACAAGTTCGATAATCGTGATCCCTGTTTCTTTCACATTCCCCTCCAAAATCCTCTGAATGTCACAAGGGAGCATCCCCTGCTTCCTTGCACACTGATGGAATAACAGATCTCCAAAAAAAAATCACCTGTCAATTCTGACAGGTGATTTTTCGGACGGTTTATGCTTAAATATGTGGTTCAGTCCCTTTGTTGTTGCCGCTGAAATCGTCTGCTGCACTTCTAGGATTATTGCGGTACGGTAATGACCCTTCCGGTCAAACAGTCGATGCAGCTCCATTGGCACCAATTCACAATGCATGCATTGTCTTTCACGCTGTGATATAGATAATACGTCCCGGGAGCCGTATAGGTGTGCAGGAAAATCTGATTGGAAGGCATATCGATAAAGTCTATATTAGTAGTGGTATTTGTCCCGTCACCCCAGAGTATCGATATGAGTCCTTGTCCCGAATGGCCGCACTGGTTGTAGTCCGGATCATATGAGAGGTCGGTGAGGGTAACGGTCATGCCTGATACCGAAACCGTGTATCCGGCAACGGCCGGTTGATTCGTCAGTTGCGGGGTCACTGACGTCTGAGCAGCGGCTATCTGAGAATTAGTATCGCTTGTCTGAAGTGTGACGTTATACGGCCCCGGACCAGCATATCTGTGAGTGGCAGCCGAACCTGCCGCGGTCTGGCCGTCTCCAAAATTCCACTCGAACGTATAAGGCGGTATGCCCCCAAGTGCATATCCCTCAAAATTCACTTCATAGCACCACCCCCCGAAGGAATATGTTATGTGGGAGCTTAGAGTAGTGCTGGCCCAATAATTACCGCTGCCGCCATGGCAGGACACATTGTCGCATCTGCTCATGCCGGGATCAAAGGTATAGATGAAACTGACAGGACTGCCGCCCACAATGATGTTTGGGTCAGGCTGGACATCGTATGTACCATTAGCATGTTTTGTCCTGTCCGTAATTTTGTTGCCAGTCGACGTCGTGCTTAAATGGCATGTGTTGCAGGTGTACCCCAGCTGGACGACATGCTTGTCGTGGCTATTATTCTTGCCTTCAACGTAAAGCGGCGGAAACCCGTGGCAGGAACTGCAAGTGGTAACTCCGCCCCATGACGGAGACGAATTGCTTGGTATGGTCCCTGTTGATACCGAGGTGCCGTCGCTATGGCAGTACGTTGCGGAGCAGATTTTACCAGCGCCGTCATAGCTCCCCGAAGACTTGAAATATATGTCTTTATTGTTACCGTTAATGTGGAAGTCATAACCATCTGCTGCACCGCTTGCGCCAGGCATCCCATTATAGTAGTATTCGTCATCCATGTTGAGGGACGTACCGTCTTTTGTTGTCCTGAAATGACATTCCTGGCATCCGAATCCGGTCCCGGAGATATGTGCTTCATGACTGTTTGAGGTATCGGTCCCTGCGCCTCCCGAAACATAGTCGGGCATTCCGTTTGATGTAGTTCTTCCATGACAGCCATTGCATCCGAGGGTTCCGCTTCCCCACTCAGCAACAGCATAGGCGCTGCCGTTATAGGCCGCAGGAAGATTACCGGAAGGTACCGTGAGCTTCCCAGTGCTGTGGCAATAAACATTTGAACACGATCCGTAGGGGGTCCTAGGTGCCGGGTCGCCAGAATAGTATGCTTCTGCGCCGACAAATGAAGTCAAGAAATTGACCTCTATCATATTATCACCGTGATTTACATATCTTCGCCGGTATCCGTCAGAATCATGGCAGGGTCTGCAGGGATTTCCCGAACCATCCGATATGTAATGGCATACCTGACAGGTCCCGAAATTTGAAGTTATAGAGTAACCAAAAGTCGCCAGGTGTTTTGAGTGGCTGCCACTTGATATCCGATCTGAACCGCCGTGGTTGCCCGCCTTATGGCATCCGCTGCAATCAAGATAACTGCCCCACTTTGCCGTATTAAAATAGTTCCCGTAATAAACAGGAGGACCGGTCGGATCATTTTCACCCTGAACGGAACTGTGACATGTAATATTCGAGCAGTTGCCGTCTGCCTGCGCGGTTCCGGCAATACTTCTCGGAGGTGTTCGGCTGCCCTGCGCGGACCAGGTCGTCGAGGCGGGCCTGGTGTCCGAGTATAGACCTGCCGCAGTTCGCGGGTCCGCAGGGTTGAAATGCCAGTCAGCAGCACCATTGACATGGTAGTAGGAACTCTTTAGAGCCGATCCTGAAGTGGTATCATAGTGGCACAAATCACATACATACCCCATACGGTCAACGTGAACATAATGACTATCCCCTCTGCTTCTTCCGCTGGTCCAGGCATGACATGTACCGCAGGCGGCGCTTGCAGCATCATTCCAAGTAGGGGTAGCGTTCAGCCCGCTGCCGGCGAAGTTGCCGTGGCAGTAGGTGTTGGAACAGCTACCGTAGGGTGCCCCTGGGTTGGAAGATCCATCATAGGCCCCTCCGTACATAGGTGGAAAAAGAACATTGATGGCGCCGTTGGCATGCAAATCTCGTCGTGCTGGGCCGGTGCCGCCGTTTGCGTGACATGGCGCTGCACAGTTATAATCATCGAAATTCGCCTGGTTCCAGTTGTGACACGGCGAGCATTCCGCTCCATATCCCCAATTATATTCAAAATGTTTCGAATGGCTGCCGGTTATCGGCGGATATGATCCCCCTGCATACATATGGCAGCCACCACATCCGAGACTGTTGTTTGTCCCCCACGCCGGAGTGGTCCTGTATATGGGAGACCCCCCGGGAGGGGAGGATTGGACCGAACTGTGGCAGTAAACGTTCATGCACGTTCCATATGCATCGAGCATAGTCTGGGTGCCTCCGTAACTGCCGCCCGTCGTCTTCGGGTCTGCAGAAAAAATAACCTCTGACTTATTGTTTACATGGAGCGAGCCGTCCGTACTGGGGTCTTTGTGGCATAGGCCGCACTGATAGTTGTATCCGTTTAAGTATGCCGTGACGTGTTTCCCATGACTTCCCCTCGTCGGCGGGTTTGCAGCCGTTGCCCCGTGGCAGGTCCCGCAGACAGCGGTGCTTGGATCACTCCACACAGGAGTCGTATCACTCCCCCCGTTAGGGGCCATAGATGCGCCGTGGCAATAGACATTGCTGCAGGTCTTAGTCCCTGAATTCGTGACCATTGTCGCAGGACCGGTGGTAGTCCAGTCGTAATTTGCCGAAACCTGCCCGTCGTACGAGCCGCCCTGTGTTGTCCCTCCCAGGTTGTAAAAGCCCATCGTGATTTTGCCAGTGTTATGGGTCGGACCGCTTGCAACACTGTTATAGTGGCAGGCGCTGCAAACTATGCCCTTGACGTTCACATGGGCATTATGAGCGCCAGCAGTCAAAGAGCCCGTTACGTTCGTCCATGCAAGGCCGTTCGGGGCAACGGGCGCGTCCACTATCGGAGGTCCGCCGTGACATTCCCCGCAGGTCGCCTTGAACCCAAGCGGATGTGAATGGCAGTCTTTGCACTCCCCACGGTTATTGTGGTCGGTATCTCCCCCGGCAGACCAGTGGCTCTCCTTCGTGTGGCAGACTAAACAGACGCTCGTCGGTTTATCCGAATCTCCGGGTCCGTTCGCCCCGGAGGGACTGAACAGTTTCACCTGGCCGCCGACCGTCACATTACCAGGGTTCCTGTAGCTGATTAACTCATTGACGTTCTTCCCATACACGATCGCGTAGCCCCCGTTTGTCACATAGGCGCTGTTGACCTCGCCTTTTACCTGTATTTTGTTCTTATTCGTTGTGTCCGACTCGATACGGTAATAGAAAGGATAGTTCCTGTCGGGAAGTAGATAATAGCCGAAGTAATTGCCTGTGAGTGCGCCGCTGAGGGTTATCTCCGTCGTGTTCGTCCCCGAGGCGTAGCCGCCGACCGTCACCGGCCCTCCACCCGTAACAAGATAACTCGCTGCTCCCCATGCCCTCGTCTGCCTCTGCTGATGGGGGTTATGGCAGATCACGCATTCCGTCGTCCAGCCCTCCGGGGACCACCTTACACTCGACGTCGATGAGGAGGAGTGCGTCGCAACTGTGGGTGCCTTGCCCCCCGTATGACAGGCCCAGCACCTTCTGTTGTTGATCGTATCGTCTGCAGGAGCGGGAGAAAATGCGATGGTCGTCCATGGGGGCGTCGCAGCGCTGTTTATCCAGTGGCAATTACCGCACTGGATCCCATAGCCGGGAGTATTCGTGTGGGGCGCATCAAGGGCAAAGGCGTAAAAGGCGTAACTTGAAGTAAGGATAATAACAGTAAGGACCAGATCCTTGGTTCTGCCCGGCAACTCGATCACATGCCTCCTAGCGCTCACTGGACTGGCTTAATCGGTACGGTATTATGTGAAATATCTAAATATCTAAGTTTAGGTTATCTTATATCATTATTTATAAAGAGCAAATAATATGCCGAGAAGTCCCCTATTAGCATATACATCTCTTTTTGGGCTGCACCCGCCTGATTTAGCCATTAGGACTCCTCGATGGGTAATTTAGTAACATTAGATATCTCTTTCCTCGATACAATTATTGTTGAATCTCTGTGCTCTTAACAACCTTAACGCTTATTACAACAGCTCAATCGAGCGAAATAACACTAATGCTGTGCCATTTTACTCAGTTATTTCAACTCAGGAAAATCAACATAAGGAACATTGATACTAACCGTCCTGAAACCTCTTCCATCTGCGATGAATCCAGAGCCATTCGGCAGGATTTCTCCTGACGTAATCTTCCACTCTCTTGGAGAAGTTCACTGTATTTAGCAATACTGCTTCTTCTGCGTCTGCGCTACTGTCTAGTTCTATTACCTCGCCAATCTCGATAACGTGGCCACCATTTGTGCGCTTGATGAATGCAGACAACACCGGAGATCCTGTCTTCATGGCGATAACGGCCGGCGTCTTCATCGTATAATCCTTCTTCCCAAGAAAATCCGCGACGACACCCTCACTGCTGACAACACTCTGGTCCATCAGGATCGCTACCACCTCATTCCTCTTCAGGGCAGAAAGTATTCTCTTAAGGGCACCCTTCTTGTAAATCACGCTGCTGCCGTATTTTTTCCTTGTCTTTTCTATCAGGAGGTTCAGATAGGGATTGTCGATCGGTCTTGCAACGATATTGAGCCCCACCAATTTCTTTGCGACTGCAAGGGCGTTCAGCTCCCAGTTGCCGCAGTGGCCGGTGATGACCAGAATACCCGCACCATTCTCCCGGGCCTTAAGAAAGTGCTCGACTCCCGTGATTTCGACAGACCGGATGATCCGATCCCCGAGACCGTAATATATCTTGACCACTTCGACAAAAGATTTTCCAAGATTACTGAAATTCTCTCGGATGATTTGTTCCGGAGTTGCGTCGATGCTGAGGGCATTCCTCGCCACAGCTAGTTCGAGGTTCCCGATCGCTATCCGCCTCCGGCTTCCCCAGGAAAAAAAAAGCAGGCCGCCCAGACATTCGCCGAGTTTCAGCGAAACCCTGAACGGCAGGACGGCAATAGGCAGCGTGACCAGCAGGATCAGCAGGAACTGCAGGATCCACAGTACCCGCTTCATTTATCGTTATTTTCTTTATCCTTGTCCTTCGACTCTTCCTTCTTTTCCTTTTCCCTAATCGCTTTAGAAATCTCTTCCAGTCTCTTCGTCACCAGATAATTGACGGTGCCTTCGGGGTACGTACCGTCGTCCTTCATTTCCCCCATCGGCATACCGGTGAATATCTCCATCCCCTCTTCTACCCTGTCGATCGGATAGATCGAAAACTTCCCTTCCTTGACGGCGTCCACAACCTCCTGTTTGATCATGAGGTGCTTGACGTTCTTCTGTGGGATCACTACACCGTGTGTTCCGTCAAGACCACGCACCTTGCAGAGGTCGAAAAATCCCTCGATTTTCTCATTCACTCCCCCTATCGGCTGAACATCGCCGTTCTGGTCCATCGACCCGGTCACCGCGATATTCTGCTTCAACGGCAACCCCGCAAGACTGCTCAGGATGACATACAGTTCGGCGCAGGACGCGCTGTCGCCTTCGATCATATCGTAAAGCTGTTCGAAGGTGATCGAAGCCGAAAAACTGATCGGCTTTTTCTTTGCGTACGTCTTGCTGATGTAATTCGTGATGATTAGTATCGCCTTTTCATGTATCTTGCCGCTCATTTTCGTCTCGCGCTCGATATTGATGACCCCCCCCTTGCCGGCAAACGTGCTCGCGGTAATTCTCGAAGGCTTGCCGAACATGTAATCACCCATACCGAGCACGGCAAGGCCGTTGATCTGACCGACCTTATCACCCTCTGTATCGATGATCAGTGTCCCTTCCACTATCATCTCCTGAAGCCGCTCCTCGATCCTGTTCACCCTGTAAACGCGCTCTCGCAGGGCCTTTACGACATGGTCGTCCCGCACGATAGTGCTCCCGGCCTTCTTCGCCCAGTAATTCGCCTCCTTAATGACGTCGGCGATCTCGCTAAATCTCGAAGACAGTTTGTTCTGATGGTCGGCGAGCCGCGACCCGTACTCGACGATCTTCGCCACGCCGGACCTGTCGAATGGAAGGAAATTCGCCTGTTTGCAGGTGCTCGCCACAAACGAGGCATATTTTTGGACCGTCTCCCTGGTCCTGTCCATCCTGCTGTCAAAATCCGCCTTTACCTTGAACAATTCCCTGTACTCCTCGTCGAGACTATAAAGCATATAATAGAGGTAAGGATTGCCGATAAGGATGACCTTCACGTTAAGCGGTATCGCCTCAGGCCTGAGGGTCGCCGTCGACATAAGTCTGTACTGTTCCCAGACGTCCTCTATCTTGATCTCCCGGTTCCTGAGCGCCCGCTTCAGCGTCTCGTACGAAAAGATATTTCTAAGCAGGTCGAGTGCATTCATCACAAGATATCCGCCGTTTGCCTTGTGGAGGGCGCCCGCCTTGATCATCGAAAAATCCGTCGTGGCCACCCCGTACTGGAATTTATACTCCATCCTTCCGAAGATATTGAAGTATGTAGGGTTGCTCTCGAACACGCAGGGTGCGCCCTTTGTATCGCTGTTGTTTACGAGCACGTTCACGATGTACCGCGTAAATGTCGGCTCGGCCTTCTGCATCTTCATAAAGGGCAGAGGGGGGGTCTGCTCTTCCTGGGCCTTAAAGTCGTCGATATGGTCAAGTATGTCTTCGGTCACGCCCGAAAGATACTCCGTGATTTTCTCGTGGTCACTATACTTGCTCTTCATCTCTTCCATGAAATGCCCGACCGCGGCGAGCGTTGCATCTCTTTCGAGCTTGGACAACGCGTTCTTCACGCTCTTTTCGCTCTCTCTAACCTCGCGGACCACATCATTCAGCTTTTCCTGCAGCCCTTTTCCGATCTCGTCTATCTTCGCCTTGGTCTTTTCGTCAAGGGCCTCGTATTCTTCTTCCGTAAGGGGTTCGCCGCCTTTCTTGACCGGGACAATCATCAGGCCGCTAACTGTCTTTCTGATCGAAAACCCCTTGGACTGCGCTTCCTCCTCGAGTCCGGAGAACATCGTTTTCTGCTTCTGCTGGAATTCCTCGAGGATCTTGTTCTTCTGTTTTTCGTACTCCTTCGATTCGAAGATCTTCGGTATCTCGACCCGCAGTATTTTTATCAGTTCCTCCATGTCCTTGTGGAACACGGACGCCCTCCCCGGCTCCATGGATATCGCAAGCGGGATGTCCGGGTCCTTGAAGTTGTATACGTAGCACCAGTCCACGGGGACGGGCTCATCCGCAGCCTTCTTCTGGAGGATAGATTTTATCGTCGTGGACTTCCCTGTGCCGTTCTCGCCGAGGACGAAGATATTGAACCCCTTGCTGTCAAGGTTCAGTCCGAAATCTATCGCGTTCAGCGCCCTGCTTTGGCCGATCGTCTCTTCCAGTTCGGGAAGCTCATCAGTCGTAGTGAACTGAAATAATGCGGGATCGCAGCACGAATATAAATCTTCACTGCTCAATGGTTTGGGCGGCATGATATTCCTCCGTTCTTATGATGACTGCAATACGACAATTATAAGTGAAAACAGATCCTTTTTCCACCGCGAGGTTGCCTCGGGGGAGGCACGGACGGTCTGCGGTCTGCTATGACTTCTTGCGCGCAGCCAGTTTGTTCAGCGCATCAATATACGCTTTGGCGGCAGCCACGATAATGTCCGTATCGGCACCGTTGCCCCTGACAACCCTGCCCTCCTCCTCAAGAGAAACCGACACCTCCCCCAGCGCATCCGTGCCGCCGGTAATGCTCTTTACATCGAAGGACCTCAGCGTACTCTTCGTGTTGCTGATCGCCACAATCGCTTTATACGTTGCGTCCACCGGCCCGTCACCATGTTCCATTCTGTCGAATATCTCCTCCCCGACCTTAAGCTTAATCGTGGCAGTCGGTTTTTGGGTCAGCCCGCTCGTGATACTGAGGTCGACGAGGCTGAACAGTTCCGGAGTCCTGGCAGTCGCTTCCGAGACAAGCGCTTCGAGGTCTTCGTCGTAGATGTCCTTCTTCTGGTCAGCAAGACGCTTGAATCTCTCAAAGAGGCCTTCGACCTCCTCCTGGCTCAGCGTAAACCCCAGTTCCTTGAGCCTGGTTTTGAAGGCGTGTCTTCCTGAATGCTTTCCCATGACGAGCTTCGTGCTCTGCAGTCCGATATCCTCCGGTCTGATGATCTCGTACGTCGTCTTCTCCTTCAGAAGCCCGTCCTGGTGGATCCCCGATTCATGGGCGAATGCGTTCGCTCCGACTATAGCCTTGTTCGGCTGGACAGGGATCCCGGTGATCTTCGATACAAGCCTGCTGGTGCGGACAATCTCTTTCGTATTAATATTCGTAGAGGCCTTGAAAAAGTCCCTTCTCGTCTTCAGCGCCATCACCACCTCTTCCATCGAGCAGTTCCCCGCCCTCTCTCCTATTCCATTAATCGTGCATTCCACCTGGCCGGCGCCGTTCACTACCGCAGCCAGCGAGTTTGCGACCGCAAGCCCAAGGTCATTGTGACAGTGCACGGAGATCACCGCCTTATCCCCGATACGCCCGCGGATCGTGCCGATGAGAGCCCCAAATTCCTCGGGGGTGGTATACCCGACCGTATCGGGAATGTTCACTGTAGAGGCACCCGCCGCAACCACCGCCTCCACGACTTCAAGCAGGTACCCGATCTCCGTCCTTGTGGCGTCCATCGGCGAGAACTCGACGTCCTCAACGTAACTCCTAGCCAATCCGACCATCGCCACAGACCGCCTGAGCGCCTCCTCCCTGCTCACCCTGAACTGGTATTTCAGATGAATATCGGAAGTGGAATGGAACGTGTGAATCCGCTTCCGGGGTGCGTCCTTCAGCGCCTCCCACGCCTTCTTGATGTCCTCTTCCCTTGCCCTGGCAAGGCTGCAAACCACAGGCCCTTCCACCTCGTCGCCTATCCTCCTTATAGCGTCGAAGTCGCCGGGCGAACTGATCGCAAAGCCCGCTTCTATGATATCCACTTTCAGGTTCGCCAGCTGTTTGGCCAGCTGGATCTTTTCCTCCACATTCATCGATGCGCCGGGTGATTGCTCCCCGTCGCGCAGGGTAGTGTCGAATATTTTTATTTTTCTCATCTCTTAACCTCAATCGGCCGTTGTTTGTATTTTTTATAAAACAGATAGCTATTTTCAAGAATGCCCCAGGCAAGGTAGAGCATCGCAAAAACAAACAGCGAAATCGGCGGATGGATCACGATAGCCCCGAAAACAACGACGATCGCCACCAGCAGCCAGAACGGCTTTCTTCTTCTGAAGTCTATCTCCTTGAGTCCGTGGAACCGCAGCGTGCTCACCATAAGGATCGAAAGTACCACCGTCAGGAGCAGCATGAGTATGCTCTTGTCCGGAGCCGCTTTCCATACGTCGTGACAGAAGAGCACCACAGCCGCAATGACCGATGCCGCTCCCGGGATAGGCATGCCGGTGAATGCCTTTGACTCGGTCGATCCCATCTGCACGTTGTACCGCGCCAGTCTGAGCGCGCCGCAGGCGGTAAACAGAAAGGCGGCAGCGAAACCAATCCTTCCGAAAGGTGCGATTGACCATTCATACACAAGCACCGAGGGCGCGACGCCAAAGGCCACGAGGTCTGAGAGCGAATCAAGTTCGATGCCGAACCTGGTCGTGCTGTGTGTAAGCCTTGCAACCCAGCCATCGAGCCCGTCAAATACATCGGCGATCATGATCGACCACGCCGCATGTTCGAAATTCCCCTTTATCGCCGACAGGATGGAATAGAAGCCAAAAAACATTCCACAAAGGGTCAAACTGTTCGGCAGTATGTAAATACCTTTCTTCATATTATGTAATTATAATTGAAATTATGAATATTTTCTCGAAATATCATATATTTCAGGTCTACATGTCGATCCGGAAAAAAAATGCTTGACATTATATGCACTATTCATTATATATTTATTCATGCATAAATCAGAGACAGGGCTTCGCAGTACCATTGACAGAATAGAAATACTGAAGGTCATCGCCCACCCGATGAGAATCAAGATTCTTAAAGAACTTGCCACCGGCGTAAAATGCGTAAGCGATTTTGAGGAATTTCTCGACATCAGCCAGCCGAACGTTTCCCAGCACCTCTCACTCCTGAGAAGATACGGGATAATCGATTATTACATCGACGGGAGGCTAAGGTGCTACTTCCTCAGGGACCCGATGGTCCCTGATCTAATAGAGATTTTGAAAAAGGAATACCCGGAGGATTTGCCTGCTCCTGCGTGCTGTCCGATAACAAAGAAGGGAAAATATCCGGGAGAGAGGAGGAATTGATGAAAACAGGAATTATTATTTATTCAAATGACTCAGAGACAGTATGGAATGCTTTCAGGTTCGGCAACTTCTCCCTGAAGGCCGGAGATACAGTAAAGGTCTTCCTCACAGGGAGAGGGGTCGAGGCAGAGTCCCTTGATACAGATAACTTTTCTGTTACGCAGCAGCTCAAAGAGTTTATCGCTGCAGGAGGCAAGATATTGGCCTGCGGTACGTGCCTTAAGATAAGGGACATGGGGGCAACGGATACATGCCCAATCTCCACCATGAAAGACATGCATATATTAATAAAGGAAAGCGACAGGATTTTAACGTTTTAATTTGAATTAGTGGAAGGAGGTTACATTGCAAAAGGAATTTGTTTTTTTCTTTTCGACCACGCCATATAGTTTTGAACACACGCATACTTTCATCAGACTTGCCGACGCAGCTCTCAAAAAAGGACATAAGGTACGGCTGGTGGCTTCAGGCGACGGTGTTTTCTCGGTAGTCAAGGGACAGGTCCCCCAGTCTCTTTCAGCTCTTGAGGACCTTGTGGGAAGAGGACTCAAGGTGGATATATGAACCGGATGTATGAAGACCCGCGGTCTTGCGGGCGAGGACGCTATTGAAGGCGGAGAAATGAGCTCGCTGAAGGGCCTTTTCAATGTTATTAAACAAGAACCGATATTTATCAATATGGGCATTTAGGAGGGACCATGACGAAGATAAGCATAATATTGAGAAAGGCCCCTTACGGCTCTGTTGATGCGCCTGAGGCGATCCGTCATGCTCTTGGCGGTATCAATGACGACATGTCCGTCAATCTGGTTTTTATCGGCAGTGGAGTGAATGCGGCACGACGAAATCAGGACATCTT
>JAKAIZ010000012.1:0-16081 GCA_021814065.1 Nitrospirota bacterium | reverse complement strand
AGATGGTATCAGGGACTGCATTGATATGGGCGTCTCGGTTTTTGCCGAGGCTGAGTCTCTTGACGAGGAGCAGATCTCCGATACAGACCTGATCGAAGGGGTCCTGCGTGCAGGCCTTAACAAAATAGGCGAGGTTCTGAAGACCTCCGATACGGTAATGATTTTTTAAAAGGAGGTCAAAGATGATGCTGATTATAATTAAGAGTTCTCCTGATACACCTGAAGCCCGACGGGCGCTTGATCTTGCACAATCGATGAATGCCGGCATATGTCTTGTACAAAACGGCGTTTACCTCACGGTTAAGGAAGAATGCAGGGACATCGCCGGTGCCGTATATGCACTTTCCGAGGACATGACGCTTCGCGGACTGAAATCTGCCGACAATGTAAGGAGCATAGATTATGAGGAGTTGATAGATATTATGAACGGGAGCGAAAAAGTGATGGGAATGTTCTGAACAGCAGATAATAAATAATAAAGACGTGACGGGGAGGTAAAAATGAAAAAGATAGTAGTGTTGGGAGGCTCATTCGGCGGGCTTACCGCTGCCTTTGAGCTGAAAAGACTTCTCGGGAAGGAAGCCGACGTAACGGTCATCAGCAATGATGACAGATTTATATTCCTGCCTTCTCTTCCCTGGCTTATCATGGGTTGGAGAAAGCCTGAGGATATCACGCTCAAGGTGAGCGACATACTAAAACCCAGGGGGATTGACTTTATCCATGAAGCTGCAAAACAAGTCGACCCGGAGAAATCAAAGGTCATAACGGCAACCAAAGAGTTGCCCTACGACTATCTGGTGATCTCCACAGGCCCATTCCTTTCGTTCGATGAAATTCCGGGCCTCGGACCTGACAAGGGGCATACAGATTGCGCCTTTACCCTTGACCACGCAACCGGTACGGCACAAAAGTGGAAAAGAATCCTTGCGGAACCAGGCCCGATAGTAATCGGGTCTTCCCAGATGGTGAGCTGTTTCGGGCCTTCCTATGAACTTGCCTTTGAAATGGACGCCGAACTGAGGAGGAGGAAGATGCGCCATGAGGTTCCTATCCTTTATCTCACATCCGAACCTTATCTAGGACATATGGGGGTAGGCGGCCTCGGCAGATCCAGGAGGTTATTTGAGGACGAGTTTGCGGAACGGGACATAAAATCGCTCGTCAACCAGGCAATAGAGGAAGTTACCCCGGGTGAAATCAAACTGAAAGACGGCACAAAGATACCCTATAAGCTCGCGATGATTGCTCCTCCGTTTAAGGGAGTGCCTGCTGTAATGCCTTTGGGCAACCCGAGAGGCTTCATCCCGGTCGATAAAAATTATCGGCACACAAAATACAAGAATATCTTAGCTGTGGGGGTAACAATGGCTATAGCCCCGCCCGAGCCGACGCCCGTTCCAGTTGGTGTGCCTAAGACAGGCTTTATGACGGTGAAGATGGCGAAAACGGCGGCGGCAACGATACACGCCGACATCAAAAATATTACGCCGCCAGCCTCGGCGGAGATCGATGTCGTGTGCCTCATGGATATGGGGAACACAGCGGCCTTTATGAAAGCGTCGCCTGTACTACCGCCAAGGCAGACGTCCATCACAAAAAAAGGGATATGGGCAAAATGGATGAAGGTCGGCTTTGAGAAATATTTCCTCTGGAAGATGAGGAATGGCATGAGTAATCTGCCATAGTGGAGTGCATCTAAGCGGCAGATACACTGCCTTGAGACAGTTGTTTGCTCTTATATGTAAATATCTTTATATGGGCATCTTTAGGAGGCGCTGATGCGTAAGTTGTCCCTGGTTGAGTTTTCGGTAGATAATCCAAAACTTGTAGTGATCCTTTCGATTATTGTCACCCTGTTGTTCATGACGCAGTTTCCGAAGATGAGGACCGACACCGACCCGAAAAATATGCTCCCTGCTACATCGGCGGTGAGGGTATGGAACGACCGCGTAGAAAAAGACTTCAGCCTGTACAAGGACATGATAGTCCTCGGCATCGTGAACGAAAAAGGCATCCTCAACAGCGACACCCTTGCAAAGATACAAAAGATAAGAGATCTTCGGAGGCGGAAATAAGGCAAGCCAGTTCGGACAGTTTACAAAGGATGACAATGTTTACGTGCAGATTAGATATGAGTTATGAGCCTGCTTTTCTGCCACAGTACCTGTTCTACATTACGGGATCATATCCTACAGCAAGATATCTGAAAAAAATACTGCATTTCCCCACCATTGACATAGAATGCATTTTCATCTAACGTGATATCATGAAGCAATAAGACGGACGTTGCGGGAATAAGTACGATCCTTCCGGCTGGAGGCGGTCCGCAACTCGACTGAATGCTGCCGGAAACAGTTGCACACTAAATACTGTAAGGAGGCTGGCACCATGAACCCTGGGCAGAGTTGTCCCATAGCACGACTGGCAAAGATACTTGTCGCAACAGAACGTTCGGCTTTCAGCGAGGGCGCGGTGAGGGAGTCGATAAGTCTTGCGAAGAAGTGTTCAAGCACCCTCTATGTGATGAGTGTTGTCGAAACAAATCCGGAATATGAGACGATAGGTGCGGAGTTTTTGCAGAAAGAAGAGGAAGAGGCCGTGCAATACCTTAAATCTATAAAGGCAAAGGCCTCGGGGGAGATGCTTACCTGCGAGGTCTTTCTTCGGCGCGGGGACAATCCCTCACGCCTCATCGTGGAAGAGGCTAACCAAAAAAAGACCGATATGATTGTAATCGGAAGACGCGGCCGCAGAGGACTGGAGAAGGCCCTCTTGGGCAGCGCCGCTGCAAAAGTCATCGGACATGCGCCATGCAAGGTCCTGGTTGTTCCCAAAGCGGCGAGGATGGAATGCAAAAATATCCTGGTTGCAACTGATGGGTCGGAGCATGCGGACAAGGCCGTCGGGGAGGCAATCGAAATTGCAAAGCACTGCGGCAGCCGGCTGATCGCGGTCTCTGTAATTCACGGGGAAGAGGTGAAAGAGAAAGCGGAAGCGAATGTCGGGGGCGTCGTGTCCGCAGCACAAAAAGGCGGCGTTGCCGTCGAGGCAATGACCCCCATCGGGAAACCCTACGAGGTCATCGCCGAGACTGCAGCCGGCAGGGGCGTCGATCTGATCGTAATGGGCACTTATGGGAAGACCGGCTTGAAAAAACTCCTGATGGGGAGTACGACAGAGAAGGTGATAGGCATGGCAGGATGTGCAGTGCTAGTCGCCAAGTAGTCTCGCGCAGGACATACCAGACCAACCTGACAAAATTATTTCCGCAGCGTTATCATATCGCTACGAGGCGATTTTCTGCCGCCCTCGCCGGGCGGACAGGACGGCATGTCGACCTCATGACACACCGTGCCACTTTCCTACTAAATCCTTAAATATCATCAAATATCCATTTTCTGTAATATATAGAGAAGCCCTCTTTTTGTATGGCTAAAACACACAACCAAATTTGTGGCTAGACAATCATGCATATAGCATTTTATCTCTTTCTGTTGCTTGCCGGCTCGATCGTCGGCTTCTTTTCCGGTCTGCTCGGTATCGGGGGAGGAATACTAATGTTCCCGCTTCTTCTATATCTACCCCCTCTTTTGGGTTTCGATCCCATCGGCGTCAAGAACATCACCGGGCTGACGATGATACAGGGGTTCTTTTCGTCTCTTTCGGCCATGCTTTTCTATCACCGGCATAGCCTGGTCAATAAGCCGCTTGTGCTTACCCTGGGACTTTCGCTCTTTCTGTCATCCCTCACCGGTTCCTTTGTGTCGAAGGTGGTTCCTGACAAACCACTCCTTTTCATATTCGCAGGACTGGCTTTAACCGCCTCCGTAATGATGCTCATACCGCGTAGTTATGCGAAAGACGAGCTGACCGAAGACAAGGTCACATTCAATAAGCCCACCGCGGCCGCAGTAGGCATTTCGATCGGCATTCTTCTGGGCATGGTCGGGCAGGGAGGCGCCTTCATCCTCATCCCCATTCTCCTATACGTCCTCAAGATTCCTCTGAGGGTCGCGCTCGGGAGCACGCTTGCGATCGGTCTTTTTTCGTCATCGGCCGGCCTCATCGGCAAGATCGCGACGGGACAGGTGCCTTTTCATATGGCTGCCGCGCTGCTCATCGGGGCGATCCCTTCAGCGCGATTAGGCGGGGTGGTGGGCAGGAAAACGAAGACGCAGTACCTGCGGTGGATTCTCGCCTTAATCATCATAGGAACGGCTGTAAAAATCTGGATGGATATCTTCAAATAGTACAAACAAGCATATGCCAAGCGCCGCACCGAGTTGCACCCCATCGCTCCACAGCGGTAAAAGGTTTGACGAGATTGATTTATTTGGCATTGGAATATTTTTGTTGCAAGCGCCTGTTAATGTGCTATCTATTAATTGATAATTACAAGAGTCAACGGCATGGAGGAAAAGGATAAAGTTAGACAGAGACTTGAGCGCTTGAGGAAGGTATGCGACGGCGCGAAAGAAGTCCGCATCGTAATATATGCGAACCCGGACCCGGACGCCCTTGCAAGCGCGCTCGCTCTAAAAAAAATACTTGAGACAAATAAGCGTTCTGTCAGTATAGGCTTTACAGGGGCAATCGGAAGGCCTGAAAACGCCTCCATGATAAGACGCCTGAAAATACCTGCATTCCCCGTCAGCGAGAAAGAGGTCGCCAAGTCTGATATTATAGCGATTGTCGACTCCCAGCCCTACTTCTTCAAAGACTTCAACCTGCCGCGGTGCGATATCGTGATAGACCACCACCCTCTTACGGATGCGCCGCTCACTGCAGAGTTTGCCGACGTGCGGCCCAGCTACCAGGCCAGTTCTTCCATCATGACGGAGTATCTGATGGCAGCAGGCGTGCGCCTGACCAAAAACCTCGCAAGCGCTCTTTTCTATGGGATTAAGACCGATTCTCGCCGTTTCATGGGCGATATGAGCGAGGGTGACATAGAGGCTATAAGATGGCTGAGGAGGAAAACAGACAGAGACATTGTCAAACAAATAGAGTTTTCACAGTTCTCACGGGAGGGACTCGACTACTTTAGCATTGGGCTCGTCAGGAGGCATTTCTTAAAGGGAGTCATGTTCTCACACTTGGGGCCGGTGCCATTCTTCGACGTGTGCGTTCAGGTGGCGGACTTCTTTATCAGGGTGGAAAACGTGTCCTGGGCGCTGGTTACCGGAGTGGTAGGCGACACGTTGGTGGTGGTCTTTCGAAATGATGGCCTCAAGAAGGACGCCGGCTACCTCGCTCGCACTGCCTTCGGAGGCATAGGCAGCGCAGGCGGCCACAAATCAATGGGACGCGCGCAGGTGAAGCAAGATGCCCTGCCAAGAGGGCTTCTTTTAACGGATAACAGTGGCGTCGAGAAATTTGTGCTAGGCTCACTCGCAAAGATTGACCACGTCTTTCTGCCTGTCCTTAAATCTCTCAGAAGTAGTTCTTTTTGAACTCCACGCTATCTACTTAGATCTACATCCCGCCGATGATTGTCTCTCCGGCTTTCACTATATCGCCCAGGCCGACTCTGATCTTCACATCCGGAGGAAGGTAGAGGTCCACCCTTGAGCTGAACTTTATCACGCCGTATCTTTCCCCGCGTTTGAGAACATTGCCGGCCTTTTTTCTGCAGACCGCCCTTCTGGCAAGGAACCCGGCGACCTGCCTCACCAGGACATCACCGTATTCTGTTTCGAGGACCATCTCGATGTTCTCGTTTTGGAGTGAAGCCTCATCCTTGTACGCGGCATGAAACCGGCCCTTGTTGTGCACAACCTGTTTCACTCTTCCGTCACAGGGAGCGCGGTTGACATGCACATCCATGGGTGACATGAAGATGCTGATCTCCTTGACATCTTTCTTCAGGTATTTGAACTCATGCATCTCCCGTATCAGAATGATCTTTCCGTCGGCGGGCGCGCCAAAGATATCTTTCTCATCCGGGACGTTTCTCTCGGGGTCCCTGAAGAAATAGAGCATGAAGGCGATGAGAAGAGCCGGAATGACCGCACCAAAAGGTATAAACAAAAATACAAGAACCGTCAGTCCGACGGCCCCCGCAATAAAAGGATACCCCTCAGGGGCGAATTTCATTGAGGCATACCCTGTTATAACAGGGATACGGGCAGCGCAGAATTTTTGTGCAACACCTTATAGAAAAAACTTTTGAGGATCCGTCTAAAACCCTCCAAAGTAAATACATAAGGCCAACAGAATAAATTTTCTTGTTGATCACAAAAAATTCTCAAATTGTCCGCTTCCCGAATCTCCTAAAGACAACCGTGACCTGAGTGCTATGCCTTCGACTTGTCGACAAGTTTTCCCTTCTTGAGCCACGGCATCATAGCCCTGAGTTTGCCCCCCACCTGCTCAATCAGGTGCCGTTCTCCCTTCTTTGTCAGCGCGTTGAAGACCGGCTTGTTAGCTTTGCATTCCAGCATCCATTCTCTTGCAAAGACACCGTCCTGGATCTCGTCCAGGATCTTCTTCATTTCCTTCTTCGTATCCTCGGTGACTACACGTGGGCCCCTCGTAAGGTCGCCGTACTGTGCGGTATTGCTAATGGAATATCTCATATTCGATATTCCGCCCTCATAAATCAGATCGACGATGAGCTTGACTTCGTGGAGACATTCGAAATACGCCATTTCAGGGGCGTATCCCGCCTCGACGAGCGTCTCGAATCCCGCTTGTATCAAGGAAGTCAGCCCGCCGCAGAGCACCACCTGCTCTCCGAAGAGGTCTGTCTCAGTCTCTTCCCTGAAGGTCGTTTCGATGATACCCGCCCTGCCGCCGCCGATTGCTGACGCATAAGCCAGTGCCACGTCTTTCGTGTTCTTTGACGGGTCCTGCTGAACCGCGATAAGGCAAGGTACGCCACTGCCCTTGGTGTATTCGGACCGGACGAGATGCCCCGGTCCCTTGGGAGCGGCCATAAATACGTTCACATCTTCCGGTGGGACGATCTGCCCGAAATGGATATTGAAACCATGGGCAAAGGCAAGATATACGCCCTTTTTCATGTTGGGAGCGATCTCGGCCTTATAGATATCCGCCTGGTATTCATCGGGCAGCAGAATCATTATTACATCCGCTATCTTCGCGGCTTCGCCAGGCGTCATCACCTTCAGACCCGCCTTCTTCGCCTTCTCCCAGCTTGCCCCTTTTCTTATACCTACGGTCACATCCATGCCGCTTTCCTTGAGATTGTTGGCGTGGGCATGCCCCTGACTGCCGTAGCCCATGACCACGATCTTCTTTTTCTTCAGAATACCGAGATTCGCATCTTTATCATAGTAGACTTTTATCATGACAGCCTCCTCACAAAGAATTAATAGTGTTTTTGGAATTGAGAAAAACAGATTGTATTATATTACAATTGGCTGGTTTTTTCTATTTGGCCGAGAATGCTTGCGAAAAATAGCATTGCTGAGTGATTAACCTCAGTCCTGCTTTGTATTCACTCCCGGCGCTCATTTTAGGGGGTGAAATGAAGATGATGGTCGTTGACATAATCTTTATAAATCAGAAAAGGGGTGACGCATGAAGAAGTTAGTATACGTAAAGCCAAAGGTGGTCGGTTCATCAAAAGTGCATCCTTGCTGAGCATTTGAAAGAAGACGCAGTATTGACCAGTCTTGTCGGATAGATGGAAACAAGGGGCGCCTCGACAAAGTCGTTAATGCCAGACCTGAGATGTTCCGGGAATACCATCTTGCTTTTTGCTATATTAAAAGATGGCAAAAGTCATAGTCGGCATGAGCGGGGGGGTAGATTCGAGCGTCGCAGCGTATCTCCTGAAGGAACAGGGATACGATGTGGAGGGCGTCAGCTTTATCCTCTGGGAGGCGAGGGAGAGGATCAATTATGAGGCGTGCTGCTCATTCGAGGCAACACAAAGCGCTGCTAAAACCGCTGAGCAGATCGGTATATCGCATAGTGAACTGGACGTCCGGGAAGCATTCGTCGAGAAGGTAATCGAACCCTTCGCTGCCGCGTACGAAAAGGGGATAACACCGAATCCCTGCATCCTCTGTAACCGCAATATCAAGTTCCCGTATTTACTTGGCGAAGCGCAGAAACGGAATGCCGAATATATTGCAACCGGTCACTATGCAAGGACGGACAGAACTGACGTCTCGGCCGGAAGGCCCCTTCTTAATAAGGGCATAGACCGGGGGAAAGATCAGTCCTATGTCCTTTATCTCTTAAGACCCGAAGAAATCAATCGACTGATGCTCCCTCTCGGCGGCCTGACGAAAAAGGAGGTAAGGGAGATCGCCCGAGCCCTGCATCTTCCGGCGGCAGAGAGACCTGAAAGTCAGGAGATATGCTTTATCGGTGAGGGAGGCTACGCAAAGTTCATCGGAGAACTTTCCCCCTCGTCATGCCGTCCCGGTCCGATAATGGACAAGTCGGGGCATACGCTCGGGCTGCACAAGGGTATATGCCACTACACGATAGGTCAGAGGAAGGGACTCGGTATAGCTTCTCCGGACCCTTGCTACGTAACGGGAATAGATCCGCTGAATAATCTCGTTCGCGTGGGAAGACGTGAGGATGCGCTGATGAAAGAAATCGGGGTGACAGACCTCAACTGGCTGATTGCTCCTCCCGCATCTCCCTTCAGGACGACAGTTAAAATCCGGTCTATGATGGAAGACGTTCCCGCAACGGTTGAGCTGCTTGGCGGACAGGTGACAGTACTTTTTGATGATCCCCAGTGGGCGCCTGCGCCTGGTCAGAGTGCAGTCTTTTACCTTGGAGATACGGTAATTGGCGGCGGCATCATCACGCAAATCCCTGAATCACCTTACGTCAGAATATCAGATTGAGCGCCCCCACGGCGACCGACACCCTGGCGGGGCTGAGGCCCAGATAGTCTCCATCCACCTGCATGTGTGCCCGTCCCCGGATTTCGACACTTGACGCCTTAAGATAGTCCACGTCCTTATAGCGAAGGTGGGTGCCCCTGAGCACCCCTATCGAGTAACGGAGCAGGTCGAGACGTTTCCCTCCGCGGAATATACACGCGAAAAGGAAGGGGTCCTGGAGATTCGCATCCGGCGTCACTTTGTAGTTGCCGCCATATTTGGCCGCCTTGCCGATAACTGCCGTGTATCCCGAAAACCCTTTACCGTCCACAAGGAACTCTATCCTCTCCGGCGAAAACGTCGCGATATTCCTGATCCCGCTGAGAATATATGCAGCTCCTCCGGAAACCTTCTTTATCGCAGGATTGACGTCATGGACCGCCTTACCGTCCAGTCCCACCCCCGCCATGAGACAGAAGTACCTCAATCCGCCGCGTTCGGTCTCTATCTTGCCGAGCGACACCTTTTTCGCAGTGCCGCCGACCGCCGTCCGGAGCGCACCGTAAAGGTCTTCGGGCACATTCAGCTCCTTCGCAAGCACGTTGGTAGTGCCCATGGGAAGGATTGCAGCCGGCGTACCGGACCATGCCAGGCCGTTGATCACTTCGTTGATCGTCCCGTCCCCTCCTGCTGCGATAATAAGAGACGGCCTTTTCCTGAGCGCCTCTTCCGCCAGTTGGCGCGCGTGGCCCTTCCTTTCGGTCCTGAGCACTTCGACATCGAACCCTTCCCTTCCGAGAAAAAAGGCTGCACGGTCGATATTAGTGTTCGACGCCTTTCTTGCGGCCGGATTATATATGATGCTTACTGATGACATCATCTATCGAATGGACGCCGCCGCATTCAGAAATCCTGTTGACCAGGACAGGTTTTTTTTCGAGATATTCGGTCACGTCACCCAGCACTGCGCCGGCATCCACAAAAAAAACCCTGCCGCCTTTCTTTTCTCCTTTTCTCTTGATATGGGGGATTCTCACATACCCCAGTTTCCGGGCCGCAACATAACCCGTCGTGTAATCCGGATCATCGGAAACACAGAGTTCCGCAAGGACATGATGGCATGAGGCCACCTTCGATGCAAGCACGACCGCCTCGACGACAGTGGCGGTATGAATTCCCTGCCCCCGGAGTGCCCGGCCGAGCGAGACCGCTGCGCTTTTGCTGATGCCAAGCCTCGACGCACGCACCCCTCTTTTTTTGTCCGTCTCCACCCTCTTGCCGGATCCGGCGTAAATAATGGCTGCGCCTCTCATCGTATCATCGCCGAAAACTATCCCCATTCCTTTGTCGACGGCCCGCCACGACACCCCAGCCGCGGTGAGCATTTTCCTTATATACTCCCCTGCCATGCGCGGAGTGCCGCACCTGAGCGTCTTTACCGCCAGAGCGCGGATTAGTCTCGGTCTCTCCGCGACCCTCTCTATCGTGATGTCGATCCTGTCCGGCCTGCCGCGGCTGTGCCCGGTCGCCCTCCCGATGTATTCGCGGACTACGCGCTTCACATCATCATCGCCGTACATCCCCTCAGCACCCGAAATATGGACCTCGCGGGAAATATTATCCCCACTCTTCCCCGAAGCTTTTTTGTTCCCCGCCCTTCCGGAGGCCCTCATTCTGATACTTACCATTCGGACATTCTCCTCAACGTCGTTATCATTAGCCGGACCACATGCCGAGGCCTTGCTGCCGGATCAGTCTCAGATCATCCCCGAAACTCCGCCCGGTAGTCGTCAGGTAATTCCCCGACAAAATACCGTCCGCACCTGCGGAGAATATCATGGGATGAAATTCCCCGAGCGTCTGCACCCGGCCGCCGCACACACGTATCTCCTTGTCCGGCAGCATAAACCGGAACAGGCTTATGATCTTGAGCGCCTCGAAAGGGTCAAGCCGAGCACGGCCGCCGAGCCTGGTGCCCTTCACCGGGATGAGAAAATTTATCGGGACGGAGTCCGGTCCGATTTCCCTGAGCGTGCTCGCCATGTCGATCCTGTCCCGCCAAGTTTCCCCCAGACCGAAGATACCTCCCGAACAGAGGGAAAGCCCGGTTGATTTCACTGCATCCATCGTCCTCAATTTTTCCTGAAAAGTATGAGTGGTGCATATCTCGGGAAAGAACCTCTCGGAAGTCTCGATATTGTGATGAAACCGCTCCAGGCCGGCCTCCCTCAGAAGGAGGAGTTCCTCTTTGCCGAGAAGACCGAGCGTGGCACAGGGTAGAAGCCCCATCGCCCTGACTTCCGCAATCATAACGGAGATCCTCTCTATTTCTCCCTTTGCGGCCTTTCTTCCGCTCGTCACGATGCAGAACCGCTTGGCCCCGCCCTCTTTCGCCTCCGCGGCCTTCCCGATCACCACTTCTTTATCGACAAGAGGGAAAACCGGCGGACCGGAGAGGCTCCTGGAGGATTGGGCGCAGTAGGCGCAGTCTTCCGGACATGCTCCGGACTTGGCGTTGATGATGGCGCAGATATCGACTGCCTCTCCGCGAAAGCAGTTCCTGATCCTGGCGGCGGCAGAAAAAAGGGCGAACACATCCTGACCCGACACCCGGACAATTCCGAGAGCCTCTTCTGGCGTGATCCCGCCGCCGGAGAAAACCTTTTTTTCAAGGCGATCAATCATTGCGGATTATTCTTGCAGAACAAAGCGGGCATGGTCAATACATCGCGCCGGAAGTGGTCATGGGTGCAAAATTCAGCGGCCTCAGCGACGCGTCTTGTCCCGACAGCCTAATACTTGATCCCGAACCCGTTTTCCTTCCCCGAATACGTCTCCCATGCCACATCGACATCATCTACGTAAGCGCCGGGAGGACCCTGTTTGCATTCGCTTATCGCCTGCTCGACCAGGGGCCGTTCTCCCTCGAAGACCGCCTCGACCCTCCCATCGTAAAGATTCTTCACCCACCCGTGGAGACCGAGCCTCGTCGCTACGCCCTGCGTAAAGGCCCTATAGAATACCCCCTGGACCCTGCCCCTCACAAAGATATGAGCCCTGGCTCCTCCCATTCACTTTACTATCTTCATGCTGATGTCCGCTGCAGTGACCGAGTGGGTAAGCGCACCGACTGATATGAGGTCGACCCCGGTTTCGGCAATCTCCCTTACGCTGCTGATAGTGACATTACCTGAGGCCTCAACCGTCACTCTCCCGTTCACGAAGCGCACCGCTTCCGCCATATCCCGCGCAGTCATGTTGTCGAGCATCACGATATCGGCCCCCGCTTCGATCGCTTCCTGGAGTTCCTTGAGGTTCTCCACCTCCACCTCGATCCTGGCGAGATGATGCCCCGCCTTTGCGAGACTAACCGCTTCCCGTATCCCGCCGACCTCCTCGATGTGGTTGTCCTTGATGAGTATACCGTCAAAAAGACCGAAGCGGTGATTCATACCGCCGCCCATCCTCACCGCGTATTTTTCCATGAACCTCTGACAAGGGGTCGTCTTCCTGGTGTCCAGTATTTTTGCCTTCGTTCCCTTTACGGCATCGACGAACTCGCTCGTGAGTGTAGCGACGCCGGAAAGTCTCTGGAGGATATTGAGGCTAACCCTTTCTCCTGCGAGCAGGACCCTAGTCTTGCCCGACACCTCGGCAAGGACGTCTCCCCGTGAGACCTTTGCGCCCTCGTGATAGAAGACCTTGAATGAAACCAGGGGATCGATGATGCGAAAGACTTCTTCGGCAAAGGGCATGCCGGCGAGGACAAAATTCCCCTTCGCCACATACAAGGCCCTCGACTCATTCGCCTCCGGGACCAGCAGGGCCGTCGTGATGTCGCCGTGGCCGATGTCCTCCTCTATGGCATGCTTTATCAGCTCGACGACGCTTGAAGGGATATCCATGCTACTTCCTTCTGAGAAGCGACAGCAACCCCCAAATGCCTCCGGCCACCGCGCTCAGGGCCATGGCAGACTTCCAGTCGAGCAGCGTAGTGAGTTCTCCCTCGACGGTGTTCGCGAGCACAATGAGAGCGGCGCTCTTGTCCGCCTTGACGCTGCCCGCAGCTACGATGCCTGCCGCGCTCCGGTTGATCACAGTCTCCGATCTTGAAATCGTCAAGGGGGCGCACGAAAAATTCAAGATCGTATTGTTCCCTATTGTCACAGTACTTATGCCCTGATTAAGGCTCACATCTTCTCCCCTCAGCAGCAGCGCCGCGCACTGTGTCGCCTCGATCCGCTCGCCGTCGACGCTAAGTGCGCCGACCTGCTGCATCTCCACATGGCCACCTTCGACATTCCGCACGGTGCTCTGGGTTATGTTGACGAACTCGCCCTCGATGATCTCCAGGTCTTTCTCCTTGACCTCTGTTTCTTCTTTAGCCATTACCCTTTCCCCCTGCCTCATAGAGTTTCTTGATGTGCTCCTCGATCCGTTCTTTCTTCCTCAGGCACTCCTCGTACTTCTCCTTCTCTTTTGCGATGACCTCTTTCGGAGCCCTCTTGAGAAAGTCCTCGTTGAGAAGTTTCCTGCTCAGAAACGAGATCGACTCTTCCACCTTCGACCCGTCTTTTCTCAGTCTATCAATTTCGAGCTCTATATTCAACAGCCCTTCGAGAGGGACATAGACCTCAACATAGCCCCTGACCGCGGCAGCCGAGCCCTTCGGCTTTTTCACGTCCTTCCCTATTCCGGTCACATAGGCCCTTCCCAGTTTCCTGAGATACGGGAGGTTCTTCTTCAGGACCTCCTCGGCCATATCGGTAAGTGTCCTGACCGAGGCCCTGAGCTCGAGCGAGGGCGAGAGATTCAACTCACCCCGGATCGTCCTGATGCCAGCCACCGCCTCCATTATGATAGCCATCTCTCCTTCTGCGGCCTCGTCGCGTACGAGTGCCCGGGGATAAATGGCTATTGCAATGCTTTCCCCCTCCCTGCGCCCCCCGTCAGGTCCGATATTCTGCCAGATCTCTTCAGTTACGAAGGGGATGAAAGGATGGAGCAGCCTTAATGTCGTGTCAAGGACGTAGAGAAGACATTTTCTCACTTTCTCCCTGTCTGCTTTTTCGTCGTAGAGGACCGGCTTCACCATCTCGATATACCAGTCGCAGAGTTCATGCCATATGAACCGGTAGAGAGCGCTCGCCGCATCATTGAAGCGGTATTCTTCGAGAGAAAGGCCGATATCATCTGCAGTTGCGGCAAGCCTGCTGAGTATCCACCTGCTGCCGATATCGAGACCTTCAAAGGACATCGTCACGGGCACGCCGATGTCTCCCGTATTAAGCATTATGAACCGGGACGCGTTCCAGAGTTTGTTCACGAAATGCCGGTAGCCCTCGACGCGCTCTTCGGAGAATTTCACGTCGCGCCCCTGGGCGGCAAAGGCCGCAAGGGTAAACCTGAACGCGTCGGTTCCGTACTTGTCCATCATCACGAGCGGGTCGACGACGTTCCCCTTGGACTTGGACATCTTCTGGCCCGAGGAGTCCCTCACCAGAGCGTGTATGTATGCGTCCCTGAAGGGCACATCCTTCCGGAATTTCAGCCCCATCATGATCATACGTGCCACCCAGAAGAATATAATATCGAAGCCCGTCACCAGCACAGAAGTCGGATAGTATTTCCGGAGTTCCGGAGTGTCCGCGGGCCAGCCGAGCGTCGAGAAGGGCCAGAGCGCCGAAGAAAACCAGGTGTCCAGAACGTCTTCGTCCTGTCGTAACGGGCCGCTGCATTTCGTGCACTTCGAAGGGCTCTCACGCGACACGATCACCTCTCCGCAGTCCTCGCAATACCATGCCGGGATCCGGTGGCCCCACCATATCTGCCTCGAAATGCACCAGTCGTTTATGTTTTCCATCCAGGCGAAATACGTGTTCTCCCAGGTCTTGGGGACGATCCTAATCTTCTCCTCCCGCACCGCCTTCATCGCCTCCGCCGCAAGGGGACCTACCTTCACATACCACTGCAGGGCAGAGAGCGGTTCGATCACTGTCTTGCACCGGTAACACTGGCTTATGGAGTGGGAATATTTCTCCTGGCTCGCGATCAGGCCCTCGGCCTCGAGATCGCCGAGGACCGCGTTTCTGCACTCATAGCGGTCCATGCCCGCATATTTGAGGCCGGCACTGGCCGTCATACGTCCGTCCGGGCCTATCACGGTGATAAACTCGAGCGGAGGCCTCTGCCTCTTGGCAATCGCCTCGTCGTTGAAGTCATGGGCGGGCGTCACCTTGACCGCGCCGGTGCCGAATTCGGGGTCGACTGCGCTGTCAGCAATAACCGGAATGCTCCTGCCGGTCAGGGGAAGCGAGACTTTTTTTCCGATCAGGCCCGCATACCGCTCATCATCAGGGTTCACCGCAACCGCGGTATCGCCGAGCATCGTCTCCGGCCTCGTCGTGGCAACCACGATAAACCCGCTGCCGTCCTCGAGGGGGTACTTGATGTATGTAAGTCTCCCTTCGTATTCTTCATGCTCCACCTCGATGTCCGAAAGTGCGGTATGGCAACGCGGGCACCAGTTGATCAGCCTCTTGTCGCGGTATATCAGTCCCTCTTCATAAAGGCTGACAAAGACCTCGACCACCGCCTCTGAAAGGCCCTTGTCAAGAGTAAAGCGCTCCCTCGTCCAGTCGCACGAGGCGCCGATCCGCCTGAGCTGATGGATAATCCTGCCGCCGTATTCCGCCTTCCACTTCCAGACCCTCTCGATGAAGGCGTCCCTGCCGAGCCGGTGACGGTCTATCCCTTCGCCGGAGATCTGTCTTTCGACGACATTCTGCGTGGCAATTCCGGCATGGTCCATCCCGGGGACCCAGAGCGCGTCGTACCCGGACATCCTTTTCCAACGCACAAGAATATCCTGGAGCGTCGCATTGAGGGCATGTCCCATATGGAGCGAACCGGTAACATTCGGAGGGGGGATAACGATCGAATAGGGCTCCTTACCGGAGGCCGGGTCGGCAACGAAATAATTGCCGGCGGTCCAGTAGTTGTACCACTTTTCTTCAACGCCCTTCGGGTTATAAGCTTTGTCTAGTTCGGACATAACAAAGAAAGACGGGGAATCGGCACTGCCTTTTCCCCGCCGTTGCACTTACAAATATATTGAGTTAGAACTCGGACTTTATTCTTTCGATCTCTTTAGAGATCATCGTGCCCGCGAGATCGGGAACGGTTTCCCATATGACCTTTTCGATCTCTTTGGTGAGCGACGCCATGGAGCCCTTCAGTGCCTCCCGCGTCATCTTCTCCAC
>JAKAIZ010000176.1 GCA_021814065.1 Nitrospirota bacterium | reverse complement strand
GGAGTATTTGTCGACGTCCCCGTCGGTCAATATCGCCAGAACATTGATCGTTTTATATTTCTTTTTACCATACAGATAAAGATTCCTGACGACGTCCCCTGCCAGAAAAGCAACATGTCCCGAAGTGCGAATGAAATAGCGGATGATCGGGTCCAGATTGACCAAGTCCTTCCTTCTCAGAAAATGGGCGTATTTCTCAGGAGAACTTTCGAGTCTGAAGAGGGGAGTCGAACTGAAGTAAATCGGCGCAGGCTGATTGCCGTCCACCGGACGCTCAGGTAAAAAAGCGGATATGCCCTTCATCTCGGGCCTTGCAGAGGCCGGATCAGGAACCTCAGACGGATTTCCATTCTTCTTTCCCTGCATGCCCCTTTCCTTTCCTACACTTCATTGTAATAAAACCACCCGGAAAAAGAGAAGGTGAGTGACGAGTGCGTAAATGCATCATTGCCGCTTTATGCAGCCTTCACGCTTTTTATGCTGATGGGTGAGGGAGAAAATATGATATTGCCATACGCTCACCGATTCGGTAATATAGATGTCTCTGTGCATCTGCCTGGTTTGCGCCGGGACTGCACAGCCTCACTCCAGCGTGCAAATGGTGTCGTCGACCTGCCTTCGAAGTGAGTACCAATATAAAAGGATCTACGAATGGATATATACGGTGAAATAGCGCGTCTCAATCCCCGCCAGAAGGAGGCCGTCACTCAGACCGACGGGCCTCTCCTCGTGCTCGCCGGCGCAGGATCGGGAAAGACAAGGGTCATCACGGTGCGGACCGCGTATCTCTTGCATACAGGAGTCAAAGCAGGTTCTGTCCTGGCGGTCACTTTCACCAACAAGGCCGCAACCGAGATGAAGGAAAGGGTGAGGTCCATGGTGAGAGGTGAAAACGGTTCCCCAGTCATCGCGACCTTTCACTCCCTCTGCCTCAGAATACTGAGGCGAGAGATCGAACACCTCGGCTACCGGAAAGACTTCACCATCTATGACACCTCTGAGCAGGTTTCATTACTGAGAAACATCCTTTCCGATATCAAATTCTACGATAAGAGTTTCAAGGCCGAATCCATCCTTGAACGGATCAGCCGGACAAAGAACGATTTCCGCCCTCCTGCTGCCGCGTTGCCGGAAGACCCGGTCGAAGAAGCCTCGGCGGTCCTTTACCCGAAGTATCTGGAGGCCTTGAAGTCGCTGAACGCCCTTGATTTCGATGACCTTCTCCTTCTCACACTGAAGCTCTTCAGAGAGCATCCGTCAGTCCTCGGGCGGTACAGGGAACGTTTCAGATATATCATGGTCGATGAATACCAGGACACGAACCGCGTGCAGTACGAGTTCATCAAACTGCTCGCAGGCGAGCGGAAAAACCTCTGCGTGGTAGGAGACGACGACCAGTCCATATACGGTTGGAGGGGGGCGAACCTCGGCAATATACTCGACTTCGGGAAAGACTTTCCAGGTACCGTAACGGTAAGACTGGAACAGAACTACCGCTCCTTCGGCAATATCCTCCAGGCAGCAAACGGCGTAATCAAAAACAACAGGAAGAGGATGGAGAAGTCCCTCTGGACAGAAAAGGGCAACGGACCGAAGGTTAACGTTCTTAAGGCCCTCGACACTGAGGAGGAGGCCGATTGGGTAGCCGACAGGATCTCGATGCTGCAGTTCGAGAAAGGCGTCGGGTATGAGGATTTCGCTGTAATTTACCGTGCAAATACTCTCTCCAGACCTTTCGAAGAGTCCATGAGGAAGAAGCGGATTCCTTATTCGGTCGTCGGCGGAACGAGTTATTTCGACCACAGAGAGGTCAAGGACCTCGCGGCCTATCTCAAGATCTTCGCCAACCCCTCGGACGACCTGAGCCTCCTGAGGGCGGCGACTGTGCCTAAGAGAGGACTGGGGCCGTCGGCCCTCGGCACTTTGTCGGAATTTGCGCGGGCCAACTCCTTCAGCCTCCTGGAGGCTTTCGGCAAGGCCTCTGCGGTGCCGGGGTTCGGGCAAAAAGCAGCAGCCTCCGCCGAAGCGCTCTATGGATTAGTAGGCCGCTATCGAAAAATGTTCACGAGCGGGAGGGGCATGGGAAATATATTGAAGTCCCTTATCGAGGAAATCAGCTATAGGGAATACCTCACTGAGCTCTACAAAACACCCGAGGCCGCGTTCAGGAGGATCGAAAACACAGACGGGCTTGTCGATTCGATTACGCACTATGAGTCGTCAGAGGATGCGCCGTCTCTTCATGGGTTCCTTGAGACAATGGCGCTGATGGACCTGATGAAGGAGAAGGAAGAAAAAGGGGGGCGCGGTGTTACCCTCATATCTTTCCATTCCTCGAAAGGCCTCGAATTCCCCGTAGTTTTCATCGTCGCGCTGGAAGAGAATATTCTGCCTCACAAAAAATCGGTACAGATGAACGAGGATATCGAGGAGGAAAGAAGGCTCTTCTATGTGGGAATCACTCGGGCGATGAAAGAACTTTATCTTACCTATACAAAATCCAGAACGAAATATGGAAAAGAAACGCCCTCCATGCCTTCAAGGTTCCTTGAAGAGGTCCCGGAGGAAACGATCAAGCGGCTGGACCGATTCGAGAAGCTCGCCCCCGAAGATGAAGAAGTCTATGCAAGAAAGTTTTTCGCAGGCATAAAGGCTATTCTCGGGGATTAAAGTCGCAACAGGAGAAGTCCTGAGTCAATACGCAAAGAAATTCCGCGCAACGTCGCGACAAGTCAGACGTCACATTCACACCGTTTATTTCTGAGACGTCTGATCTGGTCTTCGGCTGAATCGACACGGACGGTCTGCACAGCCATGCCCCGGGCCAATGCGGAATCGAGGGGACTCTTGTGGAGGTAGCCCCTTCTCATCATCTCCGCGACAAGGTCTTCGTGTCTCAGGAAAAGGGCCTTCAGCCGTCCCCTCCACCTCAGGACTTCGGGGTGGCTCGAATAGCCCTTCCTGTTGTTGGTAAGTACGCTCCATATCGCATGGAGTTCCCTGTGCTCGCCGAGAAGATGGCTGCGGCACAACCTTTCAGGCGGAAGGTCCCATATCCTCATCGTGCACCTCCTGTCTGTGATAATAGTCCCGCTTCATACCGATTCCGCGGCCTCCTTGAGATCCTTCAAAAAAAGTCGGGTCAGCTCCCTTATCTTCTTCTCCGGGAAGAGGGCCGGAACAGTCTCCACGGCTGACCCGCTAAAAGTCTCCCTGCTGACCAGAAGGACCCCGCTTTCATCATTTTCGAAAATGAATTCGTGCCTCGATGATATGCCGTATTTGGAGCCTGTCCAGACTATCTTCTCCCGGGGGATGACCTCCTCGATGACCGGCTGGAAACGGACGGGGAAGAAAAAGGGGCGTATGCTGCATCTGAACGTGCCTCCCTTTTCGATGTTGTGGTCCCTGGCAGAAACGTCTTCCAGCACCGTATTCCAGTCCTCCCAGCACGAAAGGTCGGTAAAGGTCTTCCAGACCTTCTCCGGCGGTGCAAGGATGAGGACGCTCTCTTCGACCACCATTCAGAACCCGGTCTTCCCCGGCCCTTCCTTTTCCTCCGAAAAGGCGAGTCTCACCGCCTCCCTGAAAGGCGTTTTTTTTACGCCGACAAATTCGTCGATCCTCTTATCGCGGCATATCACCTCACTCTTCAATCCCTCGATAAGCGGATGGGCAACACCCGACGGTATGGGAGTGACGAGGTCGACCCAATAGGCCGAAAGAAGGGGCGTGAGAATAGGGACCCGGAAGATAAGCCTCTTTGCCAGCCCGCGAGCTTCGGCGTATTGCTGCATCATCTCCCGGTAGGTGAGTATTTCATCTCCTCCGATATCAAAGGTCTGGCCTGCGGTAGCGGGGTTCAGCAGGCAGCCGACAAGGTAGGCGAGGACGTCGGGCAACGCAATCGGCTGGATGCGGGTATCGATCCATTTCGGGCAGACCATCACCGGCAGCCTCTCCACAAGATACCTGAGCATCTCGAAGGAAGCGCCGCCCGCGCCGATGATAATCGCGGCGCGCAACACCGTTGCCGCAGGCTTGCCGGAAAAGAGTATCCCGCCTACCTCCGCCCTGCTCTTCAGATGCTCAGAGAGGTCCTTCCCGCTTTCCCCCAGCGCGCCGAGATAGATGACCCGCTTCAGTCCTGCAGCTTCCGCCGCGGAGATGAAATTTCCTGCCGATATCTTGTCTTTTTCTGCGTATTTGGTATTTCTGAAGATGCTCTGGCCGCCCATCGAGTGCACCAGATAATAGGAAGAGTGGATGCCGCGCAGCGCCTCGTCAAGCCCCTTTCCCGAGACGAGATCCCCTTCGGTCACCTCGATATCCTTGTGAGCGGACACAAGGTCCGCAACCTTTGATGGATCGCGCACGAGCAACCGCAATCGTATATTCTTATTCTTCAACTCGGGCAGAAGCCTCCTGCCGATAAATCCGGTTGCGCCCAGCAGAAGAACGCGGTCATCCCGCAAAAGAGATAAGTCTTCCATACGCAAAGTTTATCACACCTGGAGGGCAATGGAAGCTCATATCGTTGACAAATCATCAACAGCTATCTCATAATATTTGAACCATAATATTACCTGGACGCGAAAACGACCTCAGGGATAATAAGGCCCTGGGGTCTTATTTTGTGCAGCAAAAAAGAGGAGTTGTTTGTTGGAAAAAGAAGCAGTAAAAGGGTTTAGCGGTCTCAATTTGAGCGAAGCAGTGATCAGGGCGATCAGCGAAATGGGCTTTGAGGAGCCGACGCCTATACAGAAACTCGCGATCCCGCCTGCACTCGAAGGTCGCGATATCATCGGGCAGGCCCAGACCGGCACCGGCAAGACCGCGTCATTCGGTATCCCCATCATCGAAAAGATCTTCTCGGGGAAAAAACCACAGGCACTGATCATCGAACCCACGCGAGAACTGGCCCTGCAGGTTTCGGGGGAACTGGCCTCTCTTTCGAAGGTCAAGAAGTGTTCGATTGTGACCGTATACGGCGGGGCGTCGATCGTGGAACAGATGAAAGCGCTCAGGCACGGAACGAATATCGTCGTCGGCACTCCCGGCCGCATCATCGACCATCTCACGAGAGGGACAATGTCGGTAGCAAACGTCTCGACGGTGGTGCTCGACGAGGCGGACGAGATGCTCGACATGGGGTTTATCGCCGATATCGAGAGGATTCTCGAGATGACCCCGGAGTCACGGCAGACGATGCTTTATTCAGCCACAATGCCCCCGGAGATCCTCAAGATCTCGAAGCGTTATATGCGCGACCCTGTCAAGATCGCGATCAACGTGAAAGACATCGTGGCACCGAAGATCAAGCAGGTATTCTACGAGGTCCTCGAAAGGGACAAACCCGAGGTGCTCAGAAGGCTGCTCGATGTTGAGTCGCCGGAACTGACGCTTATCTTCTGCCACACCAAGAGAGAGGTCGACGACGTTGCCGCGAGACTGCAGAAGCTCGGCTACAATGCGGGCGCCCTGCACGGCGACTTCACCCAAGCCCACCGTGAAGACATGATGACTAAATTCCGCGGAGGCAAGATCGATATCCTCGTCGCCACCGACGTGGCCGGCAGAGGAATCGACGTCGAGAATATCAGCCACGTGATCAACTACAGCATCCCCCAGGACCCTGAGGGCTATATCCACAGGATAGGCCGCACCGGAAGGGCAGGCAGGGCCGGTATCGCGGTCACATTCGTGACGCCCCGCGAATACCGCCAACTCCAGCTTATCGAGAGGATCGCAAAGACGAAGCTGAGCAGGCAGGAGATCCCCACCGCGGCAGAGGTGAAGAAGGCGCGCCAGAGGCAGATCAGGGAAGACCTTTCGGAGATCATTGAGAAGGGAAAACACAGGCCGTACATGGCCGTAATCAGGGAGCTGGCCGAATCAGCCGACATCGAGGAACTCGGTGCAGCCGCGCTCTCTCTGGCCTTCGGCAGCATGGAGATAGCCGAACTCGTGAAACACCAGGCCCGTCCTTCCGGGGACAGGATGATGGAACAAAGGGGGATTGGAGAAAAAGGGATGACCAGACTCTTCATGACAGTGGGCCACAAAGACAAGGTCCAGACAGCCGAGATACTGAAGGCGATTGCGAGTGAATCGGGCATCCCCGGGCACAGCGTCGGGAAGATCGACATCATGGACCACTTCACTTTTTTCGAGGTGCCCTCAGGCATCGTCGAGAAGGTCCTGACCGCGATGAACCGTGCGGTTATAAGGGGCAGAAGGGTCTCGGTGACAAAGGCAAAGGCCCTTCCCGCATCCTCAAAAACCTACCAGAAGAATTATCCAAAGAAAAAACGGCAGTAGCGCCCTATTGTCTTTGCATCGGCGACGGGATACCGGACAATGGTGTTTGCGTCAGGAAGACTTCTTGCCGGTTATTAGAAGCGCTTGCTGATTCGAGTGATAACTATTAACTTTAGTAGCTTGCATTAAGCTGCCTCTCTTCAATTGTGTCGCGTTACACCCTATTTCGGCAAGATAGCTTTGTCCTGTCATTGCATCAGGTTTCCCTTCTAATTCAGGCCTCTTTTTGACCTTGCAGCAGCCGATCTGATACTATATTCAAAGTAGCGCAACAATGTAATAAGGAGATCAAATGATGGGAAAGATAGCGGTTGTAGCCTCTCTATTTGCGGTCTTGTTCTTTTCGGCGGGATGCCAGGGAGGTCCGGGAAATGCCCCTGCGCCCCGGAGCAATGCTGAAATCAGCCAGGCCATAAGCTCCGGGAAGAAAACCGTCGTATTTTTCATGAACCCTGCCGGCATTCCGTGCGGACAGCAAAACGAAATCCTGAAGAAGCTCCACCAGGACAGGGGCGGCAACTTTAACATCGCCTATGTAAGCGCGATAAGGCCCGAAGACGAGAAGGCGTTCTATGA
>JAKAIZ010000175.1 GCA_021814065.1 Nitrospirota bacterium | reverse complement strand
ACCAGCATTAACATTCTCATCCCTATCGGGCTGGGTCTTGCGGTAGGACTTTTGTCAGGACTTTTCGGCGTTGGGGGGGGGTTCCTTATGACGCCACTCTTAATCATGTTCGGTATTCCTTCGACTGTCGCAGCAGCGACCGATTCGAACCAGATTGTTGCGGCGTCCACGTCCGGCACATATGCGCATTGGAAGGTCGGAAACGTTGATTTCAAGATGGGCCTTTATCTTCTCGTAGGCGGGTTCGTCGGAGGTCTCGGCGGCGTCCAGGCGATCAAACTGCTGAGGGCGATGGGCAACGCCGATTTCGTGATCAAGATGACCTATGTATTAATGCTCGGCATAGTCGGTACTTATATGTTTTTTGAAAGCCTTGCGAGCATGAGGAAAAAGACGTCCGAAACAAGCAAGCCCGCAAAAGAGTCGGGGTTGTCGAAATTCCTTAAATCCCTTCCGATGCAGACGCATTTTGAAAAATCAGGTGTCACGCATTCGGCCCTCATCCCGATCATCTTCGGCGGATTCGTAGGTGTTCTCGCTGCGGTAATGGGCGTGGGCGGCGGCTTCCTGATGGTGCCGGTGATGGTCTATATCCTCAGGATGCCGATGCACGTCGTCGTCGGGACGAGCCTCTTCCAGATCCTTTTCAATTGCATTGAGGTGACGTTCCTTCAGGCATATACCAACCACAGTGTCGATTTTGTGCTCGCGGTCCTGCTGCTTATCGGCTCAACTTTCGGCGCTCAGGTCGGGGCGGTCTTCGGCAGAAAGCTAAAAGGGGAACAACTGAAGATAATCCTCGCAGTGATCGTACTCGTTGTCACGGTAAAAATTGTCTACGACCTCACGGCGAGTCCGTCATTGCTCTTGTCTATGGGAGGGGGACACTAATGAAAGTTCAATTCTTAAGGTTCAAAATTTTTGCATACCTGCTATTTGCCGTTCTGCTGTCAGCGGGCACTGCATCAGCTACGCTTACGGCAAAGGCTAATCATGACCGCATCACAGTAGACTTTTTCTACCACGGGAGCACGGTCAGTGTAAGAGGGGTATCGGACCCCGGTACGGACTTAATAGTCAAGATCGCATCCCCCGAAAGTGAACAGACTTTGAGGCAGAAGGGCAAGGTCGGAGGCATCTTGTGGATGAATGTCGGGAAGTTGACCTTCGAGCGTGTTCCTTCGCTCTATTTCCTCGAGAGCACGAAAAACCTGACCGACATATTGAGCGAGGAAGAGATGAACAAATACGTGCTCGGGTATTCGGCACTCGAAAAACATGCGGAGGTAACGCCTGTTTCTAGCCCCGCCGAAAGAGAGAAATGGTTCGATGAATTTGTGAGCTTCAAGACGGCTTCGAAGCTCTATACGACATCTTACGGAAAGATCACGACCACTCAGGAAGGAGGCAATCAACAGTATTATATCCTGCTTGACTGGCCCTATCAGGCCTCCCCGGGCGAGTATACGGTTTCCGTGTACGCGGTAAAGAATAACAAAGTGGTGGAACAGGCCGAGACTAAGGTTTCGGTCGAACAGGTGGGAGTCGTGAAGTCGCTTGCGACGATGGCGAAAAGTAGTGCGGCGGTATACGGCCTTATCTCGATACTTGCCGCCCTCGGCGCGGGCTTTGGTGTAGGCCTGATCTTCCGAAAGGGCGGAGGTGCCCATTAATCATGTATAAAACCTTATTGGTCGGTTTTGACGATTCCCAGCCGAGCAAAGCGGCGCTCGCGGAGGCGGCGAACTGGGTCAAACGTCACGGGGGGAACGTGATCCTCGTGCATGCCGTCTATTTCGACGCCGAAGAGTTCGGGATCGCGCCGACGCAGATGGAAAAACGACTTCAGCACGGCGAAAAAGTCTGCCTCGAGACGAAAGAGATGGTCGCCCGCGAATTCGGCATAGAAGCGAAGTCCATCCTTTGCGAAGGAGAGCCCCCGGAGGTGCTGGTGAGCATGGCAAAGGAAAAGAATGCCGACCTGATCGTGCTCGGCACCTTTGGCAGACGGGGGATCAACCGGCTGCTGATGGGAAGTGTTACCTCTCACGTAGTCGTTAATTCGCCGGTCGACGTGCTGGTGGTGAAGAAGCAGTGCGCCGAATGTACGGGCGCATACCGGTCGATACTCGTCCCCTTCGACGGATCGGAGTTCAGTAAAAAGGCGCTTGACAGGGCCTGCAGTCTCTCTAAAACGGATGGGTCGGAGATCACGGTTCTCTATGTTATTCCGCGCTACGAAGAGATGCTCGGTTTTTTCAGGACGGATTCTATCAAGAAAAGCATTAATCAGGAGGCGCAGAAAATCGTCGGGGCGGCGATAGATGAGGCATCGGCGAAGGGCGTCTCCGTCAAAACAGAGATACGTGAAGGTCATTCGGCGGAAAAAATAATAGATATGGCCGGCGGGCTGAAAAAGGACCTGATCGTTATGGGCAGTTACGGGTGGCGAGGCGTGAATAAAGCGATCATGGGAAGCACGACGGAGAGGGTGCTCATCGGGGCGCCCTGTCCCGTGCTTGCCGTGAGGTAGGCGAGGTGATTAAAATGAAAGGGTACAGAAAGGTTCTTATTGCGGTGAACGGTTCCCGTGAGGTCCTCCATCAGGGCCTCAGACTGGCAGATGACGAAAAATGCTGGGTTACGGTCGTAAAAGTCATTCCCCAGTATGAGGGGGATTTGGACCTCACCGGGGTAAAGAAGATCGAGGACGTGTTGGACAGCGGCGGCGGCAGGGCGATTGCTGAAATGAGGGAAACCGCTGTTGCAGAGAGGGCTCTTATCAAAACGAGGCTTGAAGAAGGAGACGCATCGAAAAAAATAATCGAGGTAGCTGAAGAAGAGCGATGCGATCTGATCATCATGGGCGCAAGGAAGAGGAACTGGCTGAGGAAGATCATCGGCGACAACGTCGTCAACAGGGTCATCAGCGGGGCCCCGTGCCCTGTGCTCATAGTGGGTGCGGAAACAGCTTAGGGAGAGGGAAGAACGGAGGTAACAAATGTTTGAAGGATTGTTTCAGCCGCTGCATCTGATCGTGATACTGGCCATTGTGCTTGTAATTTTCGGCCCTGGAAAGCTTCCCGAAATAGGTGCGGGTCTCGGCAAGAGCATAAGGGAATTTAAGAAGGCGCTGTCGGAGGATGGGAAAAATAATACGATTGAGTACGGGCCAGACCCGAAAACAGGGCCGGACAAAGGCAAGTAAAATAGTCCGGGTATTTCAGAGACGGTTTCGAGGCTGCGCAGACGGAGTCGAAGGACGCTCCTTCCCTGCCGCTCCGTCTTTCAGGTAGTATAAAAGGGATGTATTACAGAAAGTTCGAGAGACTCGTGAGACGGGAGGTCCTGAGCTCGCGGGAACTGCAGGAATATATTGATGAATCGAGTGATTCGGGCAGATACCCTGAAGAGGTCCTCCTTGAAAAGGGCGTGCCGAAGCATGAGGTGCTTTTCTGCCTTGCCGAGTACTACGGTTACCCCGTCGTAGAGTACGATGAAGGGCTGATGGCGCCCTATCTCGTGACGATGCGCCTTGACTTGGATGAGCAGAAGAAGGCCCTCTGGTATCCTCTGTCGGTGGAAGGCGGCAAGGCAGAGGTGGTCGCTTACAGGCCTGAGGATCCGTCGGTCATAGAAGACATCAAACGGACGCTCAACGTCGATTCCGTCAGCTTCCGTGTCGCCATTCCGGGTGACCTGCTGAGAATCATAGAAAATAATTTTGATGTGAACCCCAACTACCGGATCTCGGGCGGCAGAACGCCCCTCGCACTCGTTAGGACTTCGTTTGCCTACCGGCGCTCGACGTACGCATATTACAGGACGCTGCTTGCCAAGGGAAGAACGGGCCTTGCGTTTATAAGGACGGGAATTTCCTTCATCACCATCTCGCTCCTGTTTATGAGGGTCTTCGGGGCAGGCTGGTATGCTGCTCTTGAGGCACCGCTTCTGGTCGGCGGTATAGTGATGATCTTCGACGGTATGAAGTGGTATCTGCCCTGCCGGCCCGTCGCAGGGAAGCCGATCGATCACGAATGCACTGAGCCGACGTGGGGAACGACTGTGCTGGAATCGCGGTCGTCAACGGGCAGCCCGGTGATCGGGCGCGGCGATGCCGTTACGGGGTCGGAGGAACTCAGGGGGAAATGGGACACCCTTTCACCGGTGATGAGACGCCGTTTTCTTGCCAGCGACCGGACAGACCTCGCGGAGGAAAGGACGTCATTGGCGGGACATCGGACCGTAGTCGCCAAGGCCAGGACCGGTCTTGCCTTCACGAGAACCGGCGTGGCCTTCAGCGGACTCGGGATCGGTTTGATCAGGTCTTTTCATGAGAGTTGGTGGACTGTATTCGACGTATCGCTAATTGCGATAGGTGTTCTAATGTTACTCGAAGGGTTCCACTGGTATTTCGGCGGCCGCCGCACGTGGTTGTCGGGGGTGAAATGCGCACTGACGAGGAACAAAAGAGAGAGTATATGGGATTTCGTGATGCCCCTTGGTCATAAACGCAACGGTCCTAAGAAGGATAGCGTCTGTCCGCCTGTACGGGCGACCGATCTGCCCGGAATATGGGCGACGACCGGCCTCGCACTCGAAAGGACGGTTCTTGGTGAGAGGCGCACGGTCATGGCGAGGGTCCGCACCGTAATGGCCCATTCGCGCACCGGAATGGCCTTCATAAGGACGGGCATCAGCATCTGCGGTGTTGGTGCGGCTCTTATGTTCTACTTCGGGATAGGTTCGATCGGATGGACCGTATTTAACATGATTATGATACTCACCGGACTGTGGCTTATCGTTGACGGCTTTTACTGGGCAGTCCCCGCTGAAAAAATGCGTATTCAGTACCCATATTGCTACGGCGACATGGAAATTACGGTCCCGGATTACGGGGTGCCTGCACGTTCCTGGAGAAAGGCGGTTTTCAGCCATGATGCCGACTGACCTTCAGGAGGCGTCTGAATTTTCCTTGCTGACGGAACGGGAGATACTGGGTTCCGATCAACTCGGTGACGCGGTGGTGCGCTCGCGCACGCGGGGAATCGACCTCGAAAAGATCCTTCTTTCGGAATTCGGCGTGCCGAAACATATTCTGCTCAACGCGCTGGCGGAATATTACCGCTGTCCGTCAATTGAATATGACGAGCGCCTGCCCATACCGAGGGATGTCCTTTCCGATCTAAGCGGAGAGGCCCTTTCGGCCGGTCTCTGGATGCCGGTCATGAAGGACTCTATGGGCACTGTTACAATCGCAGCACGCTATCCTGATAGTCCTGAGGTGCTGGCGGCGGTCAGGAAATATGTGAAGGCAGAGGCATATGAATTCCGGGTTGCGCTCGCGGACGATATCAAGTGGTATATTCAGGATTTTCTGCATGCGAAGCCGGGCTGTCTCATAGGAACGGAGAGGACCGGACTCGCCTATTGGCGCAACACGATGGCGCAGTGGAGGACGAGACTGGCCTGCTACCGGACGGACCTTGCCAAGGCCAGGACAGGGTTGGCGTTCCAGCGGTGGGGCCTTGGCACTTTAGCGCTGGCCAATACCCTGCTTCATACGAAGAGCACGAGCACTTCTCCGTTTCTCTATTTTTCTCTCGTAACGGCCGGTGCGGTCATCTTCTTTTTCGGACTCCCGAGTTATATTCGCATCAGACGGTCGAGGATGACACCCCCCGGTCACCATACCCTTATCGAAGTGACCGCGGCAACGCTTCTTTTTCTCGAAAACTACCACTTTCTGGAAGACACCGGGACAAGGCCCCAGACAAAAGGCACTATGCTAGCCCGAATGGGGGATATGCTCGCGGACCATTGCACGATCTTTTATCCCTCCCCTTCCAGCAGGGTGCGCACGCAGTTGGCGCGCGAACGGAACGTTCTTGCCGCGCAGAGGACGATCGCGGCATGCTACCGGACTATTTACTCCCGCGCAAGAACGGGTCTTGCCTTCATGCGCACAGGCTTTTCCTTTATGAGCATAGGTATTGGTCTTATAAGTTATTTCGGTCTCGGGGTATTGACCTCATTCGACCTGTATCTGGTTTTTGTCGGCATTCTGATGCTGGCCGACGGCCTGCTGTGGTATCTGCCGGTCAGAAAAGAGCAGGCCGAAATCCCCAGAAGTCTCGCCTATCCGGAATGATCCCGCGTCTTCATAATTAATTCATAAATATCAGATATACTTAATATTAAACAATAAAGCGGGAATCGAGAGGACATGGTTACAGAGATGACAATAAGGTGGTTTCGTACCAGCCTGTTGGAAGGGTTAGCGGAATCGCCTGTTGTTATTTGCCATTATGAATTGTTGTCAAAACGCCTTTTTTGTCATGCACCCCCTTTTTTTCGACTCTTAGTTTCAGGGTTTAAGTTTTCTTAATTTAGGTGTAAGAATATTTTATGTATCATTTTAAAAAGGAGGAGTTCGATGAGTAAGTTACTTGCGTTCCCACATCCGTTTTTCTCGGAACGCCCGACGTGGAAGTGGTTCATCCTGACCACTGTCCTTATGGGGGCGACGATGTCGGCGTTAGATGTGAGTATTGTGAATGTGGCGATGCCGACTTTGAAGAACGATTTCAACGTCTCTATGGCTATGATTGAGTGGGTGGCGATAGCCTATATGCTCACCCTGACGATTTTCCTGCCCCTTTTTGGAAGGCTTGCCGACATGTTCGGCAGATCGAAGCTCTATACGTTTGGTTTCGTTGTTTTTACCGTAGGCTCGTTCTTCTGCGGTATGGCGCCGAGCGCTTCCTTTTTGGTCGGTGCGCGCATACTCCAGGCAGTGGGCGCCGGACTTTTGCAGGCCAATTCAGTGGCTCTTATTACACAGGCATTTCCCTCAAGTGAGAGAGGAAAGGCCATCGGCATACAGGGCGCCGTGCAGGCGATATCT
>JAKAIZ010000174.1 GCA_021814065.1 Nitrospirota bacterium | reverse complement strand
GGAAGCAGGATGAAAGACCCGGGCCTCACCCTGCGTCACAGATGGTCGCGATCCTCCGGATCAATTGGTCGCCATTTCCAGAATGCGCATTCTCGCATGCCCCTCTTCGTGGGGTAATTAGGCGGTGCCTACTTGCCGGTCGGAGGCGCAGGAATATTTGCGCCGTGACAGTCAGCACAATTCTGCTGGGCTGTGATGCCGAAGTTTTTCACCGGCCCCCATGCCGCCTTTTCTGCATATTTTCCGTCCTTCCAGGCATTTAGATCTTCAACAAGCTTGTAGGCAACACTCGCTGCAACCCTTGCGCAGCGATCCCTTCTCTCCGGACTTCCGATGGGATAACCGGATGCCTTCATCCATTTGCCGACAGACACATGACAGAGCGGAGAATCGCTCGTGGTCTTGGCGATCTCGGTCTTGACCCGCGGATCCTTCGGCATATAGACGGGCAGAGAGGTTTCGGAATACCACTTCATGATGTTCGACCCTATTACCGCACCGTTCTCACATTCCGGCCCGGCGATCCGGGGTCCGATGATCATGTTGCTCACTATATTTGCTCCGGCATTCGAGCCGCATATGGTTCCCCAACCCGCCATGCCACCTTCGAGGAATACAAAGGCGTCAATAGGGAAGGACTTGTAAGGCTCACCGACTTTTTCCCTGAGCTGGCTAAAGACGCTGCCGACAACTGCCGCGCCGCAAAATACCCGGTACCATTCGTTATAAGCTATTTCGGCTGTTTTTGCGGGGTCCAGTTTCTTGTAAGGCCACGGCCATTTCTCCATTTTTGCGACATTTGCTTCCGCCCTCGGAAGCGCGCCGCCCAGGCCAATGAATGCGGCCCCCGCTGCGATCACACCCGCAGCACCCAACACATCTCTTCTTGATAAACGATCCTCTGTCATACTTTTTCGTCCTCCATTTGCAGTTTTGAGAGTGGTCCCGCCCGGGGAAGATCCTGACGGTCGTCCCTTGAAGGCGGAGCCGTCCATATCGGGGAAAAGGTTAAATCCTGGGCTGAAACCGGGTGGCGCGACTTCTTTCCGCCGCCGGTCTATGAGAGTTGCGCTTCTGGAGGATGGTACGTTCGGGCCGGGATTACCAACTGTATATGAGGCTGACACGACACTGCGGAACACCGGGTGCAGCCGGGGCAAGAGACCACGCAGAGTCCAGGCTGAAGGACAGGATGTTCGGCGTTCGCCGAGAAGCCACTGTCCGGAGCGTCGCATACGTCCTCGGTGACCAGGTACGTGCATGCGTCCAGCGGAACGATGGTTAAGGACAAAGGCGAGATGATCGATACAAAGAGGGCCGCTAAAATCACGGACAGTATAATCTTCATCGCCCCTTAATTCTGATCGATTTGCTTCGCGTTGTCAATATTAAAATCCCTAAGGCCTCCTCGGTCTTCGGCAAGGCGGATCAAAATCGATCCGTCCTTTCCTATCGCCCACCCGCACGTTCACCGAGTGGAACCCCCGTGCACCATCCGGGAATATGCCGTCGCCGAGAGAGACCCCAAACCCCGACTGTCCCAAGACCGACTCCCCTGAAGAAATCCCTCCTGCTCACCTTCCCATTCATGACCTTTCTCCTGCTGCACTTTAATTCTCTTTGCGCCGGAGGCTAGTCGAGCTTCGGTTTCGGGGTCGAATCGGTAGGTGCCGGCAGAACGGGATATTCCACCTTCGGCTGCCTTCCGGTTGTGGTATGCAGGAAGCCAACGATGTCACGTACATCCTCTTCTGTCAGAGAGATACCCAGTTGGGCAGAACCCATAATCGATACCGCCGCTTCCAGCGACCATACCCTTCCGGAATGGAAATAGGGCGGAGTGAGTGCGATGTTCCTGAGCGAGGGGGATTTAAACGTATATTCGTCTGCCTCGCTTGCGGTCACCTTAAACCTGCCCTTGTCCCCTGTCATGAGACCATCCGCCACATGTTCTTTGACACCAAATTTGTAATATCCGGTGCCGCCCATGTTGATACCTCCGTGACAGGCTGCGCAGCCTTTCGCAATGAACTTCGACAGCCCGCTCCTGTCCCGGGGATTGAGGGCCTTACTGTCACCTTTCAAATATTTGTCGAAGGCGGAATCAGGGGTAAGAAGAGTCGCTTCAAATACCTCTATCGCCTCTGCCATCCTATCAAATGTGATTGGGTCTCTCTCTCCTGGATAGGCCTTTGTAAACATGTCAACGTATTCCGGCATGCTCTTCAGGGTCTTTACCGCCATCTCCGGTGTATTGTTCATCTCTACCGACGCCTGTATGGGGCCTTTTGCCTGCTCCTTCAGGTCGGGGGCCCTGCCGTCCCAGAACTGTGCGAGATTGAATACCGAATTAAGGACCGTCGGTGAGTTGCGGGGCCCCTTCTGCCAGCCGTGTCCCACTGCGGTCTGCTGGAAATCCGCTCCTCCCATGCCCACATTGTGGCAGGAGTTGCAGCTGATGAAGCCGCTGCTTGACAGCCTCGGTTCAAAATAAAGCGCCTTGCCGAGTTTCACCAGCTCCGGGGTAATCCTGATGCCCTTCACTTCTTGAAGTTCGTGGGGTATGGGTTTGAACAATGACTGGGCCTTTTCCATCAGTTCGTCGCTCGCCTTGGCACTTCCTCCAAAGATAAAAACCGATATAACGATAAGGAATGGGAAAATATTCTTTTTTTTCATCTTCATCCTCCTGTGGTTGCATTGTCGTTATGCGATTAAAGAAGACAATCTTCTTTCATCAGGCTTCTTCGCTCCTGCTCCGGGGAAAATGAGAAGAGGCCGATTTCTTAAATGGCGTAAATCGGGCATATCATAGACTCACCTCCTCTTTCATCTTGCCTCCGCGTAGAAACGGCATTGCGTTCACATGCTGACCGGCTGTGGATTTTTTTACATTCTATCACTGAACTCCCTTACTGTCACTCGCGGGGCACTTCGAAGGCTCTGACCCGCCGGCGCATCCGGCAGACAAAAGATCAAGAAAAGATTAGGCGGCTCGAAGTGAAGGGTGTCGAATCGAATATGATCGAATGAAGTGTGCGTGTCGCAGCCGGGCGGGAGGGTCTCAGTGTTTATTTGTGGGCTGGCGATCCTTGCGCATCTTTTTTCACGACGTCATGACAAGACAGATGCGCAATAACAGGCTGAAGTCAGCAGGAAGGTTCTGCCCCGACAAGACTGCAATCCGGCAGTTCAAGTCGATGGTATTATGTCCGATACTATCGAGAGGCGACCGTAAATCGTCGCTTCAGTTCTGATCGCGGTCGGCCTCCTTCATCACATCTTCGGGTTTCTTTGCGAGCGCCTTTTTGGCCCGCTGTTCTGCCAGGCGGGCTTTTTCGAGCGCGGCGGCCTTCTGCCGCTCTTTAGCGACCTGACGCGCCTCGTCCTTTACCTTGAAATCTCCCTCACCGAACATCGTGAACCTCAGCCATTTCAGCGAGAATTTCAGTAGTGCGAGCTCATCGCCCTTGATCTTTTCTACGACTGCAGGCTCGATTTCGTAGGCCTCGAGAAAGTTGCTGTTGAAGACGAAGTCTCTGAACATGTCGAGGTTCGAGCTGACCATAAAGAAGAGGTCGAGCGATTTCTGGCCGAACTCTACGAACCCGAGCGTCTTTGCCTTGAGAACGACCTCCATCCAGTCCTCGTTCATCTCGTCATAGAGGTCCGATTCCTGATCGGTACGCCACTCGTCGATCGACCAGTCCTTACTTTCGCTGTGCCCCAGACAGTGGTCCTCCTTGATCTTGATGAAGAAGTCCTGGCCGCTCTTCTTATCGTGCTTCTTCATGATCGCCATGCCGATAGGATAGTAGCGGCACGTCACCGGACGGTCTGAATACACCGTGCATCCCCCAGGGGTAACGAAGGGGCAGGATTTTTCCTCGTCGTCTTTCAACTTAAGCACTACGATCGGCAGCGGCGTGCCGTCAATCGACCTCGGGACCGTATATTCCAGGAGGAAATCGTGGTAGGACATGCCGAGTCTTTTCTTTAACCTGTAAATGTCATAGGGCGTGAGGTTTATCCTTATGCCGCTGCAGCACTTTGTAAAACAGCCGATACCCGGATAGCATCTGAAGTTCATTCTGTCTTTGCGGGAAAGCTGCTGCGGAACAATAACGCTCTGCGTAAGCTTGCTCTTTACTTCTTCCATCTTCCTTTTAAATTCTTTTTCGTCGATCGCCATCTTTACATCCTTTCAGAAATCACATATTCTGCCGAAATATCCTCCCGCAGGAAGTCGTCAAAGCCGGGAAATACGAGTTACTCAGGTCTGTCCCGCGCAAAGTCGCAAGACACGCAAAGAAAATCAGTATCCTGAATCCATCATCTTTTCTTTGAACCTTGCACGAAAATCTCTTTTGACTAAATCATGGCAGCATTAACTGCAATGAATGCCCGTTTAATTATAACAAAAAAGCCGATCCCGATGCCCCGGGATCGGCTTTCCCTTTTTCCTACCTATCCCAAACTACTTCATCATCGGAACAATCAGCAGTGCAACGATGTTGATAACCTTGATCATCGGGTTAATTGCCGGACCTGCCGTGTCCTTGTAGGGGTCGCCGACCGTGTCGCCTGTGACAGAGGCCTTGTGTCCATCGCTCCCCTTCTTATGCAGGACGCCTTTGTCGTCAGTAACGCCGTCTTCAAAGGATTTTTTGGCATTGTCCCATGCGCCGCCGCCGCTTGTCATGGCGATCGCCTGGAAGAGTCCGGTCAGGATGCTTCCGATGAGGACTCCGCCGAGTGCTTCCCTACCAAGGAGAAGACCTACTGCGATAGGAACCACCACCGGGATAAGAGCAGGGACCATCATCTGCCTGATAGCACCTTTGGTAACAATGTCAACGCACTTGCCGTATTCCGGCTTTGCCTTGTATTCCATAATGCCGGGGATCTCCCTGAACTGTCTTCTGACCTCTTCGACAATGCTGCCCGCTGCCTTTCCGACAGCCTCCATAAGAAGCGATCCGAAGTAATAAGGAAGCAGTCCGCCGATAAAGAGACCCGCCAAAACCATAGGGTTCGAGAGATCAAACGCAAGAGCTGTGCCGAATGACCTTGAATACTCCGCAAAAAGGACCAGAGCAGCAAGAGCTGCTGAACCGATAGCATACCCCTTGGTAACGGCCTTCGTCGTGTTTCCGACTGCATCCAATGGGTCTGTGATATTACGAATCTCTTCAGGCAGTCCGGACATTTCCGCGATACCGCCTGCGTTGTCCGTGATCGGCCCGTAGGAGTCAATCGCAACAACGATACCGGTCATTGAAAGCATCGACACAGCTGACAGGGCGATAGCAAAAAGGCCGCCCGTCAAATCAGGGTTAGTCGCAAACCCTCCGCCCAATGAATAAGCGCCGAGGATTGAGGCAACAATAACGATAACAGGCGCGCCGGTCGACTTCATGCTGACCGCGAGACCTGCGATAACGTTTGTGCCGTGGCCTGTAAGGCTGGCCTTTGCTATGTGTTTCACCGGACCATACTCCTTAGCGGTGAAATATTCCGTTATCGCCACGATCAGGCCTGTCAATGCAAGACCGATAAGTGCCATGAGGAAAACGTTCATCTGTGTAAATGACGGATGGTCGACTAATGAAGCCTGAGCCGATTCGCCTTTCAGGAATTGGCCTGTCACAATATAAAATGTTATAGCCGCAAGTACACCGGCAACAGCCAGCCCCTTGTAGAGGGCGCCCATGATATACTGGCTTTTACCGAGCCTTACCGCAAATGTTCCGATAATGGAAGCGATGATCGAGATTCCGCCGAGGAGCAGCGGGAATTCAACCCATGCGCTGTCGGCGCCGAAAACGGTCTTGGCAAGGAGCATTGCTGCAACAAGCGTGACCGTGTATGTTTCATAAAGGTCGGCTGCCATACCTGCGCAGTCACCAACGTTGTCGCCGACGTTGTCAGCGATAACCGCAGGGTTCCTGGGATCGTCTTCAGGAATTCCTGCTTCAACTTTTCCAACGAGGTCGGCGCCTACGTCAGCAGCCTTTGTATAGATACCGCCTGCGATACGGGCGAACACGCTCATCAGTGAGCAACCGAATCCGAGTCCTACCAGTGCATGGAATGCCATCTCAGGGTCCGCCGCTTTTGCTATTGTATAAAAACCGGCAAGACCTATGATGCCGAGACCAACGACCATAACGCCTGTCACCGAACCGCCCTTGAAGGCAAGGCTAAGTGCAGCCTGGAGCCCCCTGCTGGCTGCCTGTGTCGTACGTACGTTGGCCCTGACAGTGACCCACATGCCTACAAAGCCGGCGAGTGCGGAACCCACCGTGCCGATCACAAAGCCTATGCCAGTCCAAATCCCGAGTCCAAATGCTACGATTAAAACAACCAGGATAACAGCCACCATTGCGACAGTTTTATACTCACGGGCTAAAAATGCATATGCGCCCTCTTTCACCGCATTGGATATCTCCTGCATCTTGGCATTCCCTGCGTCCTGCTTTGATACCCACATTGCGGTCATCACGGCGTATATTACGCCTAATACACCGCAACCTAAGGCAAAAAGTATTGTTTGACTCATTAAATTCCTCCTTTTTCTATTTTTCGGGAACGTATGAATGCTGCGAACTCCCTCAAAGGCTCAAAAGATCCTCTGGCCGTCACCTCCTTTGTAAGCAACAAACTGATAACCTCGACTCTGTCAATGTAAAACTGTTCAACCAGGATACTTATCCGAAATGTAGTCCTTCAGGTAATGATTTTCCGCCCTGAGATCTGTGACCTGTGCCTTCACCACATCCCTTATGGACAACATCGCAACGATTCTGTGGTTTTCGATCACGGGGAGATGTCTTATCCTGTTTTTAATCATAATTGTCGTTACGTAGCAGAGGTCGTCGTCGACCTCTGCGATAATGAGGTTGCCGCTCATCACCTCCGAAACC
>JAKAIZ010000173.1 GCA_021814065.1 Nitrospirota bacterium | reverse complement strand
CGAGCCCGGAGAATATCTCCTGGTACATCTTAGCCACCCGCCGGGGTGTGTCCTTTATGCCGGGCCTTTCCGGGTCCTCACCTATCCCCTCGATGATCATCCGAACGCCCTTTTCAATCTTTTTCAGGTTCATTTTATGGGCATCCCTTATTTTTTCTCTTACTCAACCATAAGTAATTGTTATTGAATTTATTATAAACGAAGATGCTTAAGTCACTATGCTGCGGTTTTATACTATACCATTTTCGGAATGAAATTACACCGAAAAATCAGTTGCAGCAGGACTTTTTCACAAACCCTTCGAGCCCCCTGATTCGTTTATAGAGCGCCTCGAACTCCTTGAAATGCAGCGACTGCGGACCGTCCGAAAGGGCATGCTCCGGGTCCGGATGAACCTCAACCATCACGCCGTGGGCCCCCACCACGACGGCGCCGAGCGCCATGTGCGGCACCAGGCTCCTCTTCCCGGTCGCATGGCTGGGGTCGAAGATGACCGGCAGGTGGGAAAGGGACTTCACCAAGGGAATTACCGCAAGGTCGGCGGTATTCCGCGTCGCGGTTTCGAAGGTCCTTATGCCCCGTTCGCAGAGAATCACGTCGCGGTTGCCGCCAAGCAGGATGTACTCGGCGGACGCAAGCCATTCCTCCACCGTAGCCGAAAGTCCCCGTTTCAGCACCACAGGAATCCTTGCCTTGCCCACTTCGGTGAGAAGATCGAAGTTCTGCATGTTCCTGGCGCCTACCTGAAGTATGTCGACCTTTTCCGCTGCCAGGCCGACCTGCTCGGGACTCATCACCTCGGTGACCACGAGCATGCCGGTCTCCTTTCTCACGGCCTCAAGAATTTCGAGCCCCTCTTCCCTCATGCCCTGAAAGCTGTGCGGGCTCGTCCTCGGTTTATATGCGCCGGCCCTGAGCACCCTGACGCCGATTTTCTTCAGAAACCGGGCGGTCCTGAATATCTGCTCCCTTCCCTCTATAGCGCACGGCCCGCCGATTACGAGAAAGGGAGACATCCCGCCGACCCGGACGTTACCCGGCAGTTTCACTACGGTATCCGCCGGATGGAAATCACGGCTCACGAGTTTGTACGGCTTTGTGACATGGATGATCTCCATGATCGCCCTGATGGCCCTGAAAGGCGCATCGTCCACCCATCCTTGATTGCCGATTATTCCTATCGCGGTCCTCTCAGCTCCCGGGATGGCGACAGGCTTGAGACCGAGCGACGTGATCGTCTTTTTGACCAGCTCAACGTCTTTATCAGTGGCCCAGTTATGAAGCACAATCAGCATGATTCGACTGACTCCTTTCGGTTTTGTCGGTTCTGCAGTCGCAATAAAGGAAGTCGCCCGTCGGGGCGGGGGCGATGGAAAAGCGCCTTACTCTGCGACACGTTGAAAACCTCTGTCCAGGCCCGCCGGAATCAAAAAGAACAGGCCCCACCACCAGAATGCCGCAAGGTGAATACAATAAATAACAAATGTCGTCATGTTAGGCCTTTTTCCAGCGCTTCTGCCTCGGCGGTCCCAGATCGTTAATTCTACTAAAGGCAGATCTAAATAGCAAAAATTCTCCTGAGGGCGGTGATATGGTAATCTCTAGTGAGGAGCAATTTGGATGAACAACTCCGCTCTTTTGCGCTGCAAGGCATGCAGGACCGTTAACCGGGTCCCGGCAGACAGGCTCATGGAAAAGCCGAAATGCGGGAAATGCAAGGCACCTCTGGATTTCCCGCGATCGCCGGTAGAAGGAACGGCCGCGAATTTCCAGACCGAAGTCTTCGATCCGCCGGGGTTCGTGCTCGTATTCTTCTGGGCGCCCTGGTGCACCCATTGCCGCGGTATGATGCCGGCAATAGAGGACGTTGCGCGCCGAAAAGCGGGGAGACTGAAGGTCGTCATGGTCAACACCGAAAAAGAGACCTACCTCGCGCAGCGTTTCAGCATCATGTCGGTCCCCAGACTCACGCTCTACAGGGGAGGACGTCAGATGGATGAGGTCAATGGGGCGCTGTCCCCTACACAATTGGACGAGTGGACGGAACACTACCTAAGTCAGTCATAAGAACTACGCCTTCTTCATCTCCTCACAGAGCAACCCGTATACCTCTTCGACCTGCCTTCCCGTCTCCTCTTTTGATCCGCCGTTGTCAATCACATAATCGGCACGCGCCTTCTTCTCCTCTATCGGCAGTTGGCTCCGCAACCTCAAAAGGGCCTCGTCCCGCGTAACCCCGGAGTTTTTCAACCGCTCGATGGCGGCCTCCTCAGGGGCATAAACAGTGATCACCTTTGAGAAATCCTTCTGATAATTCCCTTCGAAGAGAAGCGGTACTTCCACGATAACGACGCGGTTTTTATCATTAATCCTTCCGATAAAATCATTCACCCTTTCGAAGACAAGGGGATGGATGATCCCTTCGAGCCTTTTCTTCAGCTCGTGATCACGAAAGATCTTTGCGGCAACGGCCTTCTTATCAAGCACCCCCCCGGCCGTCACAACGTCGCTCCCAAGGAGCTTTCGCACCTTCTCGATCACGTCTGCCTCCTTCAGCAGGAGTTCTACGACACGGTCGCTGTCCAGCGTGACTGCTCCCAAATCCCTGAATGCGGAAAGAACAGAACTCTTGCCCATGCCGTAATTCCCCGTCAGTGCGGCAACCAGCATTCAGACAAACATCCCGTCGGCCATCTCGAGCACCCTGTGGCAGCGGTCGGAAAGAGACTTATTATGGGTAACGACCACAAAGGCAATCCCTTTCCTCTTATTCAGTTCCAGAAAAAGGGCAAAGAGGTCATTGCCGGTTAAGGTATCGAGATTGCCGGTCGGCTCGTCGGCAAGCACCACCGCCGGGTTCTGAAGAAGCGCCCTCGCTACGGCAACGCGCTGCTGCTCCCCGCCTGATAACTCCCCCGGCCTGTGCCTTATCCTGGCCGACAAACCGAGCTCTGAAAGTAGCGCCGACGCCCTTTTTCCGGCTTCGGCGAATGACATCCCGCTTATCAGGCCGGGAAGCATCACGTTTTCGAGTGAATTAAATTCCGGCAGCAGGTGATGGAACTGAAATACAAACCCTATGCTCGTGTTCCTGAGCAGGGCAAGAGAATTTTCGTCCATCGCGCTGATATCTTTCCCTTTGAACAACACCTTCCCCGACGTGGGTTTGTCGAGAGCGCCGAGGATATGAAGGAGCGTGCTTTTGCCCGCCCCTGAGGCCCCGATGATCCCGAGCATCTCGCCGGAGCCGACCGAAATATCGACACCCTTCAGCACCCTGAGTTCGCCCGCTTCAGTACGGAAGATCTTGCTTATGCCCCTCGCCTCGACGAGAGGACCGGAATTACTCATATCGCAAAGGCTCAACGGGGTTCAGTTTTGCGGCCTGCCATGCAGGATAGAGCGTTGCAAGGAAGCTGATAACGATCGCGGATATCGAAACCGTAAGAAAATCGGAGAGTTGCATCTTCACCGGCAGATGGCTGAGGTAATATACGTCGGCAGGCAGTTTGATCAACTCGTACGTGTTCAGCACGTATCCGGTAAGCAACCCCCCGGTGATGCCGATCACCGTGCCTATGAGCCCTATAAAAAGCCCCTGAAGCATAAAGACGGTCATGATGCCGCGGTTCGTTGCACCGATCGCCTTGAGTATTGCGATCTCCCTGCTCTTTTCGATTACGTTCATGATGAGGTTGCTTATGATATTGAAGGACGCCACGAGCACGATCAGCACGAGGATCACGAACATCGCGAATTTCTCAAGCTTGAGTGCGGAAAAGAGGTTTTTGTTCATCTGCATCCAGTCCATCACCTGGAAGGGGAATCCCAGTTTCTCCTGCAGCCTTCTCCTGATCTCGGGCGCCTGATAGATGTCGCTGAGCTTCAGCTGGATGCCGGTTACTTCGTCTTTCATCCCCAGGAAATCCTGCGCGGCCTTCATGTCTGTAAGCGCGAGATTCGAATCGTATTCGAACATGCCGATCTCGAATATCCCGGTGACCCTGAACCGCTTCACCTTCGGGAGCATGCCCATCGGCCCTATCTCTCCGACAGGCGAGATGATGTTGACCTCGTCCCCGACAATCACGCCGAGGTTCCCCGCAAGCTCGCTGCCCAGTATGATGCCCGGAAGTCCCTCTTTTTCGGCAAGCCCCTTCACACTGCCGGCTTTGATATGGGAAAGGATATCGGTCGTCTTCGACTCGCTTGCCGGCTCGATGCCCCTCAGAAAAATCCCGTGCGCCCTTTTTTCATAAGAGACCATCACCTGCCCGAGCACGAACGGCGCGAACGACACGATTCCCTGCTCTCCGTGAAGCCGTCGCTCGACCTCCTTGTAGTCAGGCATCGGGCCCCTGTAGTCCCTGACGATGATATGGGCATTGGCGCCGAGTATCTTCTTCTGGATGTCCTGCTGAAAACCCGTCATAACCGACAAGACTACGAGGAGCGCCATCACACCCACCGCAACGCCGCCGATGGAAATAGCGGTATTCACAGATACTCCCTTGTATTTCTTCTTCGACTTCAGATACCGGATCGCGATGAAGACCTGGTAGGGAAGGTTCATAAGAGGAAACCCATAAATTCTAATGCCTCTTCAACCATAATCGACCTCATTGCTCGTCAGCGGGTCTGTCGGCCTGTTCAGGCTTCAGCTGCGGGAAGAGCACCACGTCCCTTATCGATTGCGAATTCGTAAGGAGCATGACAAGACGGTCGATTCCGATCCCCTCGCCGGCGGCAGGCGGCATGCCGTATTCGAGCGCCCTGATGAAGTCTTCGTCCATCCAGTGCGCCTCTTCGTCGCCCTCTTGTTTCGCCTTAACCTGTTCGAGGAACCTTCCCTTCTGATCAAAGGGGTCATTTAGCTCCGAAAAGGCGTTCGCCAGTTCCCTGGCGCAGATGAAGAGCTCGAACCTTTCTACCAGGGCCGGATTGTCCGCCTTCCGCTTCGCAAGGGGGGAGAGCTCAACCGGATGGTCGATGACGAACGTCGGCTGCACAAGGCCGGGCTCGACCTTCTCCTTGAATATTTCGTCTAGTATCTTGCCGAGAGAGGAGCCCTCAGGGATGTCTATTTTGTTCGCCCTGCCCCATGCCTTTGCCTTCTCCGCGTCGCCAAGTATCTCCTCCGGCACGCCGCTGTTCGCGAGCGCCTCGAGCATTGGCACTCTCGGCCACGGAGGCGTGAGGTCGATGGTGTCGTCGCCATAGGGAATTTTCAGCGACCCCGCCGCCTTCATCGCAACTTCGGTGATGAGTTCCTCGGTAAGGGACATGAGGAAGTTATAATCTTTATAGGCGATATAGAATTCCAGCATCGAAAATTCGGGGTTATGTTTTGTGGATATGCCTTCGTTTCTGAAGTTCTTGTTCAGCTCGTACACTCGCTCGTAACCGCCGACGAGGAGCCTCTTTAGATACAGTTCAGGCGCGATCCTGAGGTACAGGTCTATGTCCAGCGCGTTATGGTGGGTCTTGAAGGGCCGCGCGGTCGCGCCGCCCGGTATCTGGTGCATCATCGGGGTTTCGACTTCGATGAAGCCCTTCGTCTCGAGGAAGTCCCTCACCCCCTTGATGACCACGCTTCTCCGCGCAAAGTTTTCCCTGACCTCAGGGTTGACAATAAGGTCGACGTAGCGCTGACGGTACCGCGTCTCAACGTCCTTGAGGCCGTGCCACTTCTCCGGAAGGGGCCGTATCGATTTAGTCATCAGCTGTAATGACCCGACCTCCACGGTGAGTTCGTTCGTCCTTGTCCTGAAGAGCCTTCCCCTCAATCCGACGATGTCGCCGATATCGAGCTTCTTGAGAAGCTTGTACCCCTCGCCCAGCACGTCCTTCTTAAGGTAGATCTGCATCTTGCCGGTACTGTCCTGTACGTGCGCAAAGGCGGCCTTCCCGAAATCGCGCATGGCAACGATCCTCCCCGCCAGAGAGCATTCGACGGCGCCGGCTTCGAGTTCTTCTTTCGACGTGTCCCTATACTTTTCAATAAGATCAGCAGCATGGTCGGTGGCGGGAAACGGCTCTCCATAGGGCTGGACACCCATCTCCTTCAGTTCTTCGACCTTCCTGATGCGCTGTTTGATGAGTTCGTTGATCTCTTCCACGTTCACCTCGAATAAGAAATGCCGGCATACAATTCACCGCATGCGTAACATGCCGATTTTAAAAGCTAACGGTGTTTATTATAGCATAATGCCGCCGGTCTTCCGAGGATGCCGCATCCGACATGCTAAAATAGCCAATGAGAAAATCCCTCCTAACCTCCCTTTGCCAAAGGGAGGAATTATGCCCCTCCTTGCCAAGGAGGAATGCGGGGAGATTCAAATGTGCAATCAATTCCATGCAGGCCTTTTCTCGTGACATATTGTACTTTTTGTATTAAATTGATCTTCTATTTCCCGGGCACGGTGCTGCACGAACTGGCGCATTATGTCGCCGCGCTTCTTCTGGGAACAGCAGAAGGCTTCTCGGTAGTCCCAAGGAGAGAGGGTGACACCTACGTCCTTGGCAGCGTCAAATCGAGGACGAGATACAAGGTACTTTCGTCGTTCATCGCGCTCGCGCCGATCATATGGTGGCTCATTCTTTTCCTGACCCTGCGGCATCTTCATGTCGTTGGGATGGGAAGGGACATGCCATATATTCATTTCAGCGCAATCGCAAAAAAACTTCGCGCCTTCACACTATTGGACTTTTTCTTCTTATGGCTGTTCATTCAGATGCTCTGGGCGGGAAGGCTCTCGTTCCCCGATGTAAAGAACGTCTACAGGGGGCTCTTTTCTTTCTCGGGGCTCGTGACTGCCGGCATTGCGGCCGCAGCCTATTACTTCATTCATACCTATTGATCCGCGCCCGTTTGCGAACAATCTTTCTGACGCCTCACGGCCGGCGCCGACGGACAAATGCACTTACCGCGCCGTCA
>JAKAIZ010000011.1 GCA_021814065.1 Nitrospirota bacterium | reverse complement strand
TTCCTGGTTACTTCCTGTACAGATGTACCGGTCTCCGCCTGTTTCAGGGCAAAGGCAATCTGCTCTTCCGTAAACTTCGTCTTCTTCATGGCAAAATTCTCCTCCTTAAGAGTAGTTATTTTGCCAAAAATCCCCAATTTTAAACTGCCCAGTTTATTGGGAGAAGGTCATTTACCTATCACTATGTAATAAAAAAAGCTCTTCTGATTAGTTCCATGAGCAATACATAGGCGATTATGCACTGGACAAACCAAAAGAGTTTGAACTCTTTCTTAATCCCATTCTATAGTTGCTTCAACGATTCTTGTCCCACGCCTACCTTCGGCTTTAAGCGTTACCCTTGATTTGCCACATTTAGGACATTTTTTAAATCCATCGTTCATGCGAGTTGTGTTAGTTATGAACACCTTGCCGCAGCTCTCCGCAGGACAACAAAACGCAGCATTGTTTCCATATATATCTGCTTCATCATGCTCATCTCCTGGATAATATTTTCTAGACGGCATAGTGGCTCCCTTCCATTATTTGCATTTTGAAGAAATCGGGGATTTTCTCGGGGATTTTGATTTATGACTTTTATCAATTAATATATTTTGAATGACCCCTCCATTAGAGTTCGAATTCCCATATCTTTTCTGCTATCTCCCTCTTCTGGTTCCCCATAGTGCGTATTATAAGAAGCTGTCTACTTCTCGTCAATACTCAAGAGGTTTTTGGTGTTAGTAATTTATGTCGTAAATATGCTTCAATTTCGATAGTTATGTTACTGTTGTGTTACTGCTTATTTTTTACTCCCTGATTTTAAAAGGATTTTTTTTTAAAACCTTGATTTATCTCATATCCTCTATACTGCTATTTGTTAAAATATAATCATGGCACTGAAAGAATCATGTCCGGGAAGCAGAGAGATCAGGACACCCTATCCTGAGGAGGTTAGGTGTTTCTGGTGCGACACGGTGAACGAGATCTGGACCGACGAGGTCGAGGCCGACTGCAAGAAGTGCGGCAGGAAGGTGACGCGCGAGATGAGGCCCTCCTGCATCGAATGGTGCCCGGCCGCCAGGGACTGCGTAGGGGCTGAGAAGTATGACCGGTTGATGAAGGCGATCAAGGCTTAAATCTGCCGGACGAAAAAAAGCCCCTTTTTTCAAGGCGCCTTTGAAGTTATGGTCAGCTGTAGTAGTCCGGATTAAATTCTCACGACGTTGACCGCCTTGGGGCCTTTCGGGCCGTCTGCCACCTCGAATTCGACGGCCTGGCCTTCTCCAAGTGTTTTAAAACCATTGGCCTGAATCTCCGAATAGTGCACGAAAACGTCTCCCCCGTCATCGCTCGTGATAAATCCATACCCTTTGGTTTCGTTAAACCACTTCACGGTTCCTTTCTGCTGCATGCGACTTTCTCCTCCTGTAGAAAATAAAGATATTTTTCGAGTTCCGGAAAATGCCAAAAAAAAAGCCACAAAGCTCAAAGTCTTTGCGGCCGCACCCTATTACAAAAACTTCCGAAACTTCTGAAAAAATATTACACGTGAAGGAGAAAAAGGTCAAGATTTTTTTTGCCTTTTTTGTCTTTCACGGCAGCGGAGATGTGCATGAAGCATTATTTCTATCGGGGAGGCCTGCGCAGGCCTTTCCAGTGCATTCTTACCTGCCTTACGAATCCTGCCCCGTGCGTTGTGCGTTATTTCTGAAAGCCGAGATGGTATCATGTAGGAAAGAGGGGCGATCGGCTTCTACTATGAATAGTCTTCTGCGCACAAGAGCGTTTATAATCGCCTTCGTATTGGCGGAATGCCTTCTGGTCCAGCCCGGCTCCCATGCGGCAGATAAGGTAGTCGTATACCTTTTCTGGTCCGAAGGCTGTCCTCATTGCCGGGACGAGAAGGTGTTTCTCGACGCGATGGCGAAGCGATATCCTCAGGTTGATCTCAGGTATTTCGAGGTGAGGGGCAATTCAGAAAACGCGAAGCTCTTTTCGGACATGGCCGAGGCTTATGGGGTGAAGCTCACGGGCGTGCCCGCGACCTTTATCGGCGATGCGGGGCCGATCTTGGGCTATCGGAGTGATGGGACTACGGGGAGGGATATCGAGGGAAGGATACAGGGGTGCATTAGGGATGGTTGTCCCGACCCGCGCGAAAGGCTGGACCGGCCGGCCGGGCAACTCCTCCTTCCGCAGTCGGACCTTACCGGCCCGGCCGCCGGAGAGGGCGTATGTCTCCAGGATGAGGAATGCCCTGAAGAGGCTCCGGCAAGGGGCGCCGCTCCTCCCGTCCTCAAACCGCAGGCTGCCGGAAAGACGGCCGTTGCTCCTATGACATCTTTGACCGGTCCGGTGGAGCAGAAGAAGGAATCCGTTGTAGAACTGCCTCTTCTCGGCAAGGTTGACACGTCGAAGGAATCGCTTCTCTATCAGACAGTGGCAATCGCGGGACTTGACGGGTTCAACCCGTGCGCGTTCTTCGTCCTCTTTACGCTCCTCGGGCTTCTCCTTCATGTGCATTCCCGGAAAAGGCTGCTGCTGATAGGCGGCATCTTCGTCTTCTTCTCGGGCTTCATTTATTTTATTTTTATGGCTGCATGGCTGAACATCTTCCTGCTCACCGGCAGGATCGCGGCGGTGACTGTCGCCGCAGGGGCGGTTGCGCTGGTCATAGCGGTCATCAATATCAAGGATTTTTTTTTCTTTAAGAAAGGGGTCTCGTTCGTCATCCCTGAAAGCGCGAAGCCGAAACTTTTCGACCGCATGAGAAAGCTGATGAAGGCAACCTCGCTTCCGTCCGTGATCGCGGGTACCGTAGTGCTCGCGGTGGCGGCAAATGCCTATGAACTTTTCTGCACCGCCGGGTTCCCGATGGTATACACCCGGATACTGACGCTCCATAACCTTTCGAAGTTCGAGTATTATCTCTACCTGGTGCTCTACAATGTGATCTATGTGATACCGCTGGCCATGATCGTACTCTTCTTTGCCGCCACTCTCGGCGCGAAGAAGCTGACCGAACAGCAGGGGCAGGTGCTTAAACTCATCTCCGGCATGATGATGCTCTGCCTCGGGGGAGTTCTTCTGACGAGGCCGGAACTCCTCAATAATGTGGCCGTGACCGGCGGTCTTCTCGGCGTCTCTCTCGGTCTTTCAGGGATTGTTATGCTCGCTAGGAGGAGGATGGGCATACGGGAGGGGTGACGGCCGGGCTGTTTTTTTATTATAATGTACGACGCGCCTGTCCGAGACAGGAACCGTATATGCGTTTTTTTGATACCGTGCCATTTCTTATTGTGGATAGTGGATGAAGTATTGACGGGTTGAAGATACTGACAACATTGTTTGAAAATCCCTCCTGGCCCTCCCTTTTCCAAAGGGAGGAAAAAGACCCCTCGTTGGCAAAGAGGGGCAGGGGAGATTATCTGGTAAATATATATTCAATCAAAAGATGTGTGATCAATTGCAGACACTGGTAAGTTAATACACGATGTGAAGGAGGAAAGTATGGCTCGAAAAATGGTAACGGTTGACGGCTGCACAGCATGTGCGCACGTGGTGCATGCCACGAATGAGATAATCACGATTTATCCGATCACCCCTTCCTCGCCGATCGCGGAGATCTGCGACGCCAAGTCAGCTGCGGGAAAGGTCAACATATGGGGCTCGGTCCCGAGGATAAGCCAGATGCAGTCCGAGGCCGGTGTTGCAGGTGCAGTCCACGGCTCCCTGGCAACAGGCGCCCTTGCAACGACTGTGTCTGCGTCGCAGGGGCTTCTGCTGATCATCCCGAACATGTACAAGATAGCGGGCGAACTTACACCCACGGTATTTCACATCACGGCGCGCTCACTGGCGTGTCAGGGCCTGTCGATCTTCGGAGACCATTCGGACGTTATGGCCTGCAGGGCCACAGGATTTGCCATGTTATGTTCCCAAAGCGTCCAGGAGGCGATGGACTTCGCCCTGATATCTCAGGCAGCCGCGCTCGAATCGAGGGTGCCTTTCATCCATTTCTTCGACGGCTTCAGGACATCCCATGAGATCCAGAAGATCGAGGAACTGACATTCGACGACATGAGGGCGATGCTTAACGATGACCTGATCATTCAGCTGAGACAGCGGGGACTGACCCCGGACAATCCTGTCATTCGCGGCACGGCGCAGAACCCGGACGTCTACTTCCAGGGCAGGGAAACGGTCAACAACTTCTATAACGCAGTGCCGGAGATAGTGCAGAAGGCGATGGACCGGTTTGCAGGAATAGTTGGCAGGCAGTACAACCTCTTTGATTATTATGGGGCTGCCGACGCCGAACGCGTTATCGTCGTCATGGGGTCGGCTTCCGAGACGGTCCAGAGCACCGTCGATGCGCTTAACGCAAAGGGAGAGAAGCTCGGCCTCGTAAGCGTGAGGCTCTTCAGGCCTTTTTCGGTCGACGCCTTCGCGAAGGTCCTTCCTGCGACGGTAAAGGCGATAGCGGTCCTCGACCGGACAAAGGAGCCCGGCGCAATTGGCGAGCCTCTTTATCTGGATGTCAGAACGGCGGTCGGCGAGGCTATGGAGAACAAGACAGCGGCCTTTAAGAGTTATCCGAAGATCGTGGGCGGCCGTTACGGTTTGGGTTCCAAGGACTTTACGCCGGGCATGGTCAAGGGGGTCTTCGACAACCTGTCCGCCTCTTCCCCGAAGAACCACTTTACAGTCGGCATCAATGACGACCTCGCAGGGACTAGCCTTCCTTATGATGAGTCTTTCCGCGTCGAGGGGAGCGGGGTATTCCGTGCCCTCTTCTACGGACTCGGTTCGGACGGGACGGTAGGCGCTAACAAGAATACCATTAAGATCATCGGGGCGGAGACCGAAAATTACGCACAGGGCTATTTCGTCTACGATTCGAAGAAGTCAGGCGCAATTACGATATCCCATCTCCGTTTCGGCAAAGAGAAGATCCATAATCCGTACCTTGTTCCCCAGGCAAACTTTATCGCATGCCATAATACGTCTTTTCTTGAGAAGTACGACATGCTGTCGAAGGCTGAACCGGGGGCGACCTTCCTCCTGACGACTCTGCATAAGAAGGACGAGGTATGGGATACTCTGCCTGCCGAGGTCCAGGAGCAGCTCATATCGAAGAAGATGAAGTTTTATATCATCGACGCAATCTCGCTCGCTGAAGAGCTCGGTCTCGGGACGAGGATCAACATGATAATGCAGACCGCCTTTTTCGTGATCGCCGGCATCATCCCGAAGGACGAGGCGATCGAGTCGATCAAAAGAGAGATCAAGAAGACATATATGAAGAAGGGGGAGCAGGTGGTCCAGATGAACTACGCTGCCGTGGACAAGGCCCTTCAGAATATCGTTGAGGTGGCTGTCCCTGCCAAAGCGACCAGCAGAAAGCGGATGAGGCCGCCGGTTCCGGAAGAGGCCCCGGAATTCGTGAGGAACGTGACGGCAAGGATGATCGAAGGAAACGGAGATTCCCTGCCTGTTTCCGCCATTCCGGCAGACGGGACATGGCCTACCTCGACCACCCAGTACGAAAAGCGGAACATCGGCGTTCATATCCCCGTATGGGAGCCGGACATCTGCATCCAGTGCGGCCAGTGCTCCTTTGTCTGTCCTCATGCAACGATAAGGATCAAGGCATATGATCCTTCCCTTCTGAAGGGTGCGCCTGAGACCTTCAAATCGGCCGAAGCGAAGGGCAATGAGCTCAAGGGTATGCGCTTTACAGTGCAGGTTGCGCCGGAGGATTGCACCGGATGCGGCTCCTGCGTCCATGTCTGTCCGGGATTCAAGAAGGACGCCGAGGGCAACAAAATCCCCAATTTCAAGGCGATCAATATGAGCTTGCAGGAACCCTTGCGGGCGCAGGAGGTTGCCAACTATGCGTTCTTCCTCTCCCTTCCTGAGACCGACCCCGCGCGGTTTAATCTGGCCACGATCAAGGGAAGCCAGTTGGTAAGGCCCCTGTTTGAGTACAGCGGCGCCTGCGCAGGATGCGGTGAAACGCCCTATATCAAGCTGCTGACACAGCTCTTCGGCGACAGGCTACTTATCGCCAATGCCACCGGCTGTTCTTCGATCTACGGCGGCAACCTGCCGACAACGCCCTACACTAAGCGTGCCGACGGAAAGGGACCGGCATGGGCCAACTCCCTGTTTGAAGACAACGCCGAATTCGGCTTCGGAATGAGGCAGACGGTGGACAAGTTCAATGCGCAGGCTCTGGAATTGCTTAACCGGCTCGGAGCTAAGCCGGAATATTCCGGGGCGCGGGAGCTGTTCGATTCGATCAGAAATGCCGATCAGTCCTCGCAGAAAGGCGTTGAGGACCAGCGCAGCCGCGCAGGAGAGCTGAAGCGCCTGATTTCAGGCGACGGCTCCTTTGAGGCGAAGAGCCTTTTTTCTCTTGCCGATTATCTGGTAAGGAAATCGGTATGGGCAATCGGCGGCGACGGGTGGGCCTATGATATCGGCTACGGCGGCCTCGACCATGTCCTCGCTTCGGGTGAGGACATGAATATCATGATTCTGGATACAGAGGTTTATTCGAATACGGGCGGACAGATGTCGAAGTCTACTCCTCTTGCCGCCCTGGCGCAGTTTGCCGCTGGAGGAAAGAGGACCCCGAAAAAGAGCATCGGCGCAATTATGACGACTTACGGGAATGTTTATGTAGCCCAGATAGCGTTTGGGGCAAATCCCGCCCAGACGATAAAGGCGATCTCAGAGGCCGAGGCATACAAGGGGCCCTCCCTCGTCATCTGTTACGCGACCTGTATTGCGCAGGGCATAGACATGGGCAAAGGTATTGACGAGCAGAAGAAGGCTGTTGCCTGCGGCCATTGGCCCCTCTTCCGCTTCAACCCCGAACTCGAGGCCCAGGGCAAGAGTCCGCTCATTATCGACAGCAAAGAGCCGACGATGACGTTTGAGGAATACGCGTACAAGGAGAACAGGTACCGTGCGCTGAAGATGAGCAATCCCGAGCTTGCTGCCGAGCTCATGAAGCAGGCGGAGGCGAATGTGCAAAGGAGATGGAAATACCTCAAACATCTCGCGAAATGGACGCCGGAGGGGTAGCCGAGAAGAAAAGTTTACCCCCCATTGATGCCGAGAGATAGGGTCCGGCATGCTGAAAAACGCCAAAGAATCCCGAAATCCTTCGGGACTCTTTGGCGCAACGCCCCTGCCTTCGGCACCCCAACGGTAGGGTCTATTTTGGAGGGACGCAGTGGAGAAGATCTTTCTTATTGATCCGTCGGGTGTCGACCTGAAACCGATCAGGTCATACCTATCGGATGTGGTGCAGTGCCTGGAGTTCGGTTCGGTGATGGAGGCGATGAGGTCGCGCGAGACGCCCGACGTGATTCTGCTGGCTGCCGATGCCGACCCTGCCAATTTGAAGAGAGACCTCTCTTTTTTGAAGGGGAATTCTTTTTTTGGAAAAATTCCGAGGGTGGTTTTCCTGCCACCCGGGATCTCCGCCGCTGGGCTGACGGCTGCAGGGATGGAGAAGGAAAGCGCCTTAAGGCTTCCGGTGGAAAAATCCGAGGTGATTTCGAGACTTGCCGGGATCCAGAAGAGGGCGCATCGCCGTATGTATGAGTTACTGATCGGCGTGCAGCCTGAAGGAGACGGAAGGAAGTATTTCGGAAAATCTCTGGACTTCAGCGAAACCGGTATTGCCTTCGAATGCAACGAACAGATCGCCGAGCACCGCCGCGTCGTCATCAGCTTTGTCAGCCCAAAGACCAGAAGGCGCTTTATCCTGGAAGCCGACATCGTCCGCAGGAGATCGGACCATCCGGGTGCGCTCTATGCCTACGGGGCGACATTTCGCAACATGACGGACCAGGACAAGAGAGATCTAATGGATTTTATCACGGGAAGCGTCCGCGCAAAAACAGAGGGCAAGAAAGACGCATAGCGCAGTTCCCTGTTTTCCTCACAATTGCACAAATACCATCCGAAAGAGAGCAGGCGTGCAGAAAAACAGCTATAGTCGAGGCCCCGCTGAGCAACAAGAGACGTGCCGGCCTACCTTTTAATGAGAATGCCATGCGTCTGCTGCGCGTTTACGTGAATCAGAAATATATTTTGCCGATTGTATGGCGTTATTAAGCATGACTGCTCTCGTCCGTACGGTGGCGACGTGGTCAATAATCTTCCAGGTGGTACCACTCCGGGTTTTCCAGCCAGATATCGGGCCGGTTCACCAGGTTGATGAGGTTTTCGAGGACGATGTAATGTCTCCTCTCCTCATCGGCGATCTTCAGGAATGCCTCCTTCTGTGAAGCGTCGACCTGCTCCGCCTTTTCGAGATAAAAATCGCGCGTCTTTTGCTCTATCTCTTCGGCCTTGCGGTAGAGTTCGGCCTGGAAGACGTCGGCATCGAACTGTTTCTTCTCCCTCATCTCGATGAATATATTTTTTACGTCTACGAGTATCGGCGTATCTGCTACATGTACCTTGTCATGACGCTTCATATTCTCAAAGAGCTTGTAATGCTTCACTTCGGCGTCTGCAAGCATCCCCAGGATCGTCTTCAGGCCGCGGTTTGATGTTTTCGCCACCAGCTCGCGGTAAAAATTTTCGCCGTCTTTCTCCATCTGCATCGCGTAGTCATAGATATCCATGTCATTCCTCCCGTGTGAGATGATGGGCCGGCCATTTCTCTTAGCTCCGGACCGTGCCCTCTTCTTACATGGTAGTGTTAAATCATCAAAATGACAAGCGGGAAAACTGAGAATAATTTGAGTAGAATAGACCATGCTGACTCTCGAAGATAGAATGAGGGCCGCTTCGGTAGGGCAGGGTGAAGAGCTCTGGAGCGCGGTAAGGGACGCGAACCCTGAAGTCGTATCGAGGGCCGCCCTGAACAGGAACCTTACCGACGAAATGGCGGTCTTTATCGCCAAGAGGAAGACCGTCGCCGCCGAGACGCTCGGTTTTCTCGCCTCTGACGTGCGCTTCAAAAACAGTTATCCGCTGAAGCTTGCAATATGCAAAAACCCTAAGACGCCGCAGAGGACAGCGTTTTCCCTTCTGAAGTTCATGCGGATATTCGATCTGGCCGACATCGCGAAAGACCAGCGCATCCATATCAACATACGCCAGAAGGTGGAGCAGCAGATCTCCGAAAAGATACCCGCCATGCCGGTGGGAAACAAGACCGCACTGGCAAGAAGGGCGGGCACGAATGTCCTGCTTGCCCTTATGGCAAGCGGGGATGAGAGGGTGATAAGCGTCTGTCTGGACAGTCCGGCGCTGACCGAGGCCCATCTTTACAAACTTATCAACAAGACCGGTGTGAAACCGGCGGTCGTCAGAATGATCGCGTCTCATCCGAAATGGGCCCTGAGCTATTACATCCGGTTCGCGCTGATCAGGAACTTCTACACGCCGATGGGACAGGCCGATCAGTTCATCAGGGCTATGAGGACCCCGGACCTCAAGGACCTCTACGCGGACCCGAAGGTGCCGACGTCGACAAAGCCGTTCATCTTCAGAGAACTTGGCGAAAGGGGAGAGACCGTGGATATCCTGGAGGACGAGGTCTATGACCTGCCCGACGAGGCCGGTGAGGAGTGAAGGGCGCCTGGGAATTGCCCCTGCGAGTTGGCATGGCCGTCGCGGCGAAAATATTTTGGGTCTTTAGGAAATCATGTGGCTGAGACAAAGCCCCCCCAAGGGGGGCAGAGGGGGATTTTAAAAATGCTTCCTTGAAAAGAGACGCGCTCAATTATCGGTTGTGATTTTGAAGTGGAGAATTTAATAAGCAATGGGGATGTCCAGTACATTTGGGGAATATGAATTCCAAAATAAAAGCGACGCACAACAACGGCATCGAGCCTGCCGGTATTAGCGTCCAGCGGTTTTCATCCCGGGGAGCCAAACCTCTGCACTAGAACCTATCTCAAAATAGAGTTTTTTATTATGTGAACTCATCGCGTCATTCCCGCGCAGGCGGGAATCCATGTTTTCTAAGTCCTTAAGTGCCGTGGCGACAGGTAATAAACCTGGTTTTTTTTGGTGTAGGGTCTTGACTCTTATCTGACCGGAGGAGTATAAAATAACTGTTGTGTTGTGGGGGACATGGAACTCAATGGAGGGATATATGCCTGCAAATACCCATAAGAAGACCACCATTTCATGACTTCCCTCGTTTGCAATAATAGAATGGCACAATTATGCGGATGCGGTGTAATTCAGCCTTGGACGATGCTATACAGAATTGTACGGGCAAAAGCGGGGCATTTACCCTCACTTTTCCCGCTTGAGGGCAGGACAGAATGGAAAAAGTCAGAGAATACAGAAGAAAAATAAAAAAGAATGTTGGGCCAATAAATTAGGAAGTCGAAGGGGGTTATATGGATGACAATGAGTCAAGCAAGATGACCGTCGAAGAGGCAATAAGATTAAAAAATCTATTAAACAAAGATATAACATATGACCGCAGTGGGCTAAATGCTAAGCAGATTCAAGAAATGGAAGGCTTAACGAAAGAACAATACACGGCAGTAGGCCAGTCTCTTTCTTTTATCAAGAAGAATTGGTGGTTTTTCCCCGACGCCTTCAACTCACGCAACATGAAAATGATGGCGGAGAACTGGGCGCAGTCGGATGAAATTGCGATGGACAACCCTCTGGGCAGCATTAAGCGCGGTTGGAGTGAGATAAAGGCCGTTTATGAAAGTATTTTCAACGGTCCTGCGGAGGTCCACGTCGAGTACTACGACTACACCATCCAGTTGCATAAAGATTGTAAATTAACAGCCACAAAAGCCTGATTGACGGGCTTTTGAGCCTGATGACACCCCTTATGTTGGAGTTCACCGAATGTTACCTCCAGGGCATAGTTCTTTTTCCGTCATGCCCGAGGTTCTCAGTCAGGCATCCATGTTTTCTTAAGAATGGATTCCCGCCTAAAGACTGCGGGAATGACGGCCTAAATACACACACTTTATGCAACGTTAGGTAAAGCCACCGTCATCGTCATTGCCCGACTTGATCGGGCAATCCAGAACACATTTAAAACACTGGATTCCCGCCTTCGCGGGAATGACGCACAGGGTCTTACTTCTTAGTATCATGCCTGCCTGCCGGCAGGCATGAAGCCGGGGGAGTTATCTTTTCTCCTCGGCGAATCCGCCGGAGTGTGGAAAGAGGAGGTGTCCCGAAAGACTCAGGCCGGGTCTACATCGATCACGAGCTTTATCCCCTTCACTTCGCTGTATTTCTCCATTACGGACCGTGCGGCCTGATTCAGCGCTTTTCTGCTGCCTGACTTGAGGAGGACTGAGAATTCCTCCTCTCCCCGTTTGCTCTTGGAGCGAGTCGGCCCGAGCAGTTCTATGTCTCCGGAGAGTCCCTTGATTATCCTCATTATGGGCTCCGCAAGCCTCGCATTCCCTGTGACCGTGATATTCACGAGTTTAGAATAGGGCGGATAGGAAAGCTCTTTTCGGGCCGCGAGTTCCTCCTTCACAAAAGACGGATAATCGCCTGCCCTCAGGTATTTAAAGAGGCTGTGCCGGGCGAACCTCGTCTGGACCAGAACTTCGCCGCCGGGTTCGATGAGGCCGGCAATCACCGATAATTCCCTGTACGCCTTCTCCGACGCCCTGAAATCCGGGAAGTTGAGCGAGACGTCTGTATTCATGACGGCGGCCATCGAGAAATCCCCGGCCGCGCCGATCCGTTTCGTCATCATCTTCGTTCCGACGATCACCTTGGCCGGGTCTTCCGAAAGACGCTTCAGGAGGGCGCGGGCGCCGGTCTTTTTCTTCACCTCGTCGCTGTCGAACCTGACCGCCTCGACCCCGAAGAGGCCTTCGAGTTCCTCCTGCATCTTCTGTGTGCCAGCCCCGAGCAGCTCGAGGTGGATGCTTCCGCACCGCGCACACCGGTTTGGCACGACGCGGACCGAGCCGCAATAATGGCATCTGAGCGTCTTTTCATCCTTATGCATGACGAGTGGGATCTCACAGTTGTCGCAGGTCTCCCGGTGGCCGCATTCTGCGCAGAGCAGAAGGGTCGAGTAGCCCCTCCTGTTGATGACGAACATGATCTTCCGGTCCGACTTGATTCTGCTCCTTGCCGCATCGACCACCTCTTTCGAGATTCCGGGCCGGACTTTCTTGGCATATCTCATGTCGACGATCGTGATCCTCTGCCGTTTTGTCAGGGAAGGGGGGGACAGCAGAACATATTTCCCGGTGAGGGCGTTGAAATAAGAGTCGACGGATGGGGTGACAGAAGATAGCACCACAGGCGCTTTTTCGAGGAACCCCCTCATCACCGCCACATCCCGGATGTTGTATCTGATGCCCTCTTCCAGTTTGTATGAAGCGGAATGTTCCTGCAGGACCGCAATGAGGGAGACGGTCTTCATCGGCGCGAAGAGGGCGGCCCTGGTCCCGACAACGATGTCGTGCCTTCCGGAGATGATCCCTTCTATCGCCTCGGACCGCAGTCCTTTCGAAATGTCGCTGTGGAGGAGGCAGACCCTTTCTCCGAGGACGTCCCTGACCGAACGATAAAAGGCGTCTGCTCCGGATATCTCGGGTAAAATCACCAGGACGTTTTGCAGCGAAGATCGGAGCAGTCCCGACATCATGGAATACTCGTGGGCGACGGAAGGCGCATGGACCAGAAAAGCGCGGTATTTTTTTTCTGCTACGGAACTTAATATCGGCGCGATCTCCTCCTGCGGGATGTCGGAAATTTCGATTGTCTTTCCGGACGGGACCCTTCTCGATGTCTTTGCCTTTGTCCTAACAAAAAGTTCCTTCGGCATCGTCTGTTGAAGCACGCTTCCTGCGGAGGCGATATAATAGTCCGACATCCAGGAGAGGAGCTTAAGCAGACTCTTGCTGAGTGCCGGAGAATCTCCGGTGAGCGCTGCAAACTCCCTGGCCCGCCCGGAAGGAGGAGAGGCGTTTTGTTTCGCTATAATACCCGTTGCCAGTCTGTTCCTGAGAGGAGCGGAAACGATCATGCCTTCTTTTGCCTGTCCCTCAAGACCTTCGGGACATTTATATGTCAGGGGATGGAGATTGACCGGGAATACTATATCGACGTACGGCATAGGTAATTGTATCACAGACCCGGGGTGGCGGGACGGGCCTGCAGGCGCCGGTCTGCTCAGGTGAGGATGTTCTTTTCCCTGTTGATCACCTTGAACCCTTCGAACCACAAGACGCTCACCACGCCTGCAACAAGACAGATCGCGAGGTCCGCAGCATGAAGATAACTGAAGCGGAAAAGCTGCCTGAGAAAGGGGACATATATTACGAAGCCGAGGACGAGAAGGGCGCCGGCCAGTACCGACCAGAAGGCGGTATTCGGCGACCTGAGCGTGTCGAATATGGTGCGCGTCCATGAACGGTTGGTCAGGATGAGGCCGAGGTTCGCGATGATAAGCGTCGTGAAACTGAGCGCCCGCGCCTCGTTCGCGCCCTGCCCGCGGTAGATCGCGACAACAAACACCGCCAGCACGATGCAGAGCACGCTTACTCCCTGGAGCAGGCTGAAGGCGATTGTACGTTTGTTGAACATAGGGTCCCTGAGGTTCCGCGGGGGCCTGTGCATGACGTTTGCTTCCTCCGGCTCCGCCTCGAAAACTATCGAGCAGGCCGGATCGATGATTAGTTCGAGAAATACGATATGCACCGGCAGAAGCACAAGCGGCCAGTTGAAAAGCACGGGCAGCAGAGACATGCCTGCGATCGGAACATGCACAGCCAAAATATAGGCCATCGCTTTTTTGAGGTTGTCGAATATTCTCCTGCCCATCCTCACGGCCTGGACGATCGAGGAGAAATCGTCGTCGAGGAGGACTATCGCGGAGGCCTCACGGGCAACATCCGTGCCCCTGCCGCCCATGGCGATGCCGATATTGGACGCCTTCAGCGCCGCAGCATCATTAACGCCGTCGCCGGTCATCGCCACGACCTCGCCGACCGCCTTGAGCGCGTTGACAAGCCTTAGCTTCTGCTCCGGAACCACCCGGGCGAAGATATTCACTTTCCCGATTCTTCTCTGCAGTTCAGTGTCGTCCATGGTGTCGAGTTCATGGCCGGTGATCACATTCTCCAGTCCTGTCAGCCCTATCTGTTTTCCTATGTTCTGTGCCGTGACCGGATAATCGCCGGTGATCATCACGACCCGGATGCCCGCCGCGTAACATTCCCTTATCGCTTCGGCGACGCCGGGACGTACCGGATCGGCGAGTCCTATGAGCCCGAGAAATACGAACCGGAAATCATGCTGGCCGTCCGGCAGGGCGGATTCGTCGAAGGCGGCCTTTGCGACGCCAAGCACCCTCAGGCCTTCGGAGGCCATTGCGTTTATCTTTTCCGAAAGCGCTCTTACCTCCTTCTCATCCATGTGACAGATATCGAAGATCGCCTCAGGGGCGCCTTTGGCGGCGATCACGTAGTTTTTGCGATCAACGGACCTCCAGACGCGGGACATGGCGAGGAGGTTTTTCGAGAGGGGATATTCCTGCACGAGCGTCCAGTCCGCGTGCAGGTGCTCTGTATTGGAGAGCGTTTTGTCACCGAGCTCCCTGAGCGCTTTTTCCATCGGATCGAAAGGGTCGACCTGGCTCGCAAGGATACTGAACTCGACTGTCTCGTGGAGGTCTTCGGGGATCGCCCCTGCATTACCGTCAATGATATAAAGCCTGTTGCCTGCGAATACCGCGCGCACCGCCATCTGGTTGAGGGTCAGGGTGCCTGTCTTGTCCACGCAGAGTACGCCGGCCGACCCGAGGGTCTCGACCGCAGGGACCCTCCGCGTAAGCACGCGCTTTTTGGAGATCCTCCAGGCGCCGAGGGCGAGAAAGATCGTCAGCACCACGGGAAACTCCTCCGGCAGCATCGCCATCGCGAGGGTGATGCCGGCAAGCAGTCCGTTCAGCCAGTTGTGCCGTGTCAGTCCGTATACGACCACTACGAGCGTGCAGAGGGTCAGACCTATCAGGGCGAGCCTCCTCACGAGTGATCCTGTTTCTTTCTGGAGCAGGGTCTGTTCGGACTCGATGGACTGCAGGGCCCTTCCGATCTTCCCGAGTTCCGTGTTCAGGCCGGTCGCTTCGACCCTGGCGACGCCGTATCCCTGGACCGCAAGGGTCCCGGAATAGACGAACGGCAGGTCGTCCCCTCCCGGCCGCGTGATCGCGACGGGTCCTGTCGCAGCGGCCTTCCGGACAGGTATGGATTCCCCGGTCAGCAGTGATTCGTCGATAGAGAGATTTACCGAAGAGACCAATATGGCGTCGGCAGGTATGCGGTCCCCCTCGGATACGACGATGATATCTCCGCGAACGACTTCGCGGCCGGCGATCCTTTTTTGCAGGCTGTCCCTTATCACCAGGGCCCTCGGGCTCGAAAGGTCCCTCAGCGCCTCAAGCGCCCTCTCCGTTTTCCGTTCCTGATAAAGGGTTATCCCCATCACCACGAAGACGAACCCGAGCAGCATTACCGCCTCCTGCACGTCTCCGAGCAGCAGATAGATCGCGCCGCCCCCGATCAGAAGCAGGAACATCGGTTCCCGCACCACCTCGAAGGCGATCGCGAAGAAACTGCGGCTCTTTGCCGAGGGGAGTTCGTTATAGCCCTCTTTCTTCAGCCTCTCGGCTGCCTCTGCCTCGGAAAGGCCGGGGTGTCATACGCGATGTCAGATTGTGTCTTCATATTGTCTGACTCCAGTGCGCTGGATGGATAACCCTGATGTTGCATACCGTAGAGGCGGACATGCTGAAAAAAGCCATAAAAGCGGCGGGATTTGATTGTGATTCACGTAAACGCAGAGACAACCATATATGATTTCCGGAAAGGGTTGGCAGGCCCCATCCAGGGGCCGTGTGGGGCCGTCCGCACCCGGCGGATCCGCCCGAGGAGGACTGATTATGGACTTTTTTCATCACATCCGCCTTCTTGGTTCTGCGTATTCTTGTACCGGTAAGGATTAAGAGAATGGAGTATTATACACCAGACAGAAGAGCGTTGAACCTGGATTCCTGCGGTCGGAAAAGCGGCGAAGAGCGGCCTTTAGAGCGAGGCGCTCTTCCGACTGCTTTATTCCGGGTTGAGACAAGACGATCCGCCCCTCAGCGGTGTATGAGACTGAGTGCGATGTTTGTGCCCAGACCCTGCTTGTGACCCAGCTGGATCATGAGCATCGCGAGAGGTTCGAGGTACCGCGCATCGGCAAGAGGCCCCGCATCTATCGGCTCGAATCCGATCTCGTTTGCCAGCGCCGATACGGTCGATTTTGCCTTTGCGTCATCGCCGCAGATAAACATGGTAGGTCTGCGCGATCCGAACAGGCGTGTTTCGGAATGATAGATCTCGGCGAAGACGGTGTTGAATGCCTTTACCACCCTTGAATGCGGGATGAGTTTTGCGACCTCCTCTCCCGCTGAGGTTGTGGTCCCCACAGCGAGGCCGCTCAGGTCGGGTTTCAGGGGATTGGTACAGTCGATGACGATCTTATCCTTTATTTCGCCGGCAGCCTGCAGCGCTTCTTCCACTGCGGCCCAGCCTGTAGAGAGCAGCACGACGTCGCTTGCGGCGACCGCCTCAGCCGGCGACCCGGCGCGGCATCCGGGACTTGATTGCGCGAGCGCCGCTAGTTTCTTCGGGTCCCTCGAAAAACTGAAGAAGACGTGGTGTCCCTTCTGTGCCCACAATTTGCCGAGGCCGCTTCCCATCTTGCCAGAGCCTATTATCCCGATATTCAATTGTCCCCCCAGCTCTTCCTTTGGATTTGGTGTTTACCGTTCAATTGTACACAAAAATATCTAAAAGAGGGCGGATGGGCTGAAAAACAGCCATAGTTGAGGCTCCGCTGAAAACAACAGACTTACCAGACCTCCTTTTGAAGAAAACACTATGCGCCGGATTTGCGTTTACGTGAATCACAATCTTGTATGGCGTTTTTCAGCATATCTGCCCTCTAGCATCAGAGTTTACCTCACAGGTGCCTGATATTACTACTGCGGCCACGTGAAAGCCATACAAAATCATGTCGTCATTACAAGACTTTTTCGGCTTTGCTGCCCGGCTTTTGTCCAATATTAGATTTAACCTCCTGTCCCGTACTGCGCGGTCAGGTAGTCGATAATGACTTTTGCATCTGCTTCCGGGATCGGCGCTCCCATCACCTTTATCATCTTGTTTACTTCTACAGTCCATGTGGCCTTCGGAAATTTCGGCTGCATGGTGATGTAGTCGAGGCTGTGGCAGATAGAGCAATACTTCTCGGTCGTATCCATGCCTTCACCGGCCCTCAGCTCGGTCTTGACCACGGGAATCTCAATAGAGTGCACGGCGTCTTTCTCTGCCGCATACGCTAACCCGGCGACTGCGACCATGAGCGATAGAATAATGAGTTTTTTCATGGCCCCTCCTATTTCACCACGACTTCGGTTTTTTCTACTTTGTTCCAGAGGTAGCCGGCTGGGTTCCAGAGGCCCTCGAATGGCTGCGATTCGCCGATCGTGTCGGTAGCACGCGCCATCAAGTCATATCTGCCCGGCTTTGTCGGCCTCCATTCGTAGAAGAACTGTCGCCAGGAATACTTGCCCTTGTCTTCACCCAGCCGCGTTTCCTCCCATCTCTTTCCTCCGTCGACCGAAACGAGCACGTCCTGTACGCCCCGTCCGCCCGAGAAGGCGACGCCCATGATCGTGACCGGTTTGTTTAGTGTGAGTTCGGAAGAACCGGATGGGTCGATAATCAGCGACCTTGTAGTCATCCGGTTGATCGGTACCGTCTTCTTCGGCGTGGTCCCCGGGGGTACGCAGCCGCAGTCGGTCTCGGGGATGCGGTATGCTGTCTTTACCCAGAAGCCCTCAAAGGGTTTTGACAGCACAGTGATGTCGCTGAGAGACTTTACCCAGTAGGTGGCATACCAGCCCGGGACTATAAGTCTCGCCGGAAACCCGTTCAGCATCGTGAGCGGTTTTCCGTTCATCTCGTATGCGACGATGAGGTCCTCTTCCATCGCCTTATCTGCGGGCAGGCTCTTGACAAGGTCAGGGACTGTAGGTAGAGGCGGTTTATCGAGGCCGTTAAAGGAGACGTCGACCGTGCCTGCCTTCAGCCCGGCGGAATTTAAAATGTCCCGTAACCTTGCGCCGGTCCATGTGACGTTGCCCATAGCCCCGTCGCCCCATTCGCCTCCAGCGACAGGGGGGACGAAGAGACTCCGTCCGTTGCCGGAGCACTGGATGACCGCGGTGAAGGTGACCTTTTCGAATTTCTTGAGGTCGGCCATCGAAAGTTCAAGTTCCTTTTCGGTGTTGCCTCCCACCTTCAGCCTCCACTCGTTCACGTCGACCGAGGTCGGGATATTCGCGATATGCCAACGGACGAAAAGCGCCTCGTTCGGGGTGATCATCTCTTTAAAATATGAAAGCGGGGTTTCGAGCTGAGGCGGTCTCGAAGTGAGGAGAATCAGGTCGGTCTTCTCCGGAAACCGGGCCATCCTCCGTTCGTAGGCGAAAAGTTGTGCCGGAAATCCTCCAACCGCCGTCATCGCGGCGACCGCCCCGGCCGCCTTCAGGAAATTCCTGCGGGAAAAATTCTCTGGGCTCATGGTGTCCTCCTTTTGTTCTCTGTATATCACAGAAAAAAAGTGTTGACAACAATCGGAAGCGCGCTTATTTTGCCGGAGGAGACTGCCTGGCCGGGAACTTCTTCTCGACTTCAGTCAGAATGTCTTCTTTCAGCTTTGACAGCTCTTCCTTGAATGACTCATTTGAGAGCAGTTCTTGGGGCAGCGCATCGAATCTCCGTGTAATCGCCTCACGCAGAAAATCACCGGCCTGACTGACCTGCCGGTCGATCAACGCCTGGGTGCTGACGGTGGCATTGATAAGCCGGCTGATCTGCTCGTTATTGATCGCCATCTTCTGGTCGATCGCCTCGAGAGACAGAACCACCTGATCCAGCCTGTCGGCGCTCTGTTTGGTCGACACTGCAGAGAGCTGAGAAAAAGTCATGACCTCTCCCCGGCATTCGCCGGCCAGACCTACGGCGCGTGGCGGTATCCATGTGCCGAGACAGATCCGGGTACCCCCCGGGGTCGAGACAAAGGTGTAATCATCCTCGGCCTCGGCTTGCGTTGCCGCCAAAGCAAAAAAAACCGCCAATATTGTTGCGGTGCAAAGCAGTTTTTTCATCTCTCTCCCCCTTTTTTGCGGTCCACCGACGATCTGATCGGACCGTCATATTTATTTATACCACGGAATACGGCTGTACGCCACGTGGAGAATCGACTGTCTGACGCGCTTTGTGGAAGAAAGAGGCCCGGGAGCGTATTTCCCGAATCGGATGGGCCGGCCCCCCCGATACCGGCAGTTTGACAGTTTTTGGAAGATTTTAGAATTGAATTGTTGTATAATTCTATGCAAATGCACTCCTGACACCGGGAGGGCAGAATCCTGAATCCCAAATCATCAAGGAGGAAAATGATGGCAGCAAAGGGGAAGACAGCGACGAAGAAGCCGGTCAAGAAGGCAACAGCTGCGAAGACAGCGGCGAAGGGGAAAGCGGCAGCCAAGAAGCCGGCAAAAAAGGCGGCTCCCGTGAAGAAGGTCGCAAAGAAGAGAACTCCGAATCCCGCATTTATGAAGGCGATGCAGCCGAGCGATGCTCTTGCTAAGGTCGTAGGAAGTAAAGCGATTCCAAGGACCGAGGTCACCAAGAAGCTCTGGGCTTACATCAAGAAGAACAAGCTTCAGGATGCGACGAACAAGAGGAACATCAACGCCGATGCAAACCTGGCTGCCGTATTCGGCGGGAAAAAACAGGTCTCGATGTTCGAGATGACGAAACTGGTCAACAAACACCTCAGTTAAGAAACAAGTTGTGACAAAGGCAGGAAGGCTCGCCTCCCTGCCTTTGTTTTGTGCTCAGGCCTTCTTATCCTACCCCCCCCCGAATCAGGGGAAAGCTTGCGGATTGGTTCATGACTCTCCCGCGAAATATCGACGTGAGCGCTCCTTTTGGTGGGTCTCTTGCGTTTACATCATATGAATTATTTGCATTTGACAAATCGATTCCCTTCATCTATAGTTTGGAGAGAGGGCTTAAAACAGCTTTTGAATATCAATTTTTACGGCTGGCAAAATCCCGCTTCGTTACGCGAGAATGGGAATCACGCAAAGGCTTCTCAAATGAATGGGAGGAACATATGGATAAGATTCTGAGAATCGACATGGGGGCCGACGGCGGTCCCAAGACAAGTTCAGTACCGTTGGGCCAGTATGCCGGGTTTGGGGGCAGGGCCATGACCTCGGCAATTGTTTCGAAGGAAGTCCCGCCGTTATGCCATCCGCTGGGGGCCGAAAATAAGCTGGTCATAGCCCCCGGACTCCTGAGCGGGACCGCAAGCGCCATGTCCGGCCGAATTTCTGTGGGTGGCAAGAGTCCGCTCACCGGCGGCATTAAGGAGGCAAACTCCGGAGGGCAGCCGTCTCAGGTACTGGCACGTCTGGGGTATGCCGCAATTGTGCTTGAAGGGAAACCGAAAAACAACGACCTTTACAAGGTTTTTATCAACAAGGATGGGGTAAAGATCTCAGTCGACAACAGTCTTAAAATGCTCCCCAATTATGATCTTGTCGCAAAGATGAAGGCTGAATACGGCGAGAAGATCTGCTGCATTTCGATCGGACCTGCCGGCGAGATGAAGATGGCCTCCGCAACAGTGGCATTTACGGATATGGAATTACGGCCTACCCGCCATGCCGGGCGCGGCGGCCTGGGGGCTGTTATGGGTTCAAAAGGTGTGAAGGTGATAGTCCTCGATGACACTATCGTTAGAGGATCGACTCCGGGCAGCCCAGCAGTCACTATGCAGATGCGGGTGCCAAAGGACCCGGAAAAATTCAAGGATGCAAACAAGAGGTTCGTCGACGGCCTCAAAAGCCATGCAGTAACAGGCCAGGGACTTCCGGCCTATGGCACGAATGTGCTGACGAACATTCTAAATGAGGTCGGAGGTTATCCCACGTATAACTTCAAACAGGGCCGCTTCGACGGGGCCTCAAAGATCAGCGGTGAGACCCAGGCCGAAACTGAGAAGACGCGCGGTGCTAACCCGACTCATGGCTGCCACCGCGGCTGCGTCATCCAGTGCTCCGGCACATATAATGACAAGGACGGCCACTACCTCACCAAACAGCCCGAGTACGAAACCGTCTGGGCCCATGGCGGCAACTGTGGCATCAGCGACCTGGACAAAATTGCGATGATGGATTTCCTGGATGACAATTACGGCATCGACACGATCGAGATGGGCGCAACCATCGCCGTTGCCATGGATGCGGGTCTCGCCAAGTTCGGCGATGCAGATGCAGCGATCCAGATGATACATGAGGTCGGTAAAGGTACGCATCTCGGACGCATACTGGGCAGCGGCGCTGCTGTTACCGGCAAGGCTTATGGTGTCGAGCGGGTGCCTGTGGTCAAGGGTCAGGCAATGCCTGCCTATGACCCCCGCGCTGTCCAGGGTATCGGTGTCACCTATGCTACCAGCCCGATGGGCGCAGACCACACGGCTGGATACGCAGTTGCCCAGAACGTCCTGAAGGTGGGAGGCGACGTGAACGCGCTCAAGCCTGAGGGACAGGTTGAGCTTTCGAGAAATCTTCAGATTGCGACCGCTGCGATCGACTCCACCGGCATGTGTCTTTTCATAGCCTTTGCAGTGCTCGACCAGCCGGACACCTTCCAGGCGCTTCTCGATCTGCTCAATTCTTTCTACGGTATGAACCTTACCGCCGACGGCGTGACAGATCTCGGGAAAAAGGTCCTTACGATGGAGCGGGATTTCAATGCAAAGGCCGGCTTTACGGCCGCCCAGGACCGGTTGCCGGAGTATTTCAAGTCAGAGAAGTTTGCCCCGCACAATGTCACCTTCGGGGTAAAGGACGAAGATCTGGACAAGGTCTTCAACTGGTGACCCTGAACATTCGTTTTAATAAAAGGAGGGACCGGCGTCCCTCCTTTTTTATTGACCTTCTGTAGAAATACGGAGAGAATAAACGCACAAACATGGACATAGACAATATCGAATCGTGGCCTAGTATCACGCTTGAAGTGGAGGGGCCGCTCGTCTCACATTTCTTTCTGCTTTTGCAGCAGGGGGTGACGATCAGGTCCCGCACCGGCTGCAGCGTTGCCTCATTTCTCAGGGAAGAAATCGGGGCTGACATCGAGACAATCAAAAGGATTCAATCAGTTATCCTTGATGGCAGCCCGGTCGATGACCTTGAATCAGCGGTGATAAAAGACGGCTCGGTCCTCGCTCTCTCGGCTGCCATGCCCGGACTCGTCGGCGCGACGCTCAGGCGGGGAGGCACATATTCCTCTTTTCGCAGCGGGATTACCTACCACGAGACACAGGAAGAGTGTGTCCGGGGAGAGGGTCTTGTACAGATTAAAATCTTCAATCTCCTTATGGCTGAGTTGGGTCCCCGCCTCCTGCAAAAAGGTGTTATCATCAGCAGCGAAGATTTCATCCGCTTCGCGACCGGGCAATCTCAGGATTTCTGGCAGGGATGCAGACGGATCACCCTCGATGGCAAACCCCTGGACGCCGGGGAACTGCAGGATACAGCATGGTTGTCAGGAAAAGGACAGATTTTTCTTTCGGTATCATCAGATAAGGCAAGAGCCTGACAGGCAAACGAAAGGAGGGGTGCATTATGCCGGATACGCCAGACGAAAGCGCTGCAACCGGTGCAAGGAACAGTTGTCTTGATATCTCACTTCAGCCCGTGGCTTCACACATACGGGCGAGTGACGGCAGGGAGATCCCTTTTAACAAGGCGGTTCTGACTATTCGCAATATGTGTGATTCCGAGGTGGTCGACGTAGTGCCGCACGCCACACTCGGGCAGGAGGGAGGGACCGTCCAGGATGTCAGCAGTTCGTTCTCACAAGCGTCCCATTTGTCCATCCCCCCGGGCGGGGTCGCCGACTGGGACGTATACGACCTCCTGATTCCTGCACACCCGGGGACAGCCAGCAAGATCCATATGTTTGGTTACCGTGCGGCCCTGAACTGGAGGTTCGAGCTTGCGGCTTGGGCTTCATACCGGCCTTCCTGCTCTTCCAAAGCGGTACAGACCGCGGTCTCGCGATGGGCATTGAGATGGAGCGTCGAAAATCCTTCTACCGGAGAAGTGCATCTCACCATCGAAGACCTGAAGGGTTGAGTGTGTGCCTTTGAAATTCTTCTTGATGATGAGCGCTGTAGCTGCATGATTAATTGCGAACATAAAAAGTTTCTCTCTAAATAATCGTCCCACCTATCTCTGTAACTTTTTCTACTTGTACCCCACAGAATTCTCTGGATCGTCATCCCTGCGGCTTTCTGTCAGTTAACATCAGCGCTGTCATCACGAAAACATTTATTCTGGCTGTACTCAGCATTCAATGCCCGCGTCCGCCGGCCGCGACTAGAGAAAGCAGGTGAGACCTGTAATATCAATGACCGAAAGGTCGAAGTTTATCTAAAGGGGTAGGCGAGCACGGCCTTCGCAGGATCAAGTTCGCCAACTCTTCCTATGAGGTCCGGCAGCGGTATAAATATGGCCCCGGGAATATGGCCCGTCTTGTATTCTTCAGGCTGACGCACGTCCAAAAGAACAAATTCAGCCCCTTTTTTGCCTGAAACCCATTCCTTTGCCTTCTCAACGCTAAGGCTCTCAATTTTCTTGTTCGTATTTGTAATTTCCACGGGAATTCCTTCTTGCTATCCACCGCCGGCGATAGGGGGGAAGAGGGCAAGCTCGTCCCCTTCCTTTAAAGAGTGTTTTGGAGGTCTGTGTTCCCCGTTCACAATTTTCAAAAGAGGGATCTTATCGGGCAGATTGAGCAGTTTTACCGCATCTTCGACTGTTGCATTGTCGGGCAATTCGACTTCCTGCTCGTCCGGACCGAATTTCCTCAACGTAGCAAAGAGCTTGATCTTGACCTTCATAGATAGATTATATCAGACTGCATCGCTAAAGGCAGTTCACCTGTCGTCGTATAAGGAGGGCGAATGTGCTGAAAAAGTCCATAAATTCGGCAAATATCATTTGTGATTCACGTAAACGCGACTCCTGCCAGGAGTGACTTCCAAATAACGTATTTCGACGTGTCCAAGAACCATGCGGTGCCTCAGATCATGGACCTTTTTCTTCACACTCGCCCTCCCTTATCAGGTCTGGTGCGCAGGAATATTGACCAATTATGTATGACCCTCCTCATACCGTTATTTTCTGTCGTTGTTTAAAATATGTTAATGAAGCAGAGAGCGACTATGCGTGATTCCATCGTCACATCAGCTACTGCGGGACAAGCTCCCGCCCTTGCAGAGTATCCCTCGCGGCTATTTGTCGAGGTGACGACAAAGTGCAATCTCAGATGCGGCATGTGCGTAAAGCAGAACAACGGCGGAACTATCAGGGAGGGCAGCATGCAGGCCGGCACCTTCGAAGCCCTGGCGCCGGCTTTCCCGCATCTTGATGCGCTTATTCTCAATGGGATAGGCGAGTCGCTTCTTCACCCGCAGTTAGAGGCTTTCATACGGAGGGCCAAGGCAGGTATGCCGGAAGGTGCATGGGTCGGCTTTCAGACAAATGGGATGCTCCTGAATGGTTCCAGGGCCGCCTCTCTGGTTGATGCCGGTCTTGACCGTATCTGTCTGTCCATGGATTCCGTCTCATGCGATAGTTTTCGCTTGATACGGACGGGCGGCGAGATGCAGGGGGTGGACTCTGCCTTCTCGGCCCTGGAACAGGCGCGGGAGAGAAGAAAGGATTTTCGCGTCGGCATTGAGTTCGTGCTGATGAGGGACAACATCCGGGAGCTGCCTGCCGCGCTTCGCTGGGCCGGCCGCCGGGGGGCTTCTTTCGCGCTCGTCACGCAGCTTCTCCCTTACGATAAAGCTATGGTTAGCGGGGCTGCCTACGATACCAATACTGCCGGGGCCATCGCTGTCTTCGAATACTGGAAAGAAAAGGCAAGAAGAGAAGGGGTGGACGTCCGGCGCTACTTCGACGTATTCATGAAGTTCTCAAAAACCCCCGAAGAGCAGAGGATCATCGGCTTCGTGGAACTGATGAAGAATGACGCGGCTTCACAAGGCATAGCCCTTCACCTGGAGAGGCTTCTCCTCAGGGATGAGGGATGGTTCGAAGAAATGGAAGAAGTGTTTGAGGAGGTGCGACAGACAGCGCGGGAAGAGGGCGTTGATCTTACCCTGCCGGAAATGGCCCCCCGTAACAGCAGAAGATGCGAATTTGTGGAAACTGGCGGCGCATTCGTCTCATGGGACGGGGATGTGCATCCCTGCTATTTCCTTTGGCATGGATACCAGTGTTACGTGGGCGGCCTGGAGAAGGAGGTCAAACCCTGGGCATTCGGGAACCTTGGGGAGAAAGATATCTTAAGTATCTGGAACGCTCCCCTGTATCGCTCATTCAGGGAGACGGTACTCAGCTACAGTTTCCCTTTCTGCTTCGACTGCAATTTTGCGCTCTGCGACTATGTCCAGGGCGGGGATATCGAGCAGGACTGCCATATCCAAGAAGTTCCCTGCGGCGCCTGCCTCTGGTGCACCGGACTTTTCCGGTGCCTCCAGTAACAAGGTGTTCAGACCTCGCGGTACTACTTGCCCTGTTTTCTTCTCTGAGTGACAGTCTCGCCGCCTATCCCCCAGTTGTCCGTATCCACCTCGTCAATGACTACCACCGTCGTCTGAGGGTTTTTCCCGAGGATGTCTCGCAGCAGGTTGGTCACGCCGCTGATCACCTGCGCCTTCTGCCCTGCCGATGCGCCGTCTTTTGTGATTTTTATGTTTACGTAAGGCATTTCTTGTACACCTCCCCGGTTGTTCTTACGGCTTCCAGTATTCTTCGAACTGTCCGTTTTTCGTGATCCATACGACATACGGTGCGCCGGTAACGTCTCCTTTCGAATCGAACCTGACCTTTCCGGTAGCGCCGCTGAATTCCATTGAGTGGAGCTTCCCGATCACCGCCTTGCCCTCCGTCGTGCCCGCAGCCTTGATGGCGGCCAGCAGAATATTGGCAGCGTCATAGGCATAGATCGAGTACGGCCCGATCTGGCCGAATCTTGCAGTATAGTTCTTGATGAACTCCTTTGCCGTCGGTATGTTGTTAGGGTCGGGGCTAAACGTAAGATACGTGCCCTCCGCGGCTTTGGCCCCTGCGATCTCGATGAACTTGGGGTCGATCGTGCCGTCTCCGCTCATGAATGGCGCCTTGATTCCGAGTTCCCTCGCCTGCCTGACGAGGAGGCCGGCCTCGGGATAGATGCCGCCGAAAAAGATCAGTTCAGGGGCCTTTTCCCGGATGGAAGTGAGCACGCTCTTGAAGTCCTTGTCGCCCTGGACTATCCCCCCGTAGTAGACGACCTCTACTCCGGGTCCGAGCGCCTTCCTGAATTCGTCCGCGAGTCCCTGTCCGTACGTCGTCTTATCGTGGATGACCGCTACCCTCTGCAGTTTTAACTTGTCTGTGACGAATTCCGCGCCCACCTTGCCCTGCTGGTCGTCCCTGCCGCAAACCCTGAATACGTTGGTATACCCTTTCTCGGTAAATTGGGGATTCGTGGACCCCGGCGAGATCATCGGGATTCCTGCCCGGTGATAGATGTCGGACGCCGGGATGGAGCAACTCGAGTTGAAATGGCCGATGACGCCCACTACTCCGTCATTCACCAGTTTGTTCGCAACCGAGACCGCCTGTTTGGGATCATGCTGGTCATCGCCGATGAGCAGTTCTATTTTTTTCCCAAACAGTCCGCCCCGGGCGTTCCATTCCTCAACGGCGAGCGTCACACCGTTTCTGAAGTCCATGCCCATTTTGGACTGGTCTCCAGTCATCGGCCCGGCGACGCCGATCGGTATCGTGTCGGTCTTCTTCTTGCAACCGGACACGAGAAACACGGCCACCGCAAGCATCATAACCACGGCAATCTTTCTTATCATCTCGCACCTCTTTTGTTTTTTTATGAAGTCTGTAACGCTTTCAGAAAGCCGACGAATTGTTCGGCATTGGCGGCCACGTTGCCCCTGCAGAGCGCCGATGCCACTGCGACCGCGTTGGCGCCCGCCTGCATCACCGACGAAATATTATGAATATTTATCCCGCCGATTGCAACCACGGGGATTGCGACGTGTTGTTTTATCAGTTTCAGCTCTTCGGTCCCCCTGGGACTGCCGGCGTCCTTGGTGGCGGTATGAAAGACCGGACCGAACCCGATGTAATCAGCCCCGCCCGCCTCGGCCTCCTTAGCCTGTGCAAGGTCATGCGTCGAGATGCCTATGATCTTCTTACCCATGATCTTTCGTGCTTCCTTCAGGGGGAGATCCTCCTGGCCGAGGTGGACGCCGTCGGCGTCGACGGCAAGGGCGATGTCGGCGAAGTCGTTGATGATGAGGGTCGCGCCGAAATAACGGGTGAGCTTTCTGAACTTCAGTGCCTCTTCGTAGAACTCCCGCCGTGCGCCATTCTTTCGCCTGTACTGGATGAAGGTGATGCCCGCTTTCAGGACGGTAAACGCCGCTTCATAAACCGGAACACTACAGAAGTCCCTGTCGGTGATAAAACATATGCCGTTATGGTACATCGATACCCCTTTTTTGCCTTACAAGAACGTCGCAGGATGTTACGAGAAAATCATTTTACTGTAAATGAAGTATTTTTTTAAAGGCGGAACGCAACCCGCGTACCCTCATTGCACTTAAAGGCACGTCCTTCTATTTGTTCACTGCTACGGCTGGTGAGTTGAATTTTTCGATGAAGGCGGTATTGAAATTACCGTTGAAAAATTCCGGATCGTTCAGCACTTTCTTATGAAAAGGGATGGTTGTCTTTATGCCCTCTATGATGAATTCGTCGAGTGCCCGCTTCATGCGGGAGATCGCCTCTGGCCGGTCCTTTCCGTGGACGATCAGCTTCGCCACGAGAGAGTCGTAATGCGACGGTATGACGCAGCCGTTATAGGCTGCAGTGTCTACGCGCACGCCGGGGCCGCCGGGCAGGGAGAGAAAGGTGATTTTGCCCGGGCAGGGGATGAACCGGTCGGGATCTTCCGCATTGATCCTGCATTCTATCGCGTGCCCCGAGAGCTTTACCTGGGTCTGTTTCATTTCGAGAGGGAAACCGGCAGCTATCATGATCTGCTCTTTTACGATATCGATCCCCGTGACGTACTCGGTGACCGGATGTTCGACCTGAAGCCGGGTATTCATCTCCATAAAGTAGATATTCCCCTCGGAGTCGACGATGAATTCGACGGTGCCGGCGTTTTTGTATTTGATCGCGCGCGCCGCCTTGACCGCATACTCGCCTATCTTCTTCCTGAATTTTTCGGTCGCGACAGGGGAGGGGGACTCTTCAACGAGTTTCTGGTGTCTTCGCTGGATCGAACAGTCTCTCTCGCCGAGATGCAAGAAATTGCCCTTCGTGTCGGCTATGATCTGGACCTCGATATGCCTCATCGCCGGGATATACTTTTCGACGTAGAGTTCCCCGTTGCCGAAGGCGGTGAGGGCCTCGCGCTGTGCCATGAAGTAGAGCTTGTCGAGTTCTTCCTCGGACTTGGCGATCCGCATACCCCTGCCTCCTCCTCCCGCTGAGGCCTTTATGATCACCGGGAAGCCGATTCTCTTGGCGGTCTTCATGGCGGCCTCCTCGGAAACGACGGCACCCTCGCTGCCGGGAACGACCGGGACGCCCCTGCGCTTCATGACCTGCCGTGCCCTGGCCTTGTCGCCGCCCAGCCTGATCGATTCGGGCGATGGCCCGATGAACGCGATGCCGGAGGTGAGGCATGCCTCGGCGAAATGGGGGTTTTCCGACAGAAATCCGTAGCCGGGGTGGATTGCCTCGGAATCGGTGATCTCCGCCGAGGTGAGGATGCTCGGGATATTATTATAACTTTGTGCCGAGCTTGCCGGACCGATACAGATCGACTCGTCGGCCATTTTTGTATGGAGCGAATCCTTGTCTGCGTCGGAATAGACTGCTACGGTCCTGATACCGAGTTCCTTGCAGGCCCGTATTATCCTGACCGCGATCTCTCCGCGGTTGGCGATGAGGATTTTCTTGAACAGTTTCATACCGGTTCGATGAGGAAGAGGGGTTCGCCGTACTCGACAGGCTGCCCGTTTTCGACCAGGGCCTTTACGAGGATTCCGTCAGCTTCACTTTCGATCTCGTTCATCAGTTTCATCGCCTCGATGATGCAGAGCACCTGGCCTTTCTTGATCCTGACGCCCGCATCGACAAACGCCGGGGCATCGGGCGATGGCGAGCGGTAGAACGTGCCGACGATCGGCGAGGTGACGGTGATCAGTCTCTGGGTCTCTTCTTCGGTCTCTCTGATGATCGTCTCCTGGACCGATAGGGGCTTTGTCAAAGGTATCTCGACAGAGGAGAATATTTTTTCTCTTTTGATCTTCACCTTTGTCCCGTCCTTCTCGACCAACAATTCCGTGATGTCGGTTTCCTTGAGAAGTTCGATGAGACCCTTCAGATCATCGAGTTCCATTATTTTACCCTTTCTATATATTCGGACGTCCTCGTATCGACCTTGATCGTGTCTCCCTCATTGATATGAAAGGGTACCCTTACGACCGCTCCGGTTTCGAGTGTCGCGGGCTTCCCGCCGCCGGACGCGGTATCTCCCTTGAACCCGGGGTCGGTCTTTGCGACGACGAGTTCAATAAAAGTCGGCAGTTCGACGTTGATCGCCTCGCCCTTGTAATACAGGATTTTTACCTCGGTGTTCTCCTTCAGGAAAAGCCGCAGGTCGCCCAACTGCTCGGCATCGAGAGGGACCTGCTCGAACGTCTCCTGGTCCATGAAATAGTAGTGTCCGTCCTGCGCGTACAAATACTGCATCTTCTTTTCTTCGAGTCCCGGAGGAGGGAACTTTTCCCCCGACCGTATCGTCTCCTCTATCACCGAACCCGTCCTGAGGTTCTTCATCTTCGTCTTTACGTTGGCGCCGCCCCTGCCCATTTTCACATGCTGAAACTCTATGATCTCGTAAGGGTCGCCCTTGAATTCAATCTTCATGCCTTTTCTGAAATCCGCTGTTGCAATCACCTGCATCTCCTCCTGAAGCTCATTGTAGTATCTCGAGTTCCTTGCGAAGCGAGGTGAGCACTGTGCAGCCCCTCTTGCCGGCGAGGACCATATCTTCTATTCGTACGCCACCCGTTCCGGGCAGATAAATGCCCGGCTCTATGGTGAAGACCATTGCCGTTTTTACCGACTCCCTCCCCAGCCTTGAGATACGCGGCAGTTCATGCACATTCAGCCCGACGCCGTGGCCTGTGCCGTGTCCGAAGAAATCCGCGTATCCGGCGGCTTTTATGACATCCCGGGCAGTCCTGTCGATCGCCCTTGCCCGGACTCCGTCTTTCACGGCTTCGATCGCCGCCATGTTCGCTTCAAGCACGGTTTCGTAAATCTCCTTCTTTTTTGCAATACCGGATCCATGCATCAGGAATGTCCTGGTCATATCGGAGAAGTAACCTTCGGCCTCACCGCCCCAGTCGATCACGACGAGGTCTCCTGCCTTGATCCTGTTGTGCGTGGGCCGCGCATGCGGCATGGAGGAGTTTGCTCCTGCAGCCACTATTATATCAAAAGGCAGCGACACACATCCGTTTTTTCTCAGACCTTCCTCCAGCCTTGCCGCAATCTGCAGTTCCGTTGCGCCCTTTTTTATATTCGGCAGGACTTCTGTAAAGGCCTTCTCGGCCCTGTCTATCGCCCTCCCGATCAAAACGGTCTCATAAGCGTCTTTGACCCTTCGCAGGTCTTCCACCAGGTTGGTGACAGCCCTGATGCGGGACCCTTTGCGAAGGAGAGACCGGTAGAACTCATACGACGCGGATGCCTCGAAGCCTACCGTCCTGAGCCCGAGCGATCTGGCCTTCTCCATAAGAAGCTGCGGCCTCGGCTCTTTTTCGATAAGGATCTCGAAACCCCTGATCTGTTTTTTCGCCTGTTCTTCATACCGGAAGTCGGTAAAGAAGAGGCGGGCCTTCCGGGTGACGAGGAGACATGCCGAGGAACCCCTGAAGCCGGAGAGGTAACGCACGTTCGTCAGGTCCGAGACAATGATTCCGTCGATGCCCTTTGCGCCGAGGGCATCGGTTATCGCATCGAGCCGGTTCATTTCGATAAGAGTGTCTGCGCTGCCCTGACGGCCAGGAGATAGCCTTCGGTTCCGAGGCCGCTTATC